>NZ_JAAQRC020000006.1 GCF_019216885.1 Methylobacterium sp. SyP6R | reverse complement strand
CAAACAAGTGTTTTCCGACATCCGAGATCGCCGGCTGGCTTCTGACGGGCACTTCATGGGGCTGCTTACGACCCTCAGCGGCAGTTGGAGCCTCAAGGTACGGGGTCCATCACTGAACGGCTGGCGCTAACCATCAGCACCTCGTTCAACGGCGTCGTGAAAGCTCGCCAGATGCAGGTCCTCCAGCCAGCACCATTATCGAGTGCGACCGCCTTGCTGCCTTCAACCGCAACTGCGCACAACACTTTGCTCAGGTTCTGCAGGCAGTCTCGCACCGATGAGGTGGAAGGCTGGACGGCAGTGATGCGGGTCGTATCAGGTGGTGGCGAGCAGCCGATGACAGTTCAGCTCGCCGATGTTCTCGGTGCGCTCAGCCAGGCGCTCGATCTAACAGAAGGTCAGCCAGTTGGGCATTGCGTACGTGCGACTTGGATCGGCTTCCATATCGGCAAGAAGATGCGACTGCCTGACCTGCAGTTATGGGAACTCTACCACACGGTCATGCTGAAGGACCTGGGCTGCTCCAGCAACGCCGCGCGCATCTGCGAGCTATATCTGTCCGATGATCTCAGTTTCAAGCGTGACTTCAAGACGGTCAGTGACAGCCTACCCAAGGTACTCGGCTTCGTCTTCTCCCATACTGGGTTGAAGGCGGGCTTGGCCGAACGGTTCCGCGCTGTGCTCAACATCCTGCAGAACGGTGGGGCCATCGTCGACGACCTCATCCAGACACGTTGCCAGCGCGGGGCGCAGATCGCCCGCCAGCTCCGCTTCCCGGCAAGCGTCTGCGAAGCCATTCACGCCTTAGACGAGCACTGGAACGGTACCGGCCGGCCGGACCGTCTCGCGGGCCCTGCAATCCCGCTCTACGCCCGCATCGCCCTCCTCGCGCAAGTGGTAGACGTGTTCCACACCGCAGCCGGCCCCGCCGCTGCAATGGCCGAGGTGCGTGCGCGCTCGGGCACGTGGTTCGATCCTCAGGTTGTCGCCTGCTTTGAGGGGGTCGCCACCGACCCAAGCTTCTGGCAGACACTGGCCTCAGAAGGGGTCGAGGCGGCGGTGCTCGCGCTGGCGCCGGTCAGCCCGATCATCGTGGACGAGGAGTATCTCGATGATATCGCCCGCGCCTTCGCCCAGATCATTGATGCCAAGAGCCCCTTCACCTCCGGCCATTCGGAGCGGGTCGCGGTCTACGCCGATATGATCGCGGCTGAACTCGGCTACACGTCGGAGCGTCGCCGCTGGCTGAAGCGGGCCGCCCTCCTGCACGACGTCGGCAAGCTCGGGGTCTCGAACGCCATCCTCGACAAGAATGGCAAGCTGGACGAAGCGGAGTGGCAGGACATGCGCAATCACGCGGCTCTGTCCGAGACCATTCTGACCCGAGTCCCGGTATTCCAAGAGATGGCATACATTGGCGGTGGACATCACGAGCGGCTGGACGGCAAGGGCTATCCGCGTGGGCTGATGGGCGACGAGATCGCCCCTGAGACCCGCATCGTCTCAGTCGCCGACGTCTTCGACGCCCTGACTGCCAACCGGCCCTACCGGGCGGCCATGCCCTTGGAGAAGGCGTTGGGCATCATGCGCGCGGACCTCGGCGCGGCATTCGACCCGACGTGTTTCGCCGCGCTGGAGCGGGTGCTTGCCGCAATCGAAGGGGATCTCGCTCGAGCGGCCTAGCATAAAAATCCAACCAGCTTGAACGCGTGAAAGGCTGCTTTCCACCCCATGCGGTCATTCTGCCCATCAGGCTCGGCTGTACGGAAAACATGTGTTTGCCGACAGGGGCCGCGCCCCTCCAGCGGCGCGCCAGCCCTCGACGAGGAAAATGTTCGACAAACCCTGTCGGATTGATACTATGTGCGGAAACGCGGTCTGGGGGGTTTTCCGTACATGCTGGTCGGGTACATGCGGGTGTCGACTGCCGACGAGCGCCAATCGGTCGACCTGCAGCGCGACGCACTGATGGCCGCCGGCGTCGATGATCGGCATTTCTACCAGGATCATGCCTCCGGATCCCGGGACGATCGGCCGGGGCTGAAGGCCTGCCTCGCCTACCTCAAGGCGGGCGACACCCTCGTGGTGTGGAAGCTCGATCGGCTCGGCCGCAGCCTCCCACACCTCCTGGAGGTCATGGGCGACCTGCGGAAGCGCGGAGTAGCCTTCCGTTCGCTTACCGAGGCGATGGACACCGCGACGCCGCATGGCGAGCTGCTATTCTCGCTGTTCGGGGCACTCGCGCAATTCGAGCGCCAACTCACCCGGGAACGTGTGATCGCCGGTCTCGCAGCAGCCAAACGCCGAGGGCGCCGCGGCGGCCGGCCGCCGGCGATCGGCGGTGAGCAGCTCGAGCAGATCACGGCGGCGCTCGACGGCGGCGCCAGCAAGGCCTCGGTCTGTCGGTCATTCAAGATCGCCCGCTCGACGCTGATCGACACGCTCGAGCGGACCGGATGGCAGCGGCCGGCCAAGTGACCGGCGCTGGGGCTGCGGGGCGCTGTCCGCTCGGGTGATGTCCGTTTGAATGCCTGTCCGTTGAGTCTTCCGACCCTTGCGGACGTATTTGGCAGGCCGTGGCAGTGTCCACTGCGGCATGCCCCTATGGACGGCCGTAATAACGAACAGACCTCGGAGCGCCGCGCTGCGGTCCTCTACGGGTGCAGGCTGTGTGAGAACGCGGTTTTGGTGGCTGGATAGCGAAGCGAGCCCTTGGGGCGAACTCGCGTGCGCGGGTGGGCTTACGCGCGGATCGCCGTGATCAGCGCTACGCCATGACGGCGGCGTACGATGCAAGGATGCGGCGTCGGTCTACTAGCTCGAGCGCGTTAAGGGCCGCGAGGGCAGGCGCAAGGGCCGACTCGTCCGTCACGGCCTGCCAGAGGCGATCGGCAAGAATGATCCCACGCGGGCGGTAAGGCGTCGCACGAGGGCACGAAGGGAGCAGATGCAGGCAAGACGTTCGCTCGGGTTGATGAAGAAATCAACAGTGAGAATGATCTCTTCTATTTTTGTGCACTGCATTACGCCTGTTGGGTTACAACTCATTGATAATATCATATCGTCTATAAAAATAGCACGTATCAACTTGTAATGAATGCCTGGATTGTGCCTTAATTATCGGCGTAAGGCGCTACTTTAGAGCGTCACCGCACTAGAAGGATTATCAGGATATGGCTTTGGACATTTCCGTTCGCTTCTCGAATGTGCGTCGCGAGGCAAATCGTAACGTGGCTGGTAGTGTAAAGCTGGAGGTGTCTGCTCTCGGCAATACTTACCAAATCGACGGTCGTGATTTTAATTTCCCGGAGGGTGGTGAACAGCAGATTTATGACCAGGATTTTGGTCCAGTTAAGGTGACGGCATCTGTCTACGAGCGCCCAGCAGGTCAATGCTGTATTAGGGGACATGTCCACGTAAGTACTCCCATTGGCGGTGGGATTGGCAAGGACTTAGACGAGAACTGCACGCCTATTCCGACCTGACGCATCGCGCGCAAATTAGGGCGCGTCTAAGCAAGGATGCGCCCGAACTCAGTATTAGACAGCCTGCCTTGCCATCAATGCGACCGGCAGCTTGATCAGCTATACAGGGTGTATTATGTCCGCAAGGGTATACCCCTATGGACGACCGGAATATCGAACGGACCACGATGTAATTCGTGTGTATGTATATTAATAATATGACGATGCGCTATACAAGTCATATTTTGCTTATACGCTACCATTTTATTAATCTAATACCAATAATAGATGCACAAACAGCAACGATAATCATGGCTATGACATACCATACAGCGACAAATAAGGCTGAATCGTTTGGACAATACAGCGCAAAGATCCATGCGCCCATTGCGCTGCCAGCCAAGCCCGCAGCCGCGCCAGCCTTGCCAGGATACCGGGGTGCACCTGCCCGCGCGGCCCACAGCAAGCTGAAAACAGGCAGAAGAGATGTCATGATGATCATCGCAAGACAGGTGAGCGGCGAGATCCCTGTTGCGGCCCGCGCCCACAGCGCTCGCGGCGTTACAACTGCGTCCACGGCGGTGGCTGCTGCGAGCAGCACCATCGGCACAAGCAAGAGCTTTACCGGCAAGGCTGTAGGCTCCGGCCGCAAAAGCCGTGTTGCCCCTATCAGGGCAGTAACCACCATCACTGCGGTAAACAGAAATTTGAACGCGACCCAGGGGTTAGCGAGCGCACCTGGCAGATCGCTTCGGACGCCCACCAGCGCGACGAACAGCAGGCCGGCAGCGATACCCCCACCAAGCCCTGCGATCAGCAATGACCTGCCGATGGGTCTCGCGGGTCGAATATCAGCGGCGAGCAGAGCGATGAGTTCGGGCGTCCTCATGACCGATCTTCCTGCCGGGCCGCCGCTGCAAGCCGCTTGAGTCCACGATGAAGTGCGACACGAACTGCCCCCTCCTGCATGTCGAGGGCCGTCGCTACGTCGCGAACAGAGAGACCTTCGACCGCTAGCCCACGGACCACATGCTGCTCACGGGGAGATAGCATGGCGAGGTGGCGTTCGAGATCGACACCAACCAGATCCTGCTCAGGCATTGGTGTAGTCTCAGCCAGGGTTTCAAAGTCGATGCCGTTGGCGATCAGCCGGTTGTGCCGTCCTCTGCGGCGCATCCAGTCGATCAACTTATGATCAGCAATAGCATGCACCCATGGAATGAGCGGACGCGATGGGTCCCATGTGCCGCGCTTCAGATGAATGCTGAGCAAGGTTTCCTGCACGATATCTTCCACATCGGCAAAGTCGCCGCTGACCCGTCGCCGAACCCGCGTCCTCACGAGCGCCGCGATGGCGCTCAGCGCCACTTGATAGGCTTCGGCCCTGCCGTTCAGGGCCGCCGTCATCGCGGCGGTCAGATCTGGCTCGCTGAGTGTCAACTGCTCACCCCTACGCGGGGTCGCGCCCCTACGTTACCAGTGCTAGCCAAAAAAATCCGGCGCGGCGCTGTAATACGCGCCCTGGCCGTAGCGAAGGAGATGACTCAGGCCAGCCATACACGGCCTTGCGGAGGAGCTATTCCATGCTGCGTCGTTCGGTCTTTCTCGCCTGCGCGCTCGCGCTCGCGCTGCCCGTCGCCCTGCCGACACTGCCTCTCATTACCATGGCGCAGGCGGCTGAGACCAAGGAGTTCACACCGGCTGCCTTTGAAGCAGCCAAGAAGGCCGGTGGGCCAATCCTGGTTGACGTGACCGCTCCGTGGTGCCCGACCTGCAAGGCGCAGAAGCCAATTCTGTCCGAGCTGCTTGCTGATCCCCGGTTTGCCAAGATGACAATCCTGCATGTCGACTTCGATAGCCAGAAGGACGCGCTGAAGGAGCTTGGCGTGCGGATGCAGAGCACGCTGATCTCATACAAGGGCGGCAAGGAGGTCGGCCGCTCCACGGGCGTGACCGACAAGGCTGCCATCGCGGCGCAACTCGACAAGTCCATCTAGGAGCTGATCCATGCTCGCGACGGTCGGCTTCGCGTTCATCGCGGGCATCCTCTCGATCCTGTCCCCCTGTGTCCTGCCGCTCCTGCCGATTGTGATTGGAGCGGCAGCCTCGCAGCACCGCCTCGGACCACTGGCACTTAGCTGTGGTCTCGCGATCTCGTTCACAGCAATCGGCATTCTTGTCGCCACGGTCGGATTTGCCGTGGGCCTGGATGCAAGTCTCTTCCGCACCACCGCTGCAATCCTGCTGGTGATCATCGGGGCCGTTCTGCTTGTGCCAGCTTTCCAGGCCCGCTTTGCCCTGGCTGCCAGCCCGATCGGTGCCTGGACCGAGAACAGGTTCGGCGGGTTCTCGACAGAGGGGTGGATCGGCCAATTTGGGGTTGGCCTGTTGCTCGGCGCCGTGTGGAGTCCCTGTGTCGGGCCGACGCTCGGCGCGGCGTCACTCGCGGCAGCGAATGCCAGCAACTTGCCGTCAGTGGCCGTGACGATGCTCGCGTTTGGGTTCGGGGCAGCGCTACCGCTGCTGCTGCTCGGGTTCCTGTCCCGGGAAGCGCTGATGCGCTGGCGGGATCGAATGCGCTCGGCCAGCGGTCCCGTCAAACAGGCGTTCGGCGTCCTGCTCGTTCTGGCAGGCGTGCTGATCCTCTCGGGTTATGACAAGCGGCTGGAGACGGCACTGGTTGATGCCTCACCGGCTTGGCTCACCGAGATCACCACACGGTTTTGACCGCAGAGGTATACCCACGCGGACATGCCGAGAGCGCATAGCCGGTCCAGACGGGTCTCAGAAGCCGGACAACAGCACTTTCCAATCTGAGATCCCACTCATGTGGACCCAAGGCATGCCGATCTGGACCGTTCCAGTAGGGCAGGCTTCATTGGACCGAATACACCAGTAAGCCTCGCATGAATATAAAATTTCTCTGATTATGTATTCATGAAATCGATACTATCAAAACATTGATAGTATCGATTTCATTATTGCCTCAAAATAAGATAAATTTTTATTTTGATAATTCGTTTTATGTATTATGATATAAGATTTTATTTTGAACTATTAAGATTGCTTGCAAGTCTTTCTATTGCTAAATCTAATGTTTTTTGAGCAGAAATCCATTCTTCTTTATCTGATTTGGTTGGTGTATCAAGTTCTTTTTTGTCAACCAATTGCAAGTCGCCATCTGCAATTTTTCTCAGTCGAGAGTTTGCATTTTCTAGATAATAATGAAAAGACCAATTTCGCGAGTTTTTGTCAGTTATATACAAAACTGTGTTATCAGATATTAGACTGATAAGAAATTTATTTAAGTCTGCAAATTTATTTTTAAACTCTTCAGTTGTATCACTTAGAAATACAGCTCTCCATAAAGAAAATGCCACCCCAGTTAGTTCTTTGGCAGCCTCATATTGCTCAACATTCCGATTTAACTGATCCTCATTATCATGGATTAAACGATACAGTTCAAGAGTACTTTTCTGGTTAGCAGAGCGGCCTTCTACTGAGAGTCTGTCCGGGAAGAATTTGTTTTTTCGGAGCGCGTTGCGGTTCGCGCCGACAGGCGTATGCTTGAGCGATGTGGACGCCTGAGAACCGCCAGCGGTACGACCGCAGCAAGCTTCGCTATCCCACTGATTTGACGGATGAGGAATGGGCGCTTGTTGCTCCCCTTCTCCCGCCGGCTCGACGCGGGGGAAACAAACGAACGGTTGATCTGCGCGAGGTGGTCAACGGCTTGATGTATGTCCTTGGAACGGGGTGCCAATGGCGCGCTATCCCAAAAGATCTACCGCCTCGCTCGACGGTGCATGGCTACTTCGATCTATGGGATTACGACGGAACTCTCCTGCGCATCCATCACACCCTCTACGTTCTCTGCCGCGAACAGGCAGGACGTGAGGCCAGCCCAACGGCAGCGATCATTGACAGCCAGAGCGTCAAGAGCGCGGAAAAAGGGGGCGCACGATCGACCCGTCCGGCTATGATGCGGGCAAGAAGATCAAAGGCAAGAAGCGCCATCTCCTCGTCGATACGCAAGGTCTGCTGATGCATGCTCTGGTGCATCCGGCCGACGTGCAGGATCGTGATGGCGGCGTATGGGTCATGGCGACGCTGTTTAGTCTCTACCCGTTCCTGCTGAAGCTGTATGCAGATGGCGGCTACCAGGGGCCGGTGTTCCGGGAGGCGTTGGAACGGGTCTGCCGGTCTGTGACGGTGGAAATCGTCAAGCGGTCGGATCAGGCGGTCGGGTTCGAGGTCCTGCCCAAGCGCTGGATCGTGGAGCGGACGATTGGTTGGCTCAATCGCTGCCGGCGGCTGGCGAAGGATTGGGAGTGCCGCACCCGCAAGGCGCTGGCTTTCCTGCGCCTTGCTTCCATCCGCATCATGCTCAGAAAACTCTGCCAACAATCAGCATGATCCCGGACAGACACTAACCAAGAAAAATGCTCAGGACTAATGTCAGATTTGCGCTCTGTCATGTGATGCAATGCCTATATAATCTCTGGCATTTCACGAAACCCCAACTCGGTAAGGCGAAGAGATCCATTGGGCCCTTCCTCAATCCAGCCCTCACCGAGAGCATATTCCAAACCACGTTGGACATTGGATACGGGGATGCGTCGACGTGCAGCGACAGCCACAAAATTATTGGCGCGAAGAGCATGCCCGGGCTGGCTGCCGAAATGTGCATAGATTTCGAGAACGAGTCTTCCGTTCTCTTGAGGGGTAGGAAGCGTTGCCATAAATCACCTATCTATTGGTATCTTATCACATTCGACCAACGAGCACCACCGGTGAAGCGAGCGCTTTACGGTGGCACAATCCGCAAAGGCACAAAGGCTGCAATTCGCCGGTGTCACATCACCGCTCAATGGTATCGATGAGGATGGATGGCAATGGCTCCTCATCTCGTGTGTGACTTTCCTAGTTCCATACGCCCCCCTTATGCGAGCGCGAGCAGGATCCGGAGAGGCGGCGTAGCGCCTTCAAGGGCTTCGAAGCCGCCGGCAGCCCAGCGCCAAGCTACCGGGCCGGGGTCAAGGCCCTTGCGGCCTTGAGGCCGGTTCGGGCGGCTGGCCCCCACTAAGCAAACTTGGCCGCAGGCCGCCTTGTGTCGCGTCAGTCGACCGTCACCCGCAGGGCCGAAACCGCGCAGCGGGTTCGGTGAGCCGCCGCAGGCGGCGAGTAGGGCGCGGCCCGTAGGGGACGCCCTTCAGGAGTTCAGTCATTCGCCTAACGGACTGGTGAGCGCCCATGCAGGGAGCATAATGTCTTACTCCATCAGATCTGTGCGGCTCACCCGCGCATGCCTTGTCCAAAGCGTCACCACCGGGCCGAGGCTGCAGCCACTACCGACGTGACTGAAAGTTGAGTCTCTGGTAAATAGAACATGGACGCTTGAAGACAAATATAGCATTTCAGGAGGAGATCTTATTATGAACGATGCGTCTAAAATCAATGCTTTTCTTGCTCATTCTAGTATTGACAAGGTTCTATCGAAAGAAATGTTTGATTTGATGCGTATAGACGGTTTTGCACCTTGGCTTGATGTAGAGTGTATCCCGGCCGGCCGGCCTTGGGAGCTTGAGATTAGTAATGCTGTAAAAAAATCAGACTGTATTTTTGTATTTATAAACTCACTAAGTATAAATAAATCCGGCTATTTACATAAAGAAATTACAATGGCTCTTGATATTGCACAGAAGCAACCAGAGGGAGCAATTTATATAATACCAGTTCTTATAGATACTCTTGATATACCGAATAGATTAAGTCACCTTCAATGTATTTATGCAAATTCTGGACCAGATATTGCGGCTATTATTTACCCAAAGCTGCAAAAATCACTACTGTATCGCGCTCTCGAACTTAATTTTATTACTGATAAAGAAATAAAATTAATACCTTCTCCAGTCAAATTTACTGGTATTAAAACTGTAATGGGGCAATTTGAAGGATCTCCTCTTAAGGATGGGATTTATCTCGTGCGGGGTCGCAATCCCGATGGTAGTATTTATTATGGTGAAGCTCATATTGTACGTGAAAACGGAAAATATGTTGCAAAATATCAAATAGGTGGAAAAAACATAATATATAGCGGTGAATCATATACAATAGGAGGAAGATATGGCGGTGGATCTGTCATTCTTCATCACGGAGGATCTGATGTAGTCTACGAGGGATTATCACCGTCTGGGATTTATGAAGGAGTGTGGGGAGAGGGAGGGACTGAGCAGTTAATACCGGCTTCGCCATTCCTTTACAGGCAGGCATGAATGCTCAGGTGCAAAATTGTGAGTTTTGCACTGTCTGGCGGCTGCGGCGGGTCTCGATGCAGGTAGCGGGGTACGCGGCCTCTCGCGGCCCTTCGTACAGCCAGGGCGAGAGCAGGCCGGCCTCCATGACCGATCCGGTCCATGGGCACCCCAGGTCGGCCAGCCACACGATCAGGGCGGCCGGCTCCGATCCAGCCTTGCCCTCGCGGATGATAGTACCGACCTCATTGACCACGCACAGCGCGGTATCATTGAGGGAGATGTCGAGCCCGGCGAAATACCTCATCATACCAACGGCCCAAGATGCTGACGCATCGTGCCGTTGAACCATCTCGAATTTTCGACACCAAGCCAGAGGCTTGGCGAAAATTCGAGAACGGAACCAAAGGTCGTTTTCAACGACCGTTGGTATCACACCACCTCATGAACCAGCGGAAGATGGATCAAAAGCGCAGGTGCAGGCATCGGATGCTTGCGGAACGAGGAAAATCCCGCAATTGCTTTATCTTTATCAAACAGAATCAACGCTGTAGCTGCATAGCCTGCGGAAGTCACAGCGTGAGACCGGGATCACGACTGCGGTCGAGGTCCCGACGCCGCTCCAGAGTCTGCTGCGGTTGCATATCCAGACGCTGATCAAGCTCGCGGCGTAGGACACGGGCGATCAGGTGATCCAGGCTCTCCTCCTTGAGGTAGGAGGCGACGAACCCACCGCCAGCCAGGATCTCGCGCTCCTCGCTCGTCAGCCCCTGCCCCGGACCGAGGCCTTTCTCCGGCGAATGGCCGATCGCCCCGGTGGCGCCGAACCGGCGCCCCACAGCCCTCGCGAAGGCCTCGATCTCCGCCCGCTGATCGGGAGGCGCCACGGCTTCCGCCATCACCGCCTCGAACACGGCCGGCACGTAGATCGACGTCCGCCCGATCTTGCCCAGCGCCGCCGCCGCCGCCGGGGACAAGCCCGGCACCTCGATCGTGATGCGCTGGCGATAGCGCTCCTCCTCCGGACGCGCTCGCTCGCAGGCCCACGAATACGCGCCCTTGAGGTCCAGGGCGGACCTCCTGAGGCCCGCATAGGCACGCTCGGCCCTCTCCCGTTCCTCCGTCTCCGCCGTGGGCACGAACCAGCCCTTCCGGCCCCGCAGGCCGCCATAGGCCAAGGGGTCGGCCAGCAGCCCATCGATCCGGTCGTCGTAGCCATCTACGGGCGTGCGAAGCTCGGCGTAGATCGCCCGGAACAGCCCGGCGGGCTCCTTGACCGCCATGCGGATCTCGTAGCGCAGCATGTCGAGGTCCTGCTTGAGATCCCGCTCCGGATCGACGCGACGGTCGAGGGCCGCATCGATCGCCGCCGCGTCATAGGGATAGGCCGCCAGGAACGGCTTTCGCGGTGCGACGGGGGCCGCGCGCTCCCCCAGCTCGACCGCCGGCAAGGGGGCAGGCTGAGCGGCGGGGAGCCGGGGCTCCGACGCGGCCACCTCCGCGCGGGGCTCGCCGCCCTCCCGCCCCTTGCCAAGAGGGTCCGGCACCGGAGCCTGACCACGATCGAGGTCCCGTCCCTGCTCTACCGTCTGCTGCGGCGGCGCGTCGACGTGCTGATCCAGCTCCTGGCGCAGGACCCGGGCGATCAGGTGATCCAGGCTGCCCTCCTTGAGGCAGGAGGCGACGACCCTGCCGCCGGACAGGATCTCCTGCTCCTCCCGCGTAAGCCCCTGCGACGGTCCGAGGCCCCGATCCGCTCCGTACCTGTTCGCCCCGAACCGGCGCGCGACGGCGCTCGCGAACGCCTCGATCTCGGCCCGCTGCCCGGACGTCGCGACGGCTTTTGCGACCACGGCATCGAAGACCCGTGGGTCCGTGTCGGGCGTCCGGGCGATCGTGATCAGCGCGGCGGCGGCAGCCGGGGACAAGCCCGGCACCTCGATCGCGATGCGCCGGCGATAGCGCTCCTCCTGCGGACGCATTTCGTCGACCAGTACCGAGAACGCATTCTTGAGTTCGATGGCAGCCTCCCTGATGGCCCCATAGGCGCGCTCGGCTCTCTCGCGTTCCTCCTTCTCCGCCTCTCGGGCGAACCAGCCCTTGCGGCCCCGCAGGCCGCCATAGGCCTCGGGCTTGGCCAAGAGCCCATCGATCCGCGTGACGTAGCCTGTCCTCGGCGTGCGAAGCTGGGCGTAGATCGCCCTGTAGAGGCTCGCGTGATCCTTGACCGCCCTGTGGATCCTGAGCCCCAACACCTGGAGTTCCCGCTTCAGATAGATGGCCGGATCGACGCGGCTGCGAAGAACCGCATCGATCGCCGCCTCGTCGTAGGGAACGGCGGCCAGGAACGGCTGTCGCGGGGCGACGGAAGCCGCTCTTTCCCCCGGCTCGACCGCCTGCGGTGGTGCGGGCTGATCGGCGAGGGGCCGGGCCTCCGACGCCGCGACCTCCGCGCGTGGCTCACCCCCCTCCCGAGGCTCGCCGAGGTAGTCCAGCACCGACGCCTTCAGCCGACCCCGGCCCAGCCGGCCCGCCAGCGCCGCGAAGTCCGGGAACGCATCCTGTCCGGCATACAGCCCGACCGCGTCCCGGTGCCGCGTCAGCGCCACGTAGGCCAGGTGACGGTCCATCCCCGACGAGGCCAGCACGAACGACCGGTCCACCGTCGCCCCCTGGCTCTTGTGGATCGTCGTCGCGTAGCCGTGGTCCACCGCGTCGTAGGCCCCTTGCGCGACCGTCACCGCCCGCCCGTCGTCGAGCGTCACGCTCAGCCGCCCCTCGGCCGCGTCCGTCACCGTGCCGAGGCTGCCGTTCTTCACCCCGAGCCCGCGATCGTTGCGCAGGAACACCAGCCGGTCCCCGGCCGCGAAGCTCAGCCGCCCGGCCGCGCCGGTCGCGAACCCCGCCTCGTCCGTCAGCTCCCCGGCCGCGCGCAGCCGGTCGCGGATCGCGTCGTTGAGCGCGCGCACGTCCGCCCGGGTATGGGCCAGCGCGATCCGGCTCGCCTCCGGACGGGCCGCGCGATCGGCCAGGTAATCCGCCACCAGGCGCTCGCGCGCCGACGCCGCGTCCGCCGTGAACCGGATCGCCCCGTTCTCGCGATAGGCCTCGAGCCCGGCCCGGGTCTCGCGCGTGCCCAGGGCCACGCTCGCCTGCCGCTGCCAGGCCGTGCGCTGGCGCCGGATCGCCTCGAGTTCGAGGAAGCCGGTGCGCTCCGACAGCACCCGGAACCCGGCGCCGGGCCCGATCGGCTGCAGCTGCTCGGGATCGCCCACCAGCACCAGCTTGGCACCGGATCGCTCGGCCGTCTGGACGAACTGCGCGAGCTGGCGCGAGGACACCATCCCGGCCTCGTCGATCACCAGGATGTCGCCCGTCCCGAGCGGATGGCGCTCGTTGGCCCAAGCCAATTGCCAGGACGCCAGGGTGCGGCTCGGGATGCCCGAGGAGGCCTCCAGGCCCTCCGCCGCCTTGCCGGCGAGCGCCGCCCCATGCACCCGGTATCCGGCGGCTTCCCAGGCCTCGCGCGCGGTGCCGAGCATGGTGGATTTGCCCGCGCCGGCGAGCCCGATCACGCTGGTGATCCGCTCCGGTCCGGTGACGTGGCGCACCGCCGCGCGCTGCTCCTCGGCCAGCTCCGGACGGCGCGAAAGCGCCCCCTCGACCGCCGCCGTTCCGACCGAATAGCTCCGGTCGGCGAGCAGCCGATCGGCGCTCTCGGCCATGCCGGTTTCGATCGCCAGCATCGCCGTCGTGGTGAAGCGTTCGTCCCCGTTCCGCTCGCCGCCCGGCAGCGTCACGAGTGCGTCCGCCGCCATCACCCGGGCGAGCGCGGCCTGGAAGGCGTCGGGCTCATCGACGCCGTAGCGGTGCAGCGCGCGGGCGACGTCCTGGCGGCTAAACACCGCCTTCTCGTCGGTCAGGATGCGCAGCACCTCCTCCGGCCGGCGTGCGATCAGCGCGGCGTTTCGGGTCGCGGTCCCGGCGTCCAAGGCCAGCCGATCGACTCCGGCTTTGCCACGCCGCTGCATCTGGCTCGCATGCACCCCGACATGCTCGGTCGGGGCGAGTTCGATGCCGCGATCGAGGTGCGAGCGTCGGTCGATCGCGACCGCATGGCCGGCCTTCGCGAGGTGCTCGTTGGCGCGCTCCTCCCAGATCGCCCGCAGCGCCTCGACCTCGCCCCGGGCCGTCGTGGCGACATCGAGAACCCGGGTCTTGGCCCCGAGCCCGTCGGCGGTCACGGCCCGGGTGGTAGTCAGGATGTGGGCGTGCCAGTTGCGCTCGTCGCCCTCGCGGCCGGGCGCGTGAATGGCGACGTCCGCCGCGACGCCGTAGCGGGCGCACAGCCGCTCGGCGAAGTCGCGCACGAGGCCGGCGTGTTCCTCGGGGGTCAGCTCGTGCGGCAGGGCGACCTGGTACTCGCGGGCGACCTTGGCGTCCTTGCGCCGCTCGGCCGCCTCGACGGCGTTCCAGAGCGCGGCGCGGTCCTGCGCCCAGGCCGCTCCGTCCGGCGCCACGATGAAGCTCGCCGCGACCCCGGTACGGCGCTGGTAGTCGTGAACCACGCCGGTGCGTTCGTCGGCAATGAGGCAAGCGGAGCGGTAGGCCGCGGCGGCCGTGGCACTACGCCCACCGGCCCGCGACACGGCCTTGATGCTGAGGTGGTAGATCGCCACGTCGGCTGCGTTCCCGGCCGTTCCTGCCGCAAGAGGAGGACGAGTTAGCGCTTGCATTGCGATAGCAATGCTAAAGTGCGCCCTTCCACTCCTTTCCAGGGTAGTCGGTGCCTGATATCACCGCAAGGAGCGTGACCGTTCGTCAGGAGACCGATCCGCATGCCGGCGCCCCAGGCCGCCTCCGCCGAGGCCACCCGCACCCGGCTCGCGCAGGCCCAAAACCAGCTGCAGCAGCTCGACGCGCGGGCCGCCCAGGAGGAGCGGAAGCGCGACACCCGCCGCAAGATCATCCTGGGTGGATTGCTGCTCGAGGCGGCAGGCAAGGAGAGGCGGTTCGCCGAGGCATTGGACGAGCTGATGAGCCGGATCCAGCGCCCACACGACAAGACCGCGTTCACCGAATGGAGCCCGGCCAAGCCAGAGGATCGGGCCTGACGATGCGCGCGATCCCGCGAGAAGGGCGCAGCCTGCTCGGGTCCGATCGCTGCTCCAGCGCCGGGCCCGTGGTACGGGAAAGAGCCGCGCTGAGGGATGGATCGAAGGCAGGCGGCGTCGCGATCCGGAGCGGGGTTCGCTGGGCTCGGCTATGACGAGAACCCAGTGATGGCGGCGGGTCGAACCGGGCCTGATCCGGCGGGATGGAAGGGACCGCACTGAACGGTCAGGATGCAATGGATACCGAACGGCTCGCTCACCTGCCCGACCGCAAGCGCCGCGAGCTGCAGCACGCGGTGCGGATCCTGTTCGAGGAGTTTGAGGACGCGCAGAAGACCAAGCTGTCGGACAAGGCCCGGCGCGGCCGCATCCTCAAGCTCGTCCTCTTTGGCTCCTACGCGCGCGGCGACTGGGTCGAGGATCGGGGGAGCGGCTACCTGTCGGATTACGACCTGCTGGTGGTGGTCAACGATGCCCGTTTCGCCGAGCAATATGAAGCCTGGGAGAAGGCCGAGGAGCGTCTGCTTCAGGAGCTGAGCCTGGGCGGTCGTCTGGCGACGCCGGTGAACGTGATCGTTCACACGTTGCAGGACGTGAACGACCAGCTGGCGCAGGGCCGCCCGTTCTTCGTCGACATCGCCCGCGACGGCATCGTGCTGCACGAGCTGGCAGGCTTCCCCTTTGCCGAACCGAAGCCGCTCTCACGGGATGAGGAGCGCGCCGAGGCTACCCGGCACTTCGAACACTGGTTCCCAAGCGCCGATGCCTACAAATCCGCTGCCGGTTTTCTCATTAAGCGCGGCAATTTCGCCGAAGCGGCGTTCCAGCTGCACCAGGCTACGGAGCGGCTCTATCACTGCGTCCTGCTGGTCCTCACGCTCTATAGCCCCAAGCTCCACCGCCTGACCAAGCTACGGTCGCAGGCCGAGAGCGTCGATGCCCGGCTGATTCCGGTCTGGCCGCGCGACACGAAGTTCGCCCGGCGGTGCTTTGCCCTCCTCAACCGCGCGTACGTCGATGCCCGGTACTCGCCCCATTACGAGATCACCCCCGAGGAGCTGGCCTGGCTGGTCGAGCGGGTGGCCACCTTGCAGGAAAGCGTCGCAGCGATCTGCGCCGAACGGCTTGGAAGCGCGGGTGCGAGCCGGCCAGAATCATGAGCCCCCGCGGCGGATTCGTGGTTCAGGACAGCATGATCCTTCCTCGGAGGTGATCTGCCGATTCCGAGCGGATTCTCGGACTCCAAAGCCCAGCACTGACTCAGCTATGACGGGTTGCGATAGCGCGGCTGCACGCACGAGGGAGCAGTCTGTCCGGTTGAACGAACGCGGCCTGCGACCCGCATGCTGAGGGCACATGCCACGGACTCGATGCTGCGAATCTCAACCTGGTCCGGATGAGGCACTGCCTGGCCTGCGACCCTGCCTCTCGGCAGAGCTTTGCCACGTTTCCAATGCTTCGCCGGCCTATGAGTACACGCCTCGACGCAGCCGCTCCAATGCGGCTTCCAATCTTTCGCAGACCGTCGTTGGATTCCGCCGATCCATCTCGCCCATAATCACACGGCTTCCGCCTAGGGGTTGCTTTTGGGCGACTTGGGGTGCGGGCATGGCCCTGGGAGCGGCGACGTTGGGCGCTGGCGCCCGTTGGGGCTGGGGACGCGAGGGTACTGGCCGGCGGGATGGCGCTGGCGCTCCACGGGCTGCCTGAGCGCGGGCATTCGCTGCCGTGAACGCGACGGCATACTCCTCGGCGAACCTGTGCAGGATCGCGCGACGCTGAAGGCCGCCCTCGGTGCGCTGGTACTTCTTGCCTGCCTCGGGCTCGTACCGGGCAAGGAACCCCACCTCGACGAGGACCGCGAGGGCGCCACGCACCCGGGCTTCGGTGAGCCCTAGAGCCTCATGCTCGGCCAACGCTCTCCTATCCACCGGGATCGCGCACAGGAGCCGCCTGGGGCTGCTCCAGAACCGCGCCAGGAACACGGCCAGGGAGAAGGCTGCATCCCGGTTCTTTCGACCTGCCAGGGCTGCGGACAGCCGATCGCGAACACCGGCCGGCAGCCGGTACGGGCCAGCACTGTCGGGGCACCAGGCGGCCCGGCTGGACACCACCTCACGCCGTTGGTGCAGCTCATCAAATCCCCTCGGGGCAGGTATTTCGCCACCACCCCGGGCATAGGCGTGCGTCATCGTTCGGCCCTCTCGGGCCGCGGGTCAGCATTCGGCGCCGCCGGTCGGGCGGTCCGTCACAGGCAAGCCGAGCCCGTTTCCGAAAGCGTGGCTTTCAGATTGACTCGCATAGCGATTTCGGGGGATGATCCGGCTTGTGAGTGCTGGATCGGCCCCCTCGGGGCTCTAGACCCTGGTGGCCCTGGCAGGCCTCCGGGGTCTTGCTTTTTCAGGTGGCTGCTGTCGCGGCGGTGTTCCTGGTAGCGACTCGCGGGATGCGAGCCGCCTTAATCAGCCATTCGGCACGAACGGCAACGGTTCGTCAAACTTTGGCGGGGTTGGCGACCTCAGAGGCCGCGGGATAGATGGCCCGATGGCTGTTCACCCGCTTGGCGGTGAACCAGGCGAGGCCGCGGTTGAGGGACATTCCAGAGGAGAAGCGCCGACTTGCCGATGCGCTGCGGGTCAGTGCTATGGCCGAGCGCGACCGTCTCGCAGCCTTCGTCCTTGACGAGGCGACGGCGTTCGCGGCCAACCCCTTCCCGTCCACAACGGCCGGCGTTGCCCGCCAGCGCTGGGGCCTGCGCGAGATTGAGTTCGAGGCGATGGAGATTGCTGCGGCAGGACTACCGTGCCTCCTGGCAGCGCTGGCCTGCCTACCGTCTGCGGAACCCCTGCGACAGGAGATCCTGCGGACACCGGCCCACGTCCTCTACCTGCTGCATCGGGCAGAGGGCGGGCAGATCGTCGGAGCGGTGCTGCACGGGAAGCCTCGTCTAGCCTTGCCGCTCTTCGTCCAGCCTGATCCTGCTCCTCGCCTCGTAGCTCGGCGACAACGGCGCCGGCAGGTGAGCGCACAGCAACTCGACCTATTCGCGATCGACGTCCCCTGAGCGGGCTGCGAGATATCAGGCCATGCCCGCTCCATCGCTTTCGAGAACGACCCTTATCGAAAGCGACGCCCAACGCTGTCGTGCTGCAACATCTTAGCACTGTAGCACTACAGCGCTCTAGCGCCGCACCGCCGTAGCGGTCTGGCACCGAGGCGTCAGCCCTTCTTGTCGCCCTTCAGCGCCTCGACGGACGGGTGCCCGTGCTTCTGCAACGCGGCGTCGATCCCCTCCATGATGACATCATGCACCTTCACGTCGCGGGTGAAGGCGATCTCGCGCAGCCGGCGATGCACCTCGCGCGGCAGGTAGATGGACGTATGCACCGTCTCAGGGCGAGGGCGCCGGCCGGCCGGCTTCGCAGAGATCTCAGGCGCCGCCCGTTCGGCGGGAGCTTCGGGCTTGGGCATGGCGGGCTCGGCACCTGGCAGGGTGAGGCCGCCAATCAGGGAGGGTCGCTTGCTCATGCCCGGTTGCCCTTCATCTTGCGATCCACCCACGCCCACAGCGCCCGAATTTCCTCGGCTGCCTTCCCGTCCGGAGCGAACTCGGTCACGCCCTGCCCGGCAGCGATAGCGTCCTGATGGTCGGCACGCTGCGCCAGCGGTGGCTCTGCCAGGACCCCGAACATGCTCAAGCCGCTGGCCGCCTCTGTCGCCCGGGATGACCGTCCGGGCGGGCATTGGTTCAGTGCGAAGGCGAACCGATCCCGCATCCCGAGCCGCATCAGGGTCTCGATGGTCGGCATCGTGGCCTGTAGGTCGAGGCGCGAGGGACGAGCCGGCACGAGGGCGAGGTCCGCGGCCTGCATCGCGAGATTGCCGCCGGTCGAGGACACGCCCGCAGTGTCGAGGATCGCGACGGTATAGCCCTCAGCCTTTAGTGCTTCGAGGATGGCGGGCAGTTCACCAAGCCGCTCGGGGGGCAGCCGATCAACCGCAGGTGCGTCAGCCGTGCGGGTGTCGCCCCAGGCACCAAGCGACCCCTGAGGGTCGAGATCGAGGGCAACGACCTTCTCGCCGGCCTGTGCCGCGGCAACGGCAAGGGAGGCCGCCAGCGTCGTTTTCCCGACGCCTCCCTTCTGCGTGACGAGTGTCAGGGTCCGCATGTCTCACCTGTGATGCTGTCGCACCATAGCAGGTAAGCGCCACAGTGTGAAAGCACTACAAACGCATGGTGTCATCGTGCTGTGATGCGATAGCATTGTAGCGCTACAACGCTATCGCATCACAGCGTGGTGCTCCATACCAATGCGCCCCGGAGCGAGCATGAAGCTGCCTCTCGCGCTACCGGCTGCCGAGCTGATGGCACTCCTTCCGCACGGCCGCAGCTCGATCGTCGATCCACTTCGCCTTCGCCGAACTTCGTCATCAGATCTTCCGCTCCGGTGACGCCAGCCTCGTCCGGCGATAGCGGTCGAAGGCTGGCGATCAGGCCACCTCGCCAAGGATCTCCCGCACCACCTGCGGCCGCTTCTCGACCATTGCCAAGAGCACGCGGGCAGGCCCCTCCGGACGGCGGCGCTTCTGCTCCCAGTTCCGGAGGGTGTGCAACGAGACGCCGATGGTCGCAGCAAAGGCCGGCTGAGCGAGTCCGGTCCTGGTCCGGATCTCGGCCACGTCCAGATCCTCCGGGACGTGGACAACGGTCCCCTCGGGAGGATTGCCCTCCATGTAGGCCAAGGCGCTCTTGGCGCCGCTCAGGATGCGGGTGAAGCTGTCGGTCATCGGAGACACCATGTGGAGGGTTGCCGGTTCGTCAGCGCTTCTTGCTGCGCCGGTGAGCCGATTTGATTGCGGTGGCCACCTTCTTGAACTCGGCAACCTCCGCATCGGTGAAGTTTTCGCGATCCCCCTTGCTGAGGACGGCAACGAGGAACACGGGGATCGTCTCGTCGAGGTAGATCGAGACCACCCGGTAACCGCCCGACTTGCCCTTGCCGCGGCCGGCGACCCGACCTTTGCGAAAGCCGCCGGAGCCCTGGATTTCGTCGCCGTAGTCCGGCGTCTTGGCGTAGGTGTTGATCGAGCGTTGGCGCTCCGCCTCGGTCATGCCCGCTCGTTTCGCGTCGGCGAGGTAGTCGGGGGTCTCGACGACGGTGTGAAGCGGCTTGGACATGAGAATTCGTAAGCCAATGGACTACATAAGTCAATGGCTTATGATGCACCGTGGACAGCTTGATCCGCTCGTTGCAGATCGGACTCGCAGCGCTCCCTCTCCCTTCACGAAGGCCGGCGGCCAAGTGATCGGCCTCGCCACGCACCTATGCCGCTCAGCCTCTTCGTCAGCACTGAAGCACCACAGAGCTACAGCATTGTAGCATTGCAGCGCTACCATGTTAGTATCCTTGTAGCTCCTCCGATGCTCCCCGCTTGTCCCCGCGTGAGCGTCTTGCCACCCTGAAGGGCTCGCCCACGAAGGTCACCAGGACGCCTGAGGGCGGGAGATCGGACCAAGGATCGCCGCGAGCAAAGGCCGAAATGCTGGCAGACTCATCCCCTCCAAGCTGATCATCAATCCACAAAAACGGGCCCACATCGTTTTGGCTATGGTGTGACCGCGTGGAGCCTGGCATAGCGCGCCCATGGCCGACGAAGTCCCGCACCCCTACTCCATCGAGGTTTCACCACTGCCTAAGCCGGAGGGAAACTTCCAGTGGGCGATCCGCCGGAGCGGTAAGCTGATCGAACGGTCCGACCGGCCCCACCGTAGCGAGGCCAAAGCCTTCGAGAGCGCCATGGAGGCTGTCGAGCGGGCCATGAAGCCGGGAGCCGATGGCGGCCGTCGCTGAGGGCGCCGCCGGCCGGGACACTCGATCTCGCCCTCGTCGCCCGGTTGGCGCGAGTTGCCATTAGGGCCCCACACTTAAACCCCATGCAGTCGTTCCGCATATCGGGCTCGGCCGTACGGAAAACAGGTGTTTTCCGACATTCAGGATGATGGGCTAGACGTGCCGACTGAACCCCGATGGGCGCTTCATGGGGCTGCCTTCGACCCATTGCAGATGCCTATGGTGAGAGAGGAGGGGCATGCACGCCCCTCCGACGATCAAGCGTCAGCACGGATGACGACGTGCCGTTTGCGGCCGTAGCTCAGCTTCAACCCGTCCCGCCGCAGGTCATCAAGGGTGACGACCACACTCTCGTCGTCGATCACCTCATCGTTCAGTCGTGCTCCTCGACCCGCGATCAAGCGACGTGCCTCCCCCTTCGAGCCCGCCAGCCCCGCCGCCACGAGCAAGTCCACGACGCCTACGCCCCGTTCAAATGCAACGCGCTCCACACGGATCGTCGGTAGGCCGTCCAAAGCCTCACTGCCTGAAAAGGCCGCCTGCGCGGCCTCCGTTGCCTTGAGGGCCGCATCCTCGCCGTGGGCCAGCTTAGTCACCTCATTGGCCAGGACCGCCTTGGCCACGTTGATCTCTGCCCCTCCCAGTGCCTCCAAGTGCTCGATCTCGTCGAGCGGCAGGTCGGTGAACAGGCGCAGGAACCGTCCGACATCCGCGTCCTCGGTGTTGCGCCAGAACTGCCAAAACCCGTATGGCGCCAGGCGAGCCGCGTTGAGCCAGATCGCACCACCCGCTGTCTTGCCCATCTTCGTCCCCGACGCGGTAGTGAGCAGCGGCGTCGTCAGCCCGAAGAGCTGGCGCTGGTCGACCCGGCGACCGAGTTCCATGCCATTGACGATGTTGCCCCACTGATCCGAGCCGCCCATCTGCAGGACGCAGCCGTGGCGGCGTGATAGTTCGAGAAAGTCGAAGGCCTGGAGGATCATGTAGTTGAATTCCAGCAGCGACAGGGGTTCCTCACGGTCGAGGCGCGTCCGGACACTGTCGAAACTCAGCATACGATTGACCGAGAAGTGTCGACCAACATCCCGGAGAAAGGGGATGAAGTGCAGCGTATCGAGCCAATCGGCGTTGTTGACGAGCACTGCGTCGGTCGCCTTATCCCCGAAGGTCAGGTAGCGGTCAAAAATCTGACGCAGACCCGCCACGTTCGCTGCAATCTGCACGTCGTCGAGGAGCGGGCGGCTGCTGTTGCGGAAGCTCGGATCTCCGATACGGGTGGTGCCACCGCCGATCAGGACGATCGGCTTGTGGCCGCAGCGCTGCAGCCAGCGCAGCGGCATGATCTGCATGAGGTGCCCGGTGTGCAGGCTGTCGGCCGTGGCATCGAAGCCGATGTAGGCCACGCGAGGCGGTCCGCTCAGCGCCAAGTCGAGGCCGTCGAGGTCGGTGCATTGATGGATGAAGCCGCGCTCGGCGAGCGTGCGGACGAAATCGGATCGATGGGTCGGCACAGCTGTGTCTCCTGGTGGGTGGACGCGCCGCCTCCGGAGACTTGCCTTGAAATGAAAGCGCCGCCGGGATGCGGCGGCTTTGTATGATCGTCGGTCGCAACCGAACGCAGCCGCCCTATGGGAAGGGCGTGCGATAGCTCACGGCATGGCAGCTGCGAATGATCATAATGCTACCCTGAGGCAACTATTCCGTTAAGTCAATATGCTTGTGGCAAGGTCTGCAAACTACCCCTGCGGTCGCCCCCCATCAAGCTCAGATGCACGG
>NZ_JAAQRC020000005.1 GCF_019216885.1 Methylobacterium sp. SyP6R | reverse complement strand
CAAACAAGTGTTTTCCGACATCCGAGATCGCCGGCTGGCTTCTGACGGGCACTTCATGGGGCTGCTTACGACCCTCAGCGGCAGTTGGAGCCTCAAGGTACGGGGTCCATCACTGAACGGCTGGCGCTAACCATCAGCACCTCGTTCAACGGCGTCGTGAAAGCTCGCCAGATGCAGGTCCTCCAGCCAGCACCATTATCGAGTGCGACCGCCTTGCTGCCTTCAACCGCAACTGCGCACAACACTTTGCTCAGGTTCTGCAGGCAGTCTCGCACCGATGAGGTGGAAGGCTGGACGGCAGTGATGCGGGTCGTATCAGGTGGTGGCGAGCAGCCGATGACAGTTCAGCTCGCCGATGTTCTCGGTGCGCTCAGCCAGGCGCTCGATCTAACAGAAGGTCAGCCAGTTGGGCATTGCGTACGTGCGACTTGGATCGGCTTCCATATCGGCAAGAAGATGCGACTGCCTGACCTGCAGTTATGGGAACTCTACCACACGGTCATGCTGAAGGACCTGGGCTGCTCCAGCAACGCCGCGCGCATCTGCGAGCTATATCTGTCCGATGATCTCAGTTTCAAGCGTGACTTCAAGACGGTCAGTGACAGCCTACCCAAGGTACTCGGCTTCGTCTTCTCCCATACTGGGTTGAAGGCGGGCTTGGCCGAACGGTTCCGCGCTGTGCTCAACATCCTGCAGAACGGTGGGGCCATCGTCGACGACCTCATCCAGACACGTTGCCAGCGCGGGGCGCAGATCGCCCGCCAGCTCCGCTTCCCGGCAAGCGTCTGCGAAGCCATTCACGCCTTAGACGAGCACTGGAACGGTACCGGCCGGCCGGACCGTCTCGCGGGCCCTGCAATCCCGCTCTACGCCCGCATCGCCCTCCTCGCGCAAGTGGTAGACGTGTTCCACACCGCAGCCGGCCCCGCCGCTGCAATGGCCGAGGTGCGTGCGCGCTCGGGCACGTGGTTCGATCCTCAGGTTGTCGCCTGCTTTGAGGGGGTCGCCACCGACCCAAGCTTCTGGCAGACACTGGCCTCAGAAGGGGTCGAGGCGGCGGTGCTCGCGCTGGCGCCGGTCAGCCCGATCATCGTGGACGAGGAGTATCTCGATGATATCGCCCGCGCCTTCGCCCAGATCATTGATGCCAAGAGCCCCTTCACCTCCGGCCATTCGGAGCGGGTCGCGGTCTACGCCGATATGATCGCGGCTGAACTCGGCTACACGTCGGAGCGTCGCCGCTGGCTGAAGCGGGCCGCCCTCCTGCACGACGTCGGCAAGCTCGGGGTCTCGAACGCCATCCTCGACAAGAATGGCAAGCTGGACGAAGCGGAGTGGCAGGACATGCGCAATCACGCGGCTCTGTCCGAGACCATTCTGACCCGAGTCCCGGTATTCCAAGAGATGGCATACATTGGCGGTGGACATCACGAGCGGCTGGACGGCAAGGGCTATCCGCGTGGGCTGATGGGCGACGAGATCGCCCCTGAGACCCGCATCGTCTCAGTCGCCGACGTCTTCGACGCCCTGACTGCCAACCGGCCCTACCGGGCGGCCATGCCCTTGGAGAAGGCGTTGGGCATCATGCGCGCGGACCTCGGCGCGGCATTCGACCCGACGTGTTTCGCCGCGCTGGAGCGGGTGCTTGCCGCAATCGAAGGGGATCTCGCTCGAGCGGCCTAGCATAAAAATCCAACCAGCTTGAACGCGTGAAAGGCTGCTTTCCACCCCATGCGGTCATTCTGCCCATCAGGCTCGGGTGTACGGAAAACATGTGTTTTCCGTACACCCGAGATTGTCGTCAGGAGGGGGCAATCTCGACACAGGTTGAGGTTGAGCGAGGAGCTTGGCCAAGGCGCGCACCGGCTCGGCCCCCAAGGTACGGCTCTCGACACGCAGGTGGTGCCGGTGACCTGGGGCGTCGGCGACCTTCGAGCCGGTGGTCGCGAATAGATACGGCACTCCGATGTCGACGAACTCATCGATGAACGAGTAGTCCCTGTCACCTTTGCCAACGCTCACGCGGAGCAGGCCATGTTTTTTGTTTGATTTTTGCAACAGAAAAAAACAACGAAATGTGCTGCACCGCGATCCTATCCCGGCTACCATATCCAAGGTCGGCAGGTTTGTGAATTGCAAAGGGAAAAATCACGACCGGCAGGCGCTAGCCGCTTTGATTGGACTACCGAGCAAGAGAATAGCCCAATGACGATAGAGGTCTTCGCGTCCGAGCTGAAACGCTTCCTTTCTACAGAAGATCCCGAGGTCCTTTGTATTACTGGTCGCTGGGGCGTAGGTAAGACGTACGCGTGGCGTCACTACCTTAAGGAAGCGCAGAAAGCAAAATCAGTCGCACTCAGCAAGTACTCCTACATCTCATTGTTCGGAAGAAATTCTCTTGACGATGTGCGTACATCTATTGTTGAAAATACAGTTGATAGCAATACTGTTGGCCAGCAGCCCGATCTAACGAGTTTCGACGCGATCGTTGGAAAACTTCTGGCGGGGGCAAAAGACCTAACGAAGGTCGCGACTTACATCCCACAGGCAAGTGGGTACGTGGCTAGCGCCAACCGTGCCCTTTTCATGATGACCAGCAATCAAATTGTTTGCGTTGATGATCTGGAACGCTCTGGAAAGGGACTGGATGCAAAAGATGTCATGGGGTTAATCTCGGGACTTAAGGAGGAAAAACGATGTAAGATCGTAATTCTTCTCAACGAAGAGGCACTTTCTGGAGACAACAAGATCGATTTCGGCACCCAGATTGAGAAAATTGCAGATACGATTATCAGGTTTGAGCCGACACCGGCGGAGTGTGCCGATATCGGCGTCGAGAAGGGACGTTTTTACACTGAGGAGTTGACGCGCTGCGTAGTCAGACTTCGTATTATTAACATTAGGGTCATCAAAAAAATTGAGCGCTTGTGTAAGCGCTTAGATTTCCTTAAAGAATATGACTCAAGAGTTATTAATCAATCCATACAATCGATATCACTGGCAGGATATGCAAAATTTCAACCGAAAGAAGCTCCACCGCTAGAATTCATCCGAACGTACAACCACATTTTCGATCTAATGAGCGGTGACAGAGACAAACCTGATCCAAACGAGGCATTCAGGACGCTGCTTCGCTCTTACGAATTCGGACACATGGACGACCTAGACGCCGTCCTTTTTGATGCAGTCGAACGTGGGTTCTTTATTGAGGAGGATCTCAAACGCGAGGCTGACAAACAGCAGAAGACTCTAATCCTATCGGATAAGCATACGGCATTTTCCAATGCATGGGAAGATTACCACAGCTCATTTGATGCCGATCAGGATGCTGTCTTAGACAAAATGTTTGCCTCGGTAAAGACGGACTACGAGGCCATATCCCCGACCAACTTAAGTAGTACGGTTGCCTTATTTAAAGAACTGGGCCGCCCGGAGCAAGCTGCCGAAATAATAAAAACATATATCGGCAACAGGAAGGAAGATGATAAATTTTGGGACCTATCCGAAGGATATCTCGGACGTCACGTTACGGATGTCGATGTGCGAAAGGCGTTTGCAGACAAATATGCCACTCTGCGCACACCTTTTAATGCCGAAAAATTTGTTCGAGAACTTCCCGGTCGAGGTGGCTGGGATCCTCGCGATGTAGCGGACATGGCGAATGTCACCGAGGACGAATACGTTAAGATATTCAAGTCCCTCAAGCGTGATGATTTCAAATCTTCAGTAGAAGGCGCTTTGTATTTCAAGAAAGTTGGAAATGCTGACGACCATATGAAGAAAATCGTATTGAGAGCGGAAGCGGCATTGCGCCGTATTGCGGCAGAGAGTCCGATGAATGCACAGCGCGTAAAAAATTTTGGTGTCAACTTAGAAGAATATCCGAAGCCAATTGCTGACATCGAAGATGTCGCAGACGACAAAGAGTATTGATAAATGAGAAATACAAAGAAAAAATCTCGTCATTCACCAGAAGCAGTGCGAGCGTTTTTTTCGCGAAGTGATCTTCTCGATCGAATTGCCCTGCGTCCATTAAGTCATATTGCATCCAATTGGGAATTAAGATGGGATGGTGCCCAATATGAGCATGAGCCGAATAGCTTCGCAGAAGATCTTAACATCCTAATTGAGACTGTCATATCAAGTCCGCGCCCTATAAATTATCATGATTACGAAGATATTATAGCTAAGATGCAGGCTGAACATTGGCCCATTCAGAAGATCCAGGGGCGTTGGATAGGCGCGGATTACAGGGGAATTCTGGAACAGGGTGCATTTAGAGACGTTGGGCAGCAAAATTTGATCAACGCCCTAGTTGGGCGAGTACATGCGGCCTTAGATCAAAAAAATCAAGATCATTTTGATAAGTTGGAAGAAGGTCATCTCGTGATGCTTGCTGGAATTATATCAATAATTCTTTATCATATAGAATGTAATGGTGAATCGCATCTTTATCAAGAGCTCGGCGAAGAGATAATTTAGTTGTAGATTTGTTGATACGTAATCAACAGGACAACGCCCTTCTCCTGGTTCCCAGGAGCGGGGTGCTGACTCCTTTTGTGATCCAGGCTGCGATTTTGGCGGCGATCAGCACGCTGCGGCTCTGGCTTGGTTGGGTGCAGCACCTACGCATCGCTTCGACGGGCATCACCCGCGATTTCGAGGAGCCTGTGACTCGCCTAACATGGCGTCCTGAGCACTGACGCTTGCCTGCAAGGGGTGTCCGGAACCGACCGGTTCTGGACAGGACGGCCAGGCCTGTTCAAAACCTAGCTTCCGTGCGTTCCGGACAGGTGTCCAGTTCCGGCCAGGGTTTTCGGACAGATCTACTTCATGCCGCGCACCTTCGCCTACCTCCGCGTCTCGACCCCCGGCCAGACCACCGACAACCAGCTCACCGAGATCCAGGCCGCCGGGTTCACCATCGAGCCACGCCGCCTCGTGACCGAGACCGTGTCGGGATCCACCGCAGTCGGGCAGCGCCGCGGGTTCGCCCGCCTGCTCGACAGGCTCGAGGCGGGTGACGTTCTGGTGGTCACCAAGCTCGACCGGCTCGGTCGCAACGCCATGGACGTGGGCGCGACCGTCGCCAGGCTCGAGGAACTCGGCGTGCGGGTCCACTGCCTGGCGCTGGGTGGGGTCGACCTGACGAGTTCGACGGGCAAGCTGACGATGGCCGTGATCAACGCGGTCGCGGAATTTGAGCGCGATCTCCTGATCGAGCGGACCCAGGCCGGGCTGAGCCGGGCGCGGGCGGAAGGCCGACGGCTCGGCCGGCCGGCCAGTCTCACCGGCGAGCAGCGCGCGGAGGTCGCGCGCCAGCTCGGGGAAGGTGCGAGCGTGTCGGCCCTGGCGCGGACCTTCAAGACCAGCCGGCAGACCATCCTACGTATTAGGGATGCGGCCGTGCCGTCCTGACCGCCCTCAAGATCCCGCCATTGCGCAACAAACACTGTCGGATTGATATTATGTATGAAAACATAGGTTGAAAGGTTTTTCGCACATATGACTGTCGACGGCCGATGAGCGTCAAGCGGTCAATCCGCAGTGCAACGCCCTGGCGACCTCCAGCGTCAACGAGCGGCGCCTCTACCAGAGCCCCCTGGATCTCGCGACGACCGGCCCGGGCTGAAGGCCTGTCTCACCTGCTCAAGACGGGCGACATCCTCGCGATGTGGAAGCTCGATCGGCTTGGCCGCAGCCTCCCGCACGTCCTGGACGTTATGGGCGACACGTGAAAGCGCGGTGTCGTGTTCCGCTCACTCACCGAAGCGAGGGATACGGGGACACTGTACGGCGAGCCTGCTGTCCTCTCTGTGTTAACCTTTGAATCACCAATCTCGACTTCATGCTCCTCCCGGCAGCGTGTTATCCGCGCCAGAAGTATCTGGATCGACCGGCAGGGGCGATGTCACGACTAACCGGATTAGTCCATCCCTAAATTTGGAAAAACTATGCGAAGCGTTGTTAGCCATGTTCATCCGGCTGCCTATTTGATCCGCCCACTCATGCTTAGCGGCACCCGCAGCAACATACCCTTGGCGCTTCAAGGCAGCCGATCCACCTTTATGCACAGCGTCAGCGAGTAGCTCCCATGTTCCACATATACTATCTTGCTCATATCTATTCAGAACATCTTGCTTTGCACGTGGGTAAGCACTCATTACCGCGGCTCTATCGCCAAGATACCATGCTTCAATTTCCTCAACTGCTATCCTAAAAATAACGTTTGGCGACGGATTACAGGCAGCGGCAACAGCCTTGAGTTCGTTCAATAGATCGACGCAGCTTACTCGATCGCTATCAACAACCACAACAAGACCATCTATACCGGGCGTTCTTCCATATCCACGCAATAGATCAGGAAGACGATCCAACAAGATACGCTTTGAAGCATCAGCATTAGGACGAAGACCTTTCGGTATGCGCCCGATCCCTTTATAAGATATTATCTTCCATGTATGTGGCTCTCCAAATTCTCCGATAATCTGAGGCACAATTATATCAAGCAAGCGATGCCCTGAGCTATCTTCAACTAATATATCGATATGCATTACGGCCTCGTATCTAAATAATCACTGTACCAAAGCCCTCCAAGAGGCAACCCTTCTTCAACTAAATTTCTTACTATATCTAGATCTGAAACCCTTTTTACCGTAGAAAATCCGTCTTGACCTTTCTCCAACAGCCATACTTCGTCAGGAGAAAGTGCGTCCACAAAGTAGGGCTGGTGAGTTGTGACAAATATTTGGGGATCGTTCTTTTTCCCGCCCGCATGTGAACGAAATTCATTTGCAAGAACTTCAAGCAATTTATGATATAATCCATTTTCTGGTTCCTCTATGCAAATAAAAGGTGGTGGCTCTGGATCCTCAAGAAGTAATAAATATGCAAAAACCTTCAATGTTCCATCCGACATTTGTTGAGAGAAAAACGGATCCTTAAAAGAACCACTCCCAAAACGAAGTAGTACACGCTTATCTTCAGTAACATGAGTGTCTATGCTATCAATACCCGGTATTTTTTCAGATATTTTCGATAAAATACTTTTAAATCTATTCTTGTGCTCACGTTCCATAAATTGGACAACATTTCCTATATTGTCACCATGAATATTTAAATGTTTCTGAGGACCTGCGCTTGGGAGAGCACGAGCTGCGTCTGGATGAAAGTACGATAAATACCATCCTTTTAGGAAATTACGAAATCTAGTAATTCTTGGATGCTCCTTTAATGTTCCTAAGGTTGCAATTCCAAGCTGTCTCAAGTCCGTAAGTTCTACAAGCTCTTTAGTTGTATCTTCTCCACCTTCTATTTCAACGGCTTGCTCTCCTGCCCATACAGCTCCTCTTCCGTTATCTAGTCTTAGAAATGGGTAGGGGCGTCCACGGGTTTGATTGCTCCGACGCTGACGTAGAACTTCTGATTGCACGTAGGGGCGCCCAGAAGCGTCAATCCCAATAGCAAGTTCATAAGTGATCGGCCTTTCGTTTGGTGCTTCACGATAATAAATTTCAAACCGAATAGGACCTTCCGTTCCGGCTGATACAAGCCGCTCAAAACCTCCGCGCTGCTTTACATCGCATGCACTCTCAACATCTGTCGACAGGCAATCAGCTACAAAGCCGAATGCGTCAAATAATGTGCTCTTTCCAGCACCATTCTTTCCGATTACAACAGTAAAAGGCGTAAGGGGAATACGATCTGAGCTATATATTTTTCCTAAAGTAATATCTTTCAATGCTCTATAATTTTGGACTCTAATCCCCTCAATCTGTGGCAATTTACTCTCCAGCGTTAGGGCACTTTGGGTTTACATCTCATATTTTGAAACGCTTGGCTAGTGCCCGCGGTTGAAGCCAGTGATCGTTGCTATCGCAGATAGCCTCATACATTTCTTCGAACAGGTCGCCTATGGATTTGAGCCTACCAGATTTGTCCGACAGCGACACTGATGGTCTGGTTGGCCTGCGACCGAGGTCGCGGGGCGCGGCCCGTAGGGGGCGCCCATCTGGACTCGAAGGTATACGAACCCGACGACGCAGCTTCTTCGGTAGGGCCAGTCTCTTCAGCGCCAACGGCAGTCGCAGCTAGATGGACCGACCGGCCGACGCTCTGGTACTTCGTGAAGGACCTGACCGACTGGGAGGTACTGATCTTGTGGTAAGGCTCGACGATAGAGCGGGCGACGAGCCGGCTGCTGCCGATGTTCGCGCACGGCTTTGACGAGCAGAAGCGGGATGCCACAGCTTAGGAGCAGGCTCAGCAGTTGCTCGCCTGCCTGCAGGCGGAAGGGCCCTATGGCTGAAGGCGTCCCCTACGAGCTGCTGACAGCAGTTCCGAAACCCAACCGGCGGCAACACCATGCCATCCGGCACGTCAAGCTGCAGATCGCCACGGTCGACACAGGCCGCTTGATCCGCGCGCCCCATGGGGCTTGCGGCGGATGGCGTATGGGGTCCTCTCGGCGTGTGTAGGCTTCTGATCGGTCCGGATGGATCTCAGAGGCTAACCAAAAGCCGTTCGAAGTGTGAGGCTGGTACCCACTTGAAACCGGGGCGCTTCGCCTTGGACCGGCCCGTTAGGGCAGGCCCTACTGGAACTCAGGAGTTTCGGGGTGGCGATCTCGGAGAGAGCAGCCCTCCCACCCCCTGACATGCCAGCGAGCATCATTCTTTGTAAGTGGTTATAGAAACAGCTTGACATATATATCCTTAAGTGCCTACATATACGTGTATGACTAATTAGTTAAGGACAAAAACGTGTCTCACCCTACCAATGTTCTCCCCGCCGATAAGCAGGTGGCGATCATCGCGGCCATCGACGCGATCAACACCAGCCTGGAACGCACGATGGTGGCACTCGGGAACTTGAAGAACCTCCTTCTACCGGATGCAGATACCGATCTGGAGTTCGACCCGGCCGATCCGGCTAACAAGGTCGAAGGCGGAGACAAGCTGACCGAACGAGGCGTCGAGGTCTGCTATCGGCTCTACGATGCCGGAAAGACCCGCTATGCAGTTGCCTCAGCTATGCACATTAGCTTCGGCGCAGCCGATTACCGTTTTCGGACCTGGGAGAAGGCTGGTGGAGTAAACCGTATCAAAAAGCAACTCGACTGAACTAAATATCTTCTAAAATTTTTATTATCATTTTATAAACTAGATGTGATATCGAGTGAAGTAAGCGGTGACTTACCCCACTCGATAATATGCTACATCATGCCGGCATCAAATCATTTAGATTTATCTTTTTTCCCTCGATTTCGACTATTTCTTTGTTTCCAGAAAATTTTGAATTAGAAACTCGTGTATACCACCTTAGCGCTGCCCTTACTATCTCCGAATAACTACGCTTATATTGACTTGCTTCACGCATTTCTTCGATCCTTTCGAGTGTTTTTTCAGATACAACAATTTGTATTCTAAATGACTGCTTAGAACTAGTGGCATTTTCATCTTCTATCGAATGCGCATCTATGTGCAAATCATGCACTTTCTTGTAGAACTGAACTGCTCGACGGACAGTCTCTCCATAGGATGCAGACTCGGTTTTATCCTTAAGATCGTCTAAGCTATCTAGAGATTTCTTAGACAGGAATATCTGCATTCTTGTTGATCTATCCGCGCCAGATTTCTTTTCGGTCGTGTCAGACTTTTCTTTGGCTGACTCGTTTATCTTTAAGCTTTTGGTCATGATATCGAATGCCTCTGCCTGTTCATTTATCATTACATTATGACGCGTTCGCGTTGATGGATGATTGCAGGACCTGCTTCTCGTAAATGCTCGATAAACTTTTGACACCAATACACCAAGAATTGCATCTTTATTAAAATAACATACTTTGCATTCTGCATTCATACCGCCAATAATGAATATTGCGCATTTAATAAAATTGCTTTTAATATTTTCTTTTACCTCAGCTGGGTTGATAATGATTGTAGCTACTAGGCCAGAGCATCCATCCCAGTCACTATATAGGGACGGAGTAGCAACTAGATCAGTCATTTCCCAGCTCCCGATGTCGCATATGAGCGCAAAGTCGGCCTTCAGCTCCTCGCGGTTCGCCGCGAACCATTTGGGCAGGAGCTTCGAGCCATCTTCCTCGGTGCTCTCAAGCATGTTGGTGATGCCGACGAGAAACTCGCCGTCGATCACCTTGAAGGCACGGTAGGCCTCGACGAGGGTCACCCACTGGCCCTTGTCGTCGCAGGTGCCGCGCGCGCTGATGACATTCCGGCCGTAGGGCAAGGCCGCCATGCGCGGCTCGAAGAGCGGCGTCTCCCATTGGTCAAGGGAATCGACCGTCTGTAAGTCGTAGTGGCCGTAGGGCAGCACGTGCGGGGTGCCGGGCTTGGCGTAATGCGCGAGCACCACCGGGTGCCCTCCGGTCTCGCGCAAGCTGGCCTCGAAGCCCATGGCGGCGAGATCGCCCTTCAGCCACTCCGCCGCCTTCTGACACTCGGCCGCGTAGGCCGGATCGGTCGAGATCGACGGGATGCGCAGGGAGGCGAACAGCCACCCCAACGAGTGGTCGAGGTCGAGGTCGTTGAGGATCCGGTCAAGCGCGGCCATGCCAGTCTCCTCTATCTACTCTATACGATGGCTTCTTCTCATTCATAACCACAACACCCTCCTGCTTCTTATCAGAAAACCAACTCCCCACTTAGTCCGATTATCGCCCCGCCAGTCGGCGGGGCGAATTCATTAAATTAAGCTCGCAAGCTTCAAGCCATAAGCGCCGAGCGCGCCGGCAATCGAAGCCGAGCCATACTTCATAATGCTGACAGCTGTCTTATACTTGAAAGTCCATTTTAGTGTAAAATCCTCCTTCTTTTCTAAATATATTACTTTCTCGTCTTCAGTTTCATCGGCTTTTGTTCTTATTATTGACACTGATACATCTTTGTAGTCCGTGCTTACTTTAAACTCGATATTTTGGTCGCTCATCGGATCAGCCTCGTGGGGACGTTGGCTTGATGGGGCCTTATCTACGAACAGGCAGATGCAGCCTTGCCCACTTGGACCTGGCGCACAGGTCACAGCGTTCAATCATCAGTACTGCAATCTTCAGTGCGACATAATGTCAATTCACTTTGAATGCTCAAGCTTGTCGACTAGCTTGTCTGCAATCTCGCTACTGGTCCGGGCTGCAAGGACTGTCCAGCTCGGGGCTATGACGCCGTTGCGCGCATGACCTCCCGCAGTGCGTTGAGGTCCGAAGGATCGGCCATGCGGTGGATCAGGGCCTGTCGCAACGACTCACCCAGCGTACGACACCGGAGCGGACAGCGCGGTAATGATGTGTGATCGGGCGTTCCATTAAGGCCTGCCCTAATGGCCGTGGCCAGTGCGCTCGATGAATGATAGCCGCCGCTAAGGATCAGTCACAGCCCTTCGAGCCCGATCCGACGTTCCCGGTTCCATACGCCCCCCTTATGCGAGGACGAGCAGGTTCTGGAGAAACGGCGTAGACGCCCTCAAGGGTGTCGAAGCCGACGGGGCAGCCCAGCGCCAGGCGACCGGGCCGGGGCCAAGGCCCTTGCGGCCTTGGGGCCGGTTCGGGCGGCTGGGCCCCCACCAGCAAACTTGGCCGCAGGCCGCCTTGTGTCGCGTCAGTCGACCGTCACCCGAAGGGCCGAAACCGCGCAGTGGGTTCGGGGAGCCGCTGCAGGCGGCGAGTAGGGCGCGGCCCGCAGGGGACGCCCATCTCAGAGCCTGTTTGATGGCTTGATCTTATGCTGGATTGTCGAGTGCGGTCAGAGCCATCAGGCAGGCAACGAAGATGAGGCGGCCGGTGGCGATGTCGAGGCGCCCGGCTCGTTCGCGCAGTAATCCGGCCCAGTGGCTGAGTCAGCCCAAGGTCCGCTCGACCACCCAGCGCCGCTTGAGCACGACGAAGCCTGTCTGATCCGGCTTCTTCTGCACCGCCTCGCAGCGCATGTGTCGGCGCGCCGCTCATAGCGGACGGGCAAGCGGCGGGCACGGTTGAACCAGGCGTGGCTGCGCTCGACCACCCAGCGATGCCGCCCGAGCCTGTCACTTCTCTCGATACCGCGCCGGGCAATCCGCGGTCTGATCCCGCGTGCCCGGCACTCCCGACGCCGCGCTCTAGCATCATAGGCCTTGTCGGCGTGCAGCTTGTCGGGGCGCTGGCGGGGGCGTCCACGCCGTCCGTTGCGCAGGGGCGGGATGGCGTCCACCGTCGGGGCCATCAGTGGGCTGTCGTGGCAGTTGGCACCGGTCAGAACGAGGCCGAGCGGCGTGCCGCGCGCGTCGGTGACGAGGTGGCGCTTGGTGCCCGCCTTGCCCCGGTCCGTCGGGTTCGGGCCGGTGGCAGACCCCCTTTTTTCGCCGGCACGCTCGCGCTGTCGACGCTCGCCCGGCTCCAGTCGATCTCACCCGCCGCCTGTAGGCGCTCGAGCAGGACCTGATGCAGGCGCCGCCACACGCCGGCGGCCTGCCAGTCGCGCAGCCGGCGCCAACAGCTCATGCCGCAGCCGCATTTCATCTCAGCCGGCAGCATCTCCCAGGGGATGCCCGAGCGCAGCACGAACAGAATGCCGGTCAGGGCAGCCCGATCGTCCACCCGGGGGCGCCCGCCCTTCGGGCGAGGCGGGTGGGGCGGCAGAAGCGGGGCGATCGCAGCCCAGAGATCGTCAGGGAGAAGCGGGCGAGCCATACCACCCCAACGCCCAACCGACCCAATCGTGCCGTTCTGTTAGGCGCTCTTAGCCCCGTCGTAGCCACGCGGCCCGCGCACCCCGATACACTTGACGCTCTGGGTGTCGATGATCGCCAGGCGGGGCTGCGTGCGACGACCGCAGCGACGCCGCTGGCGGCGGGCCAGGGCGCGCATCAGGATCTCGAACACGCCCTTCTCGATCCAGCGCCCGAACAGCCATAGACCGTGCGCCAGGGCGGAAACCCCGCCGGCAGGGCGCGCCAGGCACTGCCGACCCGCAGATGCCAGGCGATCGCCGCCACGATGTCAACGCCGATTGAAGTCTGACCCACCTTTGGCTTTGTCGCCGATCGTAACCTGACCCACCCCTCACGCAGGAACGGCTGGTTCCCGCACTGGCCGCGCCACCAGCCCGGCGCGCCGCTTGTCCTTCAGCCGGTAGCTCTCGCCCGTGATCGTCACCACGCTGGCATGGTGCAGCACCCGGTCCAGCATCGCCGCCGTCAGCACCGCGTCGCCGGCAAACGCCTGGTCCCACGCCCCGAACGACAGGTTCGAGGTCAGGATCATCGCGCCCCGCTCGTAGCGCTTGGCCGCCGCCTGGAAGAACAGGTTTGCCTGCTCGCGCGCGAACGGCAGGTAGCCGATCTCGTCGACGATCAGCAGGCGGTAGAGGTTCACCGCCCGGTGCATCGCCTCCTTCAGGCGCCCCTGGCGCTGCGCCGTCTCCAGCGTCAGAACCAAGTCCGCCGCACTGGTGAAGCGCACATTCATCCCGCGCTGCGTCGCCAGGTAGCCGAGCGCGATCGCCAGATGCGTCTTGCCCACGCCGGACGGGCCAAGGAACACCACGTTCTGCGCCCGCTCCACGAAGGCCAGGCTGGCCAGTTCCTGGATCTGCGCCCGCGGCGCCCGGCCCGCGCGGCCGACGTTGATCCTCAACAAGGGCACCGTGCCTGTCTCATCCCAGCGGGTTGCTCTGGGCGCGGCGCAGCAGGTTCATCAGCCCGCCCTGGCTCAGCCTCAGCCCGAACAGGTCCGACAGGGCCGCCTGCAACCGCTCGTAGGACAGCGCCTGGAAGGTCTTCAGGTAGGTCGCCACCGCGTGCAGCCGCGGCCCGAACGGTGTCGCGTCGGCTCCCGCCGGCCGCGGGGCGGCGACCCGGGTCCGGCAGGCCGGGCAGGTCACGCACAGGCGCCGGTGCTGCTCCACCACCGGACGAACGGGCGGCAGGTCGATCCGCTCGTGCACGCTGACGACCTTGGCCGGAAGATCGGCCGGCAGCGGCTCGCCGCACGACGAGCAGGCGGAGGGCCGATGCTCCACCACCTGATCCGGATCCGGGGTCAGCTCCCGCTTGTGCCCCTCATGCCCGGGCTTTGGCCCCGCCGGGACGGGACTTCTCCCGCCGTTCCTTACGATCCATGGACGGCGGCTTAGACGAGGTGCGCGAGGTCTTCTCGGGCCGGTGCAAGCGCAGCACCAGCTCGATCAGCTCCGCCTTGCTCAGGCGCTTCAGATCGGTGCGGCTCATCCCGACAGGGAATCGCCAAACCGCAATCCGTCAGGGGGGGCGACCTGACACCTGAGCCGTGAGGGAGCCGCCCGTCACAGCACCCCCTGGGTAATTACAATCTTGTTAAGTTGTAAAAATTTTTGGGGCAAGGGTGGCTTTTGTAGATGACATAAATGATAAATATGCATGACAATATTAGTCATTACTATGATCAGCTATAAGTTGCATAAATTTCACGACCAATGAGTTTCCATTTTCCTCGTTTCTTTTTGTATATAAGAACGGCTACTTCTCCATCTCCAAAGCTGGGATATTTGTTGTCATCCGTCTTGATCCATATGCGGCTACTACTATCTTGAACCAAGAAGGCTATTTTGTATTTTTTATCAAAAATTGGATAGCTGAACTTACTTAACAATGTTTGAATCGAGGCGATTATCTTATGTCCTTTAAAAGTTCCATTATCTGTATGTGTTGATACACTAAGCGCATTGTCTTTTATATCTGCACGCTCCTTCTCGCTGCATATCAGAGATTCTGCTTCATTATTTCCAACTATGATATCCTTCGGATTTTTATCATGCTTTGGAGGAGATAAATTGTTGTCTGCAGGATATTTTGTAAATTTTCTTATAGTATTTGCAGAAATTTGATAAATAAGCCATTTATCTGAAATTGTGCATCTACTATAATTATCTTTATCTGATAAGATAATTTCTTTAAATATAAGAATTGCATCCTTTTCGGAGCGACTCAGTTTTTCTTTGGAGCTTGCTACTTGAGAACTTATTACGCAAAACGTAGCAGCGAGTAAAATCGATTTGACTTTGAACACCTCTTCGAACATCAATTATCCCCCTAAGATGATAGCCTTACCCACCCCATAGAATGGCTGAGATTGCCCTCTTATTCAAGAACCACAGCGCGCTGTTCACCTCCGTGCTCAGCTCCTTGAAACCCGTTTCATAATGTGAGTCATGGCTGATGATTGGGTGAGCGAACGTCGTGGGCGTCGGCAGAGAGTCAGACGCTCTCCCTAAGGAACCGATGTGGACGCTTGCCACACGCGCCGAGCTTGCGCGCAAGAGCCTGCTTTATGCAACTTGCCTGAGCGACACCGAGTGGGCCGATCCTAGCGCTGGCTGCTGCGCGCGGTGCTGAACGGTACTTTCTACGTTCTGCGCCCCGGCTGCGTGTGGCTGCACGAGTTCCCATCACGGGGAACCGTGCATCGCTGGTTCCTGCGCCTATCGAAGGCGGAAGTGTGCGAGCGGCTGGCTCACGCCGTGAAGATAGCCGATCGCGAGCGCACCGGGTGCGAAGTTAGTCCCGCGCTATTCTCGACGCACAGGCTACCTGCTCAGGTAGGGTCGACGTGGCGGGGGCATACGCTATGACCCCACCCGCCGCGTCAGTAGGCGCAAGGTCGGTAGGCGCAAGCGCCACGCGCTGATTGATGCATTGCGATATCGCAGGAAAAGAGATGTCGAGATATCATGAACAATCTGGGACTGTTAGATCAAGGCTCCAAAATTCTTGTTGACTATTTCTGTTTTGTTTAATATTGTTTCTGTGTGTAGTTTTTAAAGAAAGGGTACAAATCATGCCTGAGTATATCTTAGTTATTGATCCTATGGCTAAAAATAAAGATATTCTACAAAATGTTGTTAACGATTATTATAGCAAAGATGGATCTCGCGATTTCTTGAATATTCCAGTTGGCAAAGCTCGAACTATTTATGTAACAGATAACATTGATTCTGATAAACTAACGAATGAGAATAAAAAAAATCTGAAAAAGGCATTGAAGACTGAGGGAGAGCATAATGGACTTAATCAAAATACTGATGGATTCGAATTAGCAATCTATCTTAACGCAAATCCTATATTTGGAAAGCCTTTAATAAATACGCTCATACATGAAATAGGACATTTTAGATGGCTGGGACTGGGTACAAATGATAAATCGCATAATCCGATGTTTTTTAAATTATTAGATGATACTTATAGATTATTTGGAATAAATCCAGATAGATCTCAGGATTTAGGTCAAAAAACAGAAGAAGATTTTCAAAAACTTCGTGCTATGCCGTCACCAGCAGGTACCGGCGATCCGCGTAAACTCTATATTCCACGCAAGACTGCTGAAGTGTCTGATGACATGCAGACGGTCGAAAATGAACGATCGACGATTATTTCCAGCAATGCATCAAACGTGATACTTGACAACAGAGATGTTTGGGGAAATTTCCTCGGTCATACAATATATAATTTTGACAACTACGGGATCAAAGATAGTTCTTATTACAAGGCAGATGGAACCCATTCATATATATACTATGAAAATAGAGAGCAAAATTCCATGCGCGGTGTAGAGCATTTTTATGATACAAACAATACTGTAACCAAAAGGGTAATTGCTAACTCCGACGGATCTCTTAATATTTTAAATATAGATCCATATAATCAGACGTGGTGGTCAACACATGAACAAAATTACGATTACAACAACAAGCTTCTGTCTCACGTGATAAATATCGACGATGGAAGCAAAGATGTGAACACATATGATCCATATAATCTCAATTCATGGTCATGGCACGGTGTACATTATGATCAAAATGGCCAGGCCGTAAGACAAACTATATTCAATCGCGATGGCACCAAAGATGTAAATTATCAAGATCGATACAATCAACAGGGATGGAGTTGGTACAACGATCATATTGATACAGCTGGGCGGCGTATCAGTCAGACAATATATTTTGACGATGGCTCCCGGCGTTATATTGTATATGATGAAGCAAATGAATTCCAGTGGAGACAAACAACAGAAATATTTGATAGTTCCGGCAAAAAGGTAGCTCGCGTTACTGACGCCGACGATAATCAGGGTAAGATCGAGCATTTTAATAATAAAGATCAACCTAACAACCCGTTTCGGATCGACTATTTTGATTCGAACAATCAGCATGAAAGACAGCAAAATCTATATTATGCGACAACTTATATGACAAACAACCCACCGACACTTTCTCGCATTGATACTATCGATGTTGCGAATCGTTATTATTGGAATACAGTGGTTCTCGATTGGGGTCGGAATGGCGAGCTTATTCAAGCTGGCACTATCGGCGATAATGGTTGGAGCTCACCGGGCACGCCACAAGATTATTATTTAGATAGATGGAACTATTCCTCAACAATTGCTAGCAACAAATTTCATACAAACTGGGGGCAATATTACCAAGGGTCAGGAAACATATTCTCATATCTCAACAACGATCGCGTATCTACATGGATGATGCCTATTTTTGACAGTACTGCAAGCAGTCGTTACGATGCTTATGGCTTGGACTACACAAGTAACTACGCATATAATCCGATAAATAATTATTCTGGAACTCAATATACAGGATATAAAGCATTTAATTTTCCGACAGCTTCGTGGAATGCTGTCCAAAATCTAGGATTGCAACTAAATTCCTGGGATGATCGATATGGATCTGTTTATTATGACTTTTCGACCATGAACCGTACATACCAGCCTATCATTGTCGATCTTGATGGGGACGGCATAGATATTGATCTTCTCTCCGGTTCAAAGGCCCTTTTCGCCTTGGAGTCTGATAGCAAATTGTATCACACTGCCTGGGCTGGTGCGGATGACGGCCTGTTGGTTATCGATCTGAATTCAGAGGGAGGATTTGGATCTGATAATATAATAGATCAAGCGCGTGAATTAAATTTCACACTCTGGACCGATACTAACTCCAACGCGCATAACTCTGATCTTAAGTCACTCGCCGAGATATTTGACACTGATAAAAATGGATTTCTAGATAATAACGATATTCATTTTGGGGAATTCCGCATCTGGCAGGACAAAAATGGCGACGGCATCACTCAGGACGGAGAATTGAAAACATTGATTGAGAGCAATATTAAGAACGTAAATTTGATATCATCTAATAAAAATCATATATTTGCAGATGGCACCACGATACAATCGATCTCAGATTATACAAATTTGAATGGCGAAAATTTTTTGATCGCAGATGTTTCACTAGCGTATGACGAACGCCAAATCGGGACGGGCGATCCATCATGGAGTGTCAATATCAATAGAGATGCGGGCGAGTATGTGGTAGTATATGGTGATCCTCATCCGTCAATTCTGATCAATGGTACGGAGAAAAGTACGACCGATTTTGGAACTGTATCGCTGCAGGATATTGACAATGCCAACCAGCTTAATTCGTCGTATATAAATGGAAACATGCTCGAAGCAAATGCGGGTCAGTACGTTATAAATTACGCAAATCTCGATGGAATGAAGATGCATCTATAATAAATCATCACATGAAATATGAAAACAGCCCCCTTTGCAAATTTATCTATATATCGCGCCATGGGGGCTGCTTTTGTGCATAAACCGTCCATAGGGTGTAGGTGGAGGGGAGAACAATCGTAGCGGGGGTCAGGGGCTTTCGCATATGGATCTTCACCGTCTGGCCCCTGAGGCCGCCAGAGGCATTGATGTCTCTTGAGATACTGGAGGCCCGTCATGGTATCCGCAGGGATCGACTGTCGTAGTCACAGGCATATTATTATGAATAATATATTTTATCAGACAAAACGCCGTAGCTGCGCAGCCCGCGGAAGTCACAACGTGAGACCGGGATCATGACTGCGGTCGAGGTCCCGATGCCGCTCCAGGGTCTGCTGCGGTTGTACATCCAGACGCTGATCAAGCTCGTGGCGTAGGACACGGGCGATCAGGTGATCCAGGCTCTCCTCCTTGAGGTAGGAGGCGACGAACCCACCGCCCGCCAGGATCTCGCGCTCCTCCCTCGTCAGCCCCTGCCCCGGACCGAGGCCCTTCTCCGGCGAATGGCCGATCGCCCCGGTGGCGCCGAACCGCCGCGCCACCGCCGCCGCGAAGGCCTCGATCTCCGCCCGCTGCTCGGGAGGCGCCACGGCTTCCGCCATCACCGCCTCGAACACGGCCGGCACGTAGATCGACGTCCGCCCGATCTTGCCCAGCGCCGCCGCCGCCGCCGGGGACAGGCCTGGAACCTCGATCGTGATGCGCCGGCGATAGCGCTCCTCCTCCGGACGCGCTCGCTCGCAGGCCCACGAATACGCGCCCTTGAGCTCCAGAGCGGACCTCCTGAGGCCCGCATAGGCACGCTCGGCCCGCTCCCGTTCCTCCTTCTCCGCCTCGGGCACGAACCAGCCCTTCCGGCCCCGCAGGCCGCCATAGGCCCCGGGGTCGGTCAGCAGCCCGTCGATCCGCGCGGAGTAGCCTTTCCCGGGCGTGCGAAGCTGGGCGTAGATCTCCCGGAACAGCCTGGCGGGTTCCTTGACCGCCCTGCGGATCTCGTAGCGCAGCATGTCGAGGTCCTGCTTGAGATCCCGCTCCGGATCGACGCGACGGTCGAGGGCCGCATCGATCGCCGCGGCGTCGTAGGGATAGGCCGCCAGGAACGGCTTTCGCGGTGCGACGGGGGCCGCGCGCTCCCCCGGCTCGACCGCCTGTGGCGGTGCAGGCTGATCGGCGGGGAGCCGGGGCTCCGACGCGGCCACCTCCGCGCGGGGCTCGCCGCCCTCCCGCCCCTCGCCACGAGGGTCCGGCACCGGAGCCTGGCGACGATCGAGGTCTCGTCCCTGCCCCACCGTCTGCTGCTGCGGCACATCGACCTGCTGATCCAGCTCGTGGCGCAGGACCCGGGCGATCAGGTGATCCAGGCTGCCCTCCGCGAGGCAGGAGGCGACGACCCTGCCGCCGGACAGGATCTCCTGCTCCTCCCGCGTGAGCCCCTGCGACGGTCCGAGGCCCAGATCCGCTCCGTACCTGTTCGCCCCGAACCGGTGCATGACGGCGCTCGCGAACGCCTCGATCTCGGCCCGCTGCCCGTACGTCATGACGGCTTTTGCGACCACGGCATCGAGGACCCGTGGGTCCGTGTCGGGCGTCCGGGCGATCGTGGTCAGCGCGGCGGCGGCAGCCGGGGACAAGCCCGGAACCTCGATCGCGATGCGCCGGCGATATCGCTCCTCCTGCGGACGCATGTCGTCGGCCAATACCGAGAACGCGGTCTTGAGCGCGATGGCGGCATCCCTGATGGTCCCATAGGCGCGCTCGGCCTTCTCGCGTTCCTCCTTCTCCGCCTCTCGAGCGAACCAGCCCTTGCGCCCTCGTAGGCCGCCATAGGCCTCGGGCTTGGCCAGCAGCCCATCAATCCGCGTGACGTAGCCTGTCCTCGGCGTGCGAACCTGGGCGTAGATCGCCCTGTAGAGGCTCGCGTGATCCTTGACCGCCCTGTGGATCCTGAGCCCCAACACCTGGAGTTCCCGCTTCAGAGAGATGGCCGGATCGACGCGGCTGCGGAGAACCGCATCGATCGCCGCCTCGTCGTAGGGAACGGCCGCCAGGAACGGCTGTCGCGGCGCCACGAGGGTCGCGCGCTCCCCCGGCTCGACCGCCTGCGGTAATGCGGGCTGATCGGCGAGTGGCCGGGCCTCCGACGCCGCGACCTCGGCGCGTAGCTCACCCCCCTCTTGAGGCTCGCCGAGGTAGTCCAGCACCGACGCCTTGAGCCGCCCCCGGCCCAGCCGGCCCGCCAGCGCCGCGAAGTCCGGGAACGCATCCTGCCCGGCATACAGCCCGACCGCGTCCCGGTGCCGCGTCAGCGCCACGTAGGCCAGGTGACGGTCCATCCCCGACGAGGCCAGCACGAACGCCTGGTCCACCGTTGCTCCCTGGCTCTTGTGGATCGTCGTCGCGTAGCCGTGGTCCACCGCGTCGTAGACACCCTGCGCGATCGTCACCGTCCGCCCGTCGTCGAGCATCACGCTCAGCCGACCCTCGGCCGCGTCCGTCACCGTGCCGAGGCTGCCGTTCTTCACCCCGAGCCCGCGATCGTTGCGCAGGAACACCAGCCGGTCCCCGGCCGCGAAGCTCAGCCGCCCGGCCTCACCGGTCGCGAACCCTACCTCGCCGTTCAGTTCTCCGGCCGCACGCAGCCGGTCGCGGATCGCGTCGTTGAGCGCGCGCACGTCGGCCCGGGTATGGGCCAGCGCGATCCGGCTCGCCTCCGGCCGGGCCGTCCGATCACCCAGGTAATCCGCCACCAGGCGCTCGCGCGCCGAGCCTCCGTCCGTCGTGAACCGGATCGCGCCGTTCTCACGATAGGCCTCGAGCCCGGCCCGGGTCTCGCGCGTGCCCAGGGCCACGCTCGCCTGCCTCTGCCAGGCCGTGCGCTGGCGCCGGATCGCCTCGAGCTCGAGGAACCCGGTGCGCTCCGACAAGACCCGGAACCCGGCACCAGGCCCGATCGGCTGCAGCTGCTCGGGATCGCCCACCAGCACCAGCTTGGCACCAGATCGCTCGACCGTTTGCACGAACTGCGCGAGTTGGCGCGAGGACACCATCCCGGCCTCGTCGATCACCAGGATGTCGCCCGTCCCGAGCGGATGGCGCTCGTTGGCCCAGGCCATCTGCCAGGACGCCAGGGTGCGGCTCGGGATGCCGGAGGAGGCCTCCAGACCCTCCGCCGCCTTGCCGGCGAGCGCCGCCCCATGCACCCGGTATCCGGCCGCTTCCCAGGCCTCGCGCGCGGTGCCGAGCATGGTCGATTTGCCCGCACCGGCGAGCCCGATCACGCTGGCGATCCGCTCCGGTCCGGTGACGTGGCGCACCGCCGCGCGCTGCTCCTCGGCCAGCTCCGGACGGCGGGAAAGCGCCCCCTCGACCGAGGCCATTCCGACCGAATAGCTCCAGTCGGCCAGCAACCGATCGGCGCTCTCGGCCATGCCGGTTTCGATCGCCAGCATCGCCATCGTGGTGAAGCGTTCGTCCCCATTCCGCTCGCCGCCCGGCAGCCGTACCAGCGCGTCCGCCGCCATCACCCGGGCGAGCGCAGCCTGGAACGCGTCGGGCTCATCGACGCCGTAGCGATGCAGCGCGCGAGCGACGTCGTGGCGAGTGAACACCGCCTTCTCGTCGGTGAGGATGCGCAGCACCTCCTCCGGCCGGCGTGCGATCAGTTCCGCGTTTCGGGCTGCGGTCTCGGCGTCCAATGCCACCCGATCGACCCCGGCCTTGCCGCGCCGTTGCATCTGGCTCGCATGCACCCCGACATGCTCGGTCGGGGCGAGTGCGATCCCACGATCGAGGTGCGAGCGCCGGTCGATCGTCACCGCATGACCGGCCTTCGCGAGGTGCTCGTTGGCGCGTTCCTCCCAGATCGCCCGTAGTGCCTCGACCTCGCCCCGCGCCGTCGTGGCGACGTCGAGAACCCGGGTCTTGGCCCCGAGCCCGTCGGGGGTCACGGCCCGCGTCGTGGTCAGGATGTGGGCGTGCCAGTTGCGCTCGTCACCCTCGCGGCCGGGCGCGTGAATGGCGACGTCCGCCGCGACGCCGTAGCGGACGCACAGCCGCTCGGCGAAGTCGCGGACGAGACCGGCGCGCTCCTCGGGGGTCAGCTCGTGCGGCAGGGCGACCTGGTACTCGCGCGCCACCTTGGCGTCCTTGCGCCGCTCGGCCGCCTCGACGGCATTCCACAGCGCGGCGCGATCCTGGGCCCAGGCCGCTCCGTCCGGCGCCACGATGAAGCTCGCCGCGACGCCGGTGCGGCGCTGGTAGTCGTGGATCACGCCGGTGCGTTCGTCGGCGATGAGGCAGGCGGCGCGGTAGGCCGCGGCGGCCGTGGCGCTGCGCCCCCCGGCGCGGGAGACAGCCTTGATGCTGAGGTGGTAGATCGCCACGTTGGCTGCGTTCCCGGCCGTCCCTGCCGCAGGAGGAGGACGGGTTAGCGCTTGCATTGCGATAGCAATGCTAAAGTGCGCCCTTCCACTCCTTTCCAGGGTTACCACAGCCTGATATCACCGCAAGGAGCGTGACCGTTCGTCAGGAGACCGATCCGCATGCCGGCGCCCCAGGCCGCCTCCGCCGAGGCCACCCGCACCCGGCTCGCGCAGCTCCGCCACCGGCTGCAGCAGCTCGATGCGCGGGCGGCCCAGGAGGAGAGGAAGCGCGACACCCGCCGCAAGATCATTCTCGGCGGATTGCTCCTCGAGGCGGCCGGCAAGGAGCGGCGGTTTGCCGAAGCGCTCGACGAGCTGATGACCCGCATTCAGCGAGCCCAGGACAAGACTGCCTTCGCCGAATGGACCCCAGTCAAGCCGGCGGATCGGGCCTGACGATGCGCGCGATCCCGCGAGAAGGGTGCAGCCTGCTCGGGTCCGATCGCTGCTTCAGCGCCGGGCCCGTGGTACGGGAAAGGGCCGAGCTGATGGATGGGTCGAAGGCAGGCGGTGCAGCGGTCCGGAGCGGGTTTCGCCAGCTTCGGCTTTGACGAGAACCTGGTGATGGCGCCGGGACGAACCGGGCCTGATCCGGCAGGATGGAAGGGGCCGCACTGAACGGCCAGGACGTGATGGACACCGAACGGCTCGCCCACCTGCCGGACCGCAAGCGCCGCGAGCTTCAGCACGCGGTGCGGATCCTGTTCGAGGAGTTCGAGGACGCGCAGAAAACCAAGCTGTCCGACAAGGCCCGGCGTGGCCGTATCCTGAAGCTCGTCCTGTTCGGCTCCTACGCGCGCGGCGACTGGGTCGAGGACCGGGGGAGCGGCTACCTGTCGGATTACGACCTGCTGGTGGTGGTCAACGACGCCCGCTTCGCCGAGCAGTACGAGGCCTGGGAGAAGGCCGAGGAGCGCCTGCTTCAGGAGCTGAGCCTGGGCGGTCGTCTGGCGACGCCGGTGAACGTGATCGTGCATACGCTGCAGGACGTGAACGATCAGCTGGCGCAGGGCCGCCCGTTCTTCGTTGACATCGCCCGTGACGGCATCGTGCTGCACGAGATGGCGGGCTTTCCATTCGCCGAACCGAAGCCGCTCACGGCGGACGAGCGGCGAGTCGAGGCTGCTCGGTACTTCGATCGGTGGCTTCCGCGTGCCAGTCACGCTCTCAAGCTCGCGCGCGACAGCATCACCGACCAAGTGCCGAGCGATGCCGCGTTTCTCCTGCATCAGGCCACCGAGCGGCTGTATCACTGCGTCCTGCTCGTCCTGACGCTCTACAGCCCCAAGCTCCACCGCCTGACCAAGCTGCGGTCGCAGGCCGAGAGCGTCGATGCCCGCCTGATCCCGGTCTGGCCGCGCGAGACGAAGTTCGCCCGACGCTGCTTTGCCCTCCTCAACCGCGCCTACGTCGATGCGCGGTACTCGCCGCATTACGAGATCACCGACGAGGAGTTGGCTTGGCTCGTCGAGCGGGTGACGGCCTTGCAGGAAAGCGTCGCGGCGATCTGCGCCGAACGGCTTGAAAGCGCGGTTGCAAGCCAGCCGGACACATGAGCCGCCGCGGCGAATTCCTGGTTCAGGACAGCATCATCCTTCCTCGGAGATGAGCTGCCGATTCCGAGCGGATTCTCGGGCTCCGAAGCCCAGCACTGCACCAGCCACGACGGTGCGATAGCGCGGCTGCGCCCACGAGAAAGCAGCCTGTCCGATTGAACGAACGCCGCCTACGACCCGCATGCCGATGGTGCATGCCTTAGCACCTGTCTCGGACCCGTTGGTGCGAATCTTAACCCCGCCAGGATGAGGCTCTGCCTGGCCTGCGACCCTGCCCTTCGGCAGCTTTTTGCGGGTTCCGATGGGCTGGATTCACAGGGTTATCATCAACAGTATGCGTGGGGTTCGCAGACCTGCACCCACCCCCTCTACCCTCGCCGGATGCCGCGCGGCCGTTCCTCGATGAGGTAGACCCGCGAGGAATGGGAGCAGCGCCGGGCCGGCCTTTGGCGAGCTTCAGCCAACTGCTCCACTCGGCCGAGACGATCCGCACCACGTTGGTGTCGTTGCGCCAGGCCGTCACCCGCCGTTCCTCGATCGTGACCAGGCCGAGCGTCCGCGCCTCGCGCAGGGCGTTGCGCACCAGGGTCTCGGACACACCGGCAACTGCCGCGAGATGGCCGACGGCCAGCCGGCAGTCCCCGCGACGGCAGGCCTCGGCCGCCACGACCGAGAGCACTGCGATCTCGCCGGGCGTGAACCGCGCCGCCAGGGCCGGAGGAAGCCGCCCAGAGGCCGCCCAGCGGCGCCGACGCTCGAGGCTCGCATCCGTCTTCGGGCGGCTTCCCACGGCCTTCCTGATGGCTGCAGCGGCCGCGGGCGCGGCCGGCACGACCTTCCTGGTCTCGATGAGCCCGGACAGCTCCTCGGCCTCCGCCTCGCTCACATGCCCGGCGCCATAGGCGCGCCACAGCACCGCCGCCACGTCGGGCAGTTTCACACGGGGCGCCGCCATCACGGCCGCCCGGATCTCGTCAGCAAACATCGGTCCCGGCCCTCTCGGGCCGCGGCAGCTCGATCGGAGGCGCCGGCAAGCGCTCCGTTCACTAGGCATGCCTCCGCCGTTGCCGGAACTCGCGTTCTAGCTTGACACCCGAGGGGTGCTCTGGCGATATCGGAGGTGCAGATCTTTTCCGATACGCCTTGCTTCGGCAGCGCCACGGCCTCTCTCCCGGCAAGGAGAGGGGCCGTTTGGCGTTCTAGGGTCTCACTGCGGCGGCGGTGGTCTCCTTAGGGGCGACTCACGGGATGTGGGCCGCCCAAGCTGGCATCTGAGCCGGAGCGGGACCGTTCGTCAAACGGGCAGTGCCACTTGGCTGTTCAGCCCCTGCGGGCAATAGGGTGCTGCGCTCACACGGAGTCGGGGAAGCGGTTGAAGGCCTTCCGTGGAACTGCGCAGGTTCGAGGGCCTATGGCCCATCAAGGAGGAGCAAACGATGTCGAGAAAAACAGCCGTTTCGGATATCCGATATCTTTTGGATATCCGATATCGAATGCTGCGATCAGATTAGCTCAAGGCGCACCTTACGACCCACCATCTCAGCCGCCTTTTGCAGGGTGGCAAGCGTCACGTTACCGTCTTTCGGGTTCAGCAGTCGCCGCACCTGAGCCGGGCTGGTCTTCATGCGTTTCGCCAGGGCCACCTGAGAGAGACCTTCTGCCGCCATAGCTTGCTCAAGCTGCCAAGCCAGTACTTCTTTGATGGCGACTGCCTGGAACTCCTCGCGCATCCCTTGACCCTCCAAAAAGCTATCAAGGGTGGTCAGATCATCAGTGCTACGCGGTGTTGCTTCGTTGATCATTTTGTCCTCCTATTCAAATTCTCTCATACGTTTGCGGGCTATCTGCAAATCATCGTCTGGTGTTTTCTGGGTTTTTTTGATGAACCCGTGCAGAGCAACCAAGCGTCCCTGCGAGAGGGTGAGGAACACCCGCGCAATCCGATTTCCTGGCAGGTTCGTGCGCACCTCCCACAAGCCGTTGCCCATCGGGCGAACGAGCGGCATCCCGACCGGCCAACGGAATTGCGCACGCATCAGGTCCTGACCGATCGCCCGGCGTGCGGGTTCGTCCAGTTCCAGCAGCCAATCACGCACCACCTCGGCGCCAGCTGGGGTGCGGTAAAATACGAGCGGAACCTTTTGCGGTGATTCGTCGGCCATGGATCATATATGGTCTAGTGGATCACAAATGATCTATAGCGGTCAAGTTAAAAATCAGATATCGGATATCCACCGTCGTGCGATATCGGATATCTAATAGATATCCGATATCGTTTTGAGGGTCTCTTAACCGGATATCGGATAGCCAGAGGCTATCCGATATCCCTTGCCGAGGGGGGCGCCATGCCCGTCATCACCTTTTCCTCACCCAAGGGCGGCGCTGGCAAAACCACAGCAGCCTGCTTGCTCGGCAGCATGCTCGCTGAGCGGGGTGCCTCGGTGACAATGATCGACGCGGATCCCAACCTGAATGTGCGGGACTGGGCAGCCCAACCGGGCCTTCCGGCCAACCTCTCGGTCGTTAGCAATGTGACCGAGGAGAACATTGCCGACGAGATAGAACAGGCAGCAGCCCGCAGCGCGTTCGTTGTGGTCGACCTGGAAGGCACGGCCAGCCTCATGGCGAGCTATGCCATTTCGATGTCCGACCTGGTTGTCATTCCGGTGCAGGGCTCGCAACTCGATGCCAAGCAGGCAGCTCGGCAGATGAACCTTATCAAGCAAGCGGAGAAGGCGAGCCGCCGCCCGATCCCATTCGCGGTACTATTTACTCGCACGAACCCAGCCATTGTGCCCAAAACTCAGAAGCACATCGAGAAGCGCTTCAGTGAACTTAACATTCCGGTCATGCAGGCTCGCCTTTCCGACCGCGAGGCCTTCCGAGCAATCTTCTCCTATGGTGGCACCCTACAAGGTTTAGCGGACAAGGGGGTTTCCAACCTCAATACCGCAATCAACAACGCGGCAGAGTTCGCGGGTGAAGTGGTGCAGATCCTGCGCGATGCTCGTACACAGGCATCTAAAACAGAAACCGATCCAAAGGTGGCCTGATGAAAGCTGCTCCTGATGCTGGACGCGCCGATCCGTTCGGCGACCTGACCGATTTCGGCCCTACTACCGCACACAAAACTAAGCCTGAACCCGAAGCCATCCGCCGTGTCTCGGAGGAGAACAACTTTCCCAGCCGCGCTCCGGCTCGGAAAGGTGCCACGGCAGCGAAAGCTACCAAGGCGCGCCGCCAGTATCGAACTGGTCGGAATGTGCAGTTTAACATGAAGGCATCTGCTGAGGCCGTGGAGCGCTTCCACCGCATTGCCGATACACAAGGCTGGGTACTGGGTGAAACCTTAGAGCACGCACTGGACGCGCTAGAGGCCAAGCTGCAAAATAGCTGATGTGATATCGGATATCCATTAGATATCCGATATCACATCTTAGACTTGAGTGCCGGTCACTCGTCTGGCCTTCGCCAGTGGATGATGCCATCCCCTGTCGTCAAACAGGTGTTTTCCGACGCCATAGGTCGGTGACAGGGCGTTCCTGCTGCTGATCCGAGAGATTGGGCGGGAAAGGGTTCGCGCCCCGCCTGCCGAAGGCTTGGTAGGGCGTAGTCACCATCCTCCCTAAAAAGCAGCCGCTTCATCCCTCAACGCTGTCTAAATATAAATATTATACAGATAATTTATTTACGACTTACAATATCTACCTAGTCGCTTTTGCATTTTTGATATTAAGAACTATCAAAAAATCTCGATAAATCGGGAGTTATATCAACATCATTGGATTTTGCCTCGTATCAGAAATACTGCAAGCGCTTCCTCGGCGCCCAAGCGCAAGCGTTCCCATGGTTCAGAGCCAATCAATTCTGCTAGTGGCAGAAGACCGAAGGGTAGATACCATAAAACCTCTTCCCGTACAGCATGATATCGGCGGATTGCGGCATTCTCTGCCGGTGAGTAGACTGGCTCGCGGTAATTATCAAATTGAAACTCGTCTACCAAGTCGGTCCATTGCTCTATCACCTCATGAGGTACATTAGCAATTGGAACATCACGCTCGTATCTTAACTGTCCTTCGTAGGAAGATGCGGTTTCTAGATATTCTATGATCTCGTTACGAAATTTAAAATCCGTCGAGATCTTAGATTGCCCGCCCCAGAGATAAACTGCCTTCTCTCGTGCGTAATTATGGGCGATCACAGGATCATTAAAAACACCTGACCAAGCCTTCTTCTGCCATTTTGAAGGCTGACCTACGAAGTCCGACTGTAAGAATTTGGCCATCTCATAGAGATAACCCCCATCATCACGTGCGAAAAGCCAGATCGCGAAGAACCCATTGGGACTAAGTATCTGCTCTACAAGGATTTCCCCCTCTCGCTGGCAGGCATTCCGCAGTCCCAAAAGGGCGCGGGCCGCCTTCTCGACGGAGGGCGACGCAGCAAGGGCCATGGTTTCCTCGATACGTTTCAAGTGTTCGGCTATCGCACTCTCGTGCAAAGTGCCGTCGCGAACGAGGGCGGTGACCTCCTGCACATACTCATCATACTCGGTTTCCGATCCATCAAGTTTTAGGACGCCGATCGGATCCCAAACGGTCAGAAGGATCTTGCGTACGTGCAAGGGCAGCACGTCATGTACCGGTTCGTCTAACATGAATTTTTGTACCAGTTTCAACCCGGTTCTCGTACCTGCCTTGAGGCGCGCCCGTAGCATATCAGTTGTTACGGTTCGACAGCGATCGAGAGTGTCGC
>NZ_JAAQRC020000004.1 GCF_019216885.1 Methylobacterium sp. SyP6R | reverse complement strand
CCAGCACCCGCTCGCGGACGGAAAGAGCGCGCTCGAACAGCGGCTGCGCCCCGACCAGATCACCTCGGGCCCGGAGAAAGCTGGCGAGATTGTTGAGGCTCGTGGCCGTGTCGGGGTGATTGGGCCCCTGCACCCGCTCTCGGATGGAAAGAGCGCGCTCGTAGAGCGGCCAGGCTTCGTCCAAGTCACCCTGATCTTGGAGCAGGCTGGCGAGGTTGGCGAGGCTCGTGGCCGTGTCGGGGTGATTGGGCCCCTGCACCCGCTCTCGGACGGAGCGCGCTCGCTCGTAGAGCGGCCGGGCCCCGTCCAGATCACCCTGGGCCTGAAGCAGGCTAGCGAGGTTGTTGAGGCTTGTGGCGGTATCGGGGTGGTCAGGACCCAGCACCCGCTCGGTGATGGTCAGGGCGCGCTCAAATAGCGGCCGGGCCCCGTCCAAGTCATCCTGGGCCTGAAGCAGGCTGGCGAGGTTGTTGAGGCTCGTAGCCGTGGCGGGGTGGTCAGGACCCTGCACCCGCTCGCGGACGGAAAGGGCGCGCTCATAGAGTGGCCGAGCCCCGGCCAAGTCACCCTGCAACCGGAGCAGGAAGGCTAGGTTGTTGAGGCTCGTAGCCGTGGCGGAATGATTGAGTCCCAGCACCCGTTCGCGGACGGAAAGGGCGCGCTCGTAGAGTGGCCGAGCCTCGGCCAGATCGCCTTGGACCTGGAGCAGGAGGGCGAGGTTGTTGAGGTTCGTGGCCGTGTTGGGGTGGTCGGGTCCCTGCGCCCGCTCGGCGATGGCCAGGGCGCGCTTCTGGAGCGGTCGCGCCCCGTTAAGATCACCCTGAACTTGGAGCAGGAGGGCGAGGTTGTTGAGGCTCGTGGCCGTGGCGGGGTGGTCGGACCCCAACACCCGCTCATTGATGGCCAGAGCGCGCTCGAACAGCAGCCGCGCCTCCGCGTACGCCGCCAGTACCACCTGCCGGTAGGTCGCGAGCCGGTCGAGCAGCCAGGCACTCGACACTTCCGCACCGCTTGGCGACGCGGCCTCGCCAGCCACCAAGTCCAGCGCCAGCCCGTCCAGCCGCCGCGCCCGAGGCCACGTCCCGAGATTGCCGTTGATGTCCTGCGGGTAGACGATCACCAGCGCCGCTACCAGGGCTCGCCGCATCTCCTCGCGCGCCGCACCCTCCGGCGGGGCTGCGACCTGCCGCACCAGTCGATGCAGTCGCACGCACTCGGTCACCAGACCCACCTCGCGTTCGTCGACTACCGCCTCACGCTCCACCAGCGCGAACGCTCGCAGCGCCGCCACCGCCTCGTCCAACCCGTCCCCTGCCAGCGCCGAGGCCGGCGGCTCGCCCAGGTGGGTGCGCGCCTCTGCGAACAGGAACAAGGGGATCGGCTCAGGCGCCAGCAGGGCAGCGTGGGCCAGCAGACTGGCGGCCCCGGGATGCAGCCGGCTCGCCTCCGCGATCGCCAGCGTGAAGGTCTTGGCCACCGTGAGCCCGTCGGGATGATCCTCGGCGTGGTACCCGTCGACTGCGTCGGCCTGCGCGTCGAGCAGCCGGGCCGGGGTGGCGGCAAAGCGCCTCTGATACTCGGCAAGGGAGATGCCGAGGCGCTCGCAGTAGGCGGCGGCCTGCTCGTGGGCCAGCGGCAGACCGCCCAGTGCCTCCGCCAACTCCAGCGCCGCGCCCTGCTCACCGGCGCGGCCGGTGCGCTTCATGAGATAGTCGGCCCCGACCTCCGATGGCCAGACCTCCAGCGGCACTGGCTCGGCGATCCCACCCCAGTCGGGGGCGTTCGAGGTCACCAGCACCTGCGCGGCTCCGCCCCGCGGCAGGTAGGGGCGCACGGCCTGCCGGTTGGGGGCGTTGTCGTAGATCAGCAGGATGCCCTCGCCCTCGTGGCGCAGCCGATCGAGGGCGGCGGCGAGCGCCGGCTCCTCCTTGTCGTCGGGTGCCACCCAGCCGAGGCGCAGGCCGAGGCCGACCAGGTCGGCGCGCAGGCCGGCTTCGGTCTGGGCGCGCAGCCACCAAGTGGCGCGGTACCTGTCCCGGTGCTGCTCGGCGTAGGCGGCGGCCAGGGTGGTCTTGCCGACCCCGCGCAGGCCGTGGACAGCGGTGATCGCCACCCGGCCCTGATCGCTCCCCAGGGCCACCTCGAGTGCCGCGAGCGCCGCCTCACGGCCCACGAACAGCCGAGGCACAAGGATCGGAACGTTGGATAGGGCAAACCGCGGCCGGAAGCCGGAGCCGCGCTCTTTCACCAGCAGATCTAGGATGAATGAGCTGAAGATCTTCTGGCTGAGGTTGTCGGGGCTGGTGAACAAGGACGGGTAGCGCTCGACTCCCCGGAGTCGAGCCAGATGGACCTGCTGGGCCGCCCGCGAGGCCGCGTCGGGAGCGTAGTTCGGACCGCGCGGCGCGTCCTCGTCCGCCTGGGCGATCAGCAGCGGCTTACCGTGGTAGAGCGCCAGCCACGCCTCCCATTGTGTGTAGGAGAGCGCTTCGCCTCGCTCGAGCACCCGGCGGAGCGGCGGGATCGCATCGCCCAAGGCGGGATACCTGTTACACAGCGCCTGCACCGAGAGTGGCCTCGCGTCTGCTCCAGTCATGTCGCCAACCAGGTGAACGACAGCATCACAAGCCGTGATATAGACGTCGAGCTTCTCGAGCGTGAGGCTGCCGTAGTCCTTGAAGTCCTCCTGGATTTTGACTTCGACGTTGTGTCGGGTGAGGTCGCGCCGCAATTGCTCGCGGTAGTCCAGGAACTCGTCGGACACCGCGGATATGAAGATTTGCACGATCGTGCGCCCTGCATGGTGGCGCGACCGGTCTGCGTCGCGGTGAGCCTTGGACCAAGCTGGCTGAGGTCCCGGTTGTTTACAATAGGAGCCTGTGGAGCCTGTACGTCGACGGCAAGCCCGGCATAGAACGGTGCAGGATGGTGCTGATACGGGACGCAGAGTCAGAATGACCGGCCAGGCGAACGAACGCGAGCCGCGCGCGGGTGCCCGCCAGGCCCGGAGCGAGCAATACCTCGACAATGATCTCAAGGGGCAGAGACGCTGGTACAGCACACGCGCCTCCGCCTACAAGACACGCGCGCAGGCCTGCAGTTTCGCGGTGATCGTCGCCGGAGCTGCCACCTCCTTCCTCCAGGTGCTCCCGGCCGGCTGGCTGCCCGCCTCACCGGCCAACTGGGTGCCCGTCGCGACGGCTGCATTCGGGGCCCTGGTGGTCCTGCTCGAGGGCTGGCAGCGCATCAGCCGCTACAATGAGACATGGCCGAGCTACCGCGCCGCCTCTGAGCGGATGAAGCGCGAACAGAGGCTGTATGTGAACGGGGCGGGAGCCTACCGCGGGACCGAGGAGGAGGAAGCGTATCTGCGCTTCGTCGAGGCCGTGGAGGCCATTATCGCCGAGGAGCAGAAGCTCTACTGGCAGGGCCGGCCGGATGAGGTCTCGACAAAGACGCCGCCGAACCCAGCGTGACCTCACCGAGGGATGAACCACGGCGGGGGACAGGAAGGCATGGCGGACATCTTCGTCAGTTACACCGCAAGCGACCGCGACTGGGCCTTCTGGATTGGCAAGCAACTTGAGGCGCTTGGCCATATCCCGTACATCCACGAGTGGGAGATCACAGCGGGCGACGACATCTACGCCTGGATGGAGCAGCGCCACGACGCCGCCGACCGCGTGCTGTGCGTCGTCTCGGACGAGTACCTCAAGGCGCCCTATTCGAGCCTGGAGCGCCGCGCCGCGCAGTGGCAGGCGGTCACCAAGCGGCCGGGCTTCGTGCTGTTCGTGGCAGTCAAGCCGTGCCGGTTCCCGACGCTCTCAGATCACGTCCGCCGCTGCGAATTGTACGACCTGCCGGAGGAAGCCGCCCGCCAGCGCCTGCATGCATTCCTGTCGCAGCCCCAGGCATCTGCAACCGCAATTTTCCCCGGCAGGGTAGCTGCGGTCTCCAACGTTCCGATCCTGGTACCGCGGCTGTTCGTGGGCCGGGAGACGGCGCTCGATGCACTCGAGGCGGCCCTGGGGGGCGATCAGGGCCGGGTGGCGATCACCGCCGTGCATGGCCTGCGCGGGGTCGGCAAGACCACGCTGGCCGCCGCCTACGCCGAGCAGCACCGGGACAGGTATCGCGCCACCTGGTGGCTGCGCGCCCAGACCGACGCCGGCCTGCGCGCCGACCTGGTCGGCCTCGGCCTGCGCCTCGGCTGGGTGACACCCGACGACAAGGAGGAGCCGGCGCTGGCCGCCACCCTGGAGCGGCTGCGCCACGAGGGCGAGGGCGTCCTGCTGATCTACGACAACGCCGTGAGTGCGAAGGGACTGCGCCCCTACCTGCCGCGGGGCGGGGCCGCGCAGGTGCTGGTGACCTCGAACGCCCCCGACTGGGGTAGGCTCGCCGCGCCGCTCCCACTCGCGGTCTGGCCGCCGGCGGTCGGGGCCGAGTACCTCGTGAAGCGCACCGGCCGCGCCGGCGAGCAGGACGCGGCGCTGGCGCTGGCCGAGGCGCTGGGCGGGCTGCCGCTGGCCCACGAGCAGGCCGCCGCCTACTGCGAACGCCTCGGTGTCTCCCTGGCCGAGTATCTGAGACGCTTCGAGGAGGCACCGGCCCGGCTGCTCGACGCGCAGGCCGACGCCGTGGACGATTACCATGCCGAAGATCACCCCGACGGGCTCACAGTAGCCAAGACCTTCGGGCTGGCGATCGCGGAGGCGAGCCGGCTGCATCCCGGGGCCGCCGGGCTTCTGGCGCATGCCGCCCTGCTGGCACCCGAGCCGCTACCGTTGTTCTTGTTCGCGGAGGCGCGCGGGGAGCTCGGCGAGCCGCTGGCCTCGGCGCTGGCGGGGGACGGGTTGGACGAGGCGGTTGCGGCGCTGCGGGCGTTCGCGCTGGTGGAGCGCGAGGCGGTGTCGGACGAGCGTGAGGCGGGGGTGTCGACCGAGTGCGTGCGGCTGCACCGGCTGGTACGGCAGGTCGCGGCCCCGGCAGAGAGGGGAGCGCGCGAGGAGATGCGACGGGCCCTGGTGGCGGCACTGGCGACCGTCTACCCGCGGGACGTCGAGGATCCGAGAGTATGGCCTCGGGCGCGGCGGCTGGACGGGTTGGCGCTGGATCTAGTGGGGGGCGAGGCCGCGCCGCCGAGCAGGGCCGAGGTAGCGAGTGCCTGGCTGCTCGACCGGCTTGCGAGCTACCGGCAAGTGGTACTGGCGGTGTACGCGGCAGCGCGGTCGCTGTTGGAGCGTGCCTTGGCCATTATCGAGCGGGTGCGGGGGCCCGACCACCCTGACACGGCCGCAATCCTCGCCAACCTCGCCAGCCTGCTCCGGAACCAGGGGGACTTGGCCGAGGCACGGTCGCTCCACGAGCGCGCCCTAGCAATCACCGAGCGGGTGCGGGGGCCCGACCACCCCAACACGACTACGAGCCTCAACAACCTCGCCCTCCTACTTCAGGATCAGGGCGATCCAGACGGCGCGCGGCCATTGCTCGAACGCGCCCTGGCTGTCCGCGAGCGGGTGCGTGGGCCCGCCCATCCCGACACCGCGGCGAGTCTCAACAATCTTGCCAGCCTGCTTCGGGACCAGGGCGACCTGGCCGGGGCGCTGCCGCTGTTCAAGCGCGCCCTAGCTGTCCGCGAGCAGATGCTGGGGCCCGACCACCCCGCCACGGCCACGAGCCTCAACAACCTCGCCAACCTGCTTCAGGATCAGGGCGATCCAGACGGCGCGCGGCCATTGCTCGAACGCGCCCTGGCTGTCCGCGAGCGGGTGCTGGGGCCTGATCACCCCGACACCGCGGCGAGCCTCAGCAACCTCGCCATCCTGCTGCGGGACCAGGGCGACCTAGCCGGGGCGCGACCGCTCCAGGAGCGCGCCCTGACCATCACCGAGCGGGTGCTGGGTCCTGACCACCCCGATACGGCCGTAATCATAGCCAATCTCGCTCTCCTGCTGCGGGATCAGGGCGACATGAACGCGGCGCGGCCGCTGTTCGAGCGTGCCCTAACCATCACGGAACGGGTGCGGGGGTCCGACCACCCCGCCACGGCCATAAGCCTCAACAACCTCGCCAGCCTTCTCCGGGATCAGGGCGACCTGAACGCGGCGCGACCGCTTCAGGAGCGCGCCCTAGCCATCTCCGAACAGGTGCTGGGCCCCAACCACCCCGATACGGCCGCGAGCCTCAACAACCTCGCCAGCCTTCTCCGGGATCAGGGCGACCTGAACGCGGCGCGGCCGCTGTACGAGCGAGCGCTGGCTATCACCGAGCGGGTGCTGGGCCCCAACCACCCCAGGACGGCCGCGAGCCTCAACAACCTCGCCGGCCTTCTCCGGGACCAGGGCGACCTGAACGCGGCGCGGCCGCTGTACGAGCGGGCGCTGGCCATCACCGAGCGGGTGCTAGGGCCCGACCATCCCTCCACACGGAATATCCGTGACGGCCTTGCCTTCGTTGCCTGGCCGGCGGCCTCGCCATGACGATCATGGACACTGCCAAAGCCCTGATAGGCCTGTAACGGAACAGGCGATCCAGCGGCCTCCTTGGGAGGATGGTAACCACCCCCCACCATCCTGCCCGGGAGCAGCGTCGCGTATCGGCTCCCCGTCGTGTGGACACGACACGCCCCGCCAAGCCTCCGGGCTGGCGGGGTTTTCTTTGTTCCTCACCCAGCCCCGCCGGTCAGGCCGGTTCGTTCTCCTTCCGGTCGATGGGTTTGGCGCGCTCGTCGTGGGGCGATTGCGCGTCGGGGTCGAGGCGGCCATCGACGATGCGATCGTTGGTCTGCGGCTCCTGCGCTTGGCCGCCGCGCCTGTTCTCCGGGCCGTCCTCGTTCTTGGGCTTCTCGTCGGGCATGGGTGTCTCCTCTCGGAGGCCGGCACATAGGGCCCGCTTCGCTACGGGGCGGCGCGGCCGGCAGCCGCCGACGTCACGGGCCTCCGCATACGAGCCAACCGCCCTCAGGCCGCCGGGTACGGCCCCTGGAACAGGTCGCCCATGGCCTTGCGCCGGAACAGCGTCCGCCAGCGGCGGCGCTGATGCTCGTCGCGGTCGTGCAGCATGTGGCAACGCTGGCAGAACGCTGCCAGGTTGGCGTCCTCGTTGTTGGCGGTGTCGTGGTCGCGGTGAGCGGCAGCCAGCACCACCTTCGTGATACGGATCCGGGCAAGCAGGTCCTCATCGCGCAACCGCTGCCGGAGTCGGCGCCCCTGACCATCGCGCCAGCCCGAGATCTCGGCATCCCACCACCGGCCGTCGCCGAGATGGAAGACCCGCTGCAGGTGTGGACGGGCGCATTCCTCGCACCGGCCCCGCGCCCGACGGAAGCGGATTGCGTCGGAGAGCTGGGGCCAGTCGATGGGATAGAAGAAGCGGTGCTCCGGCCGGATCGGCATTCTGCTCCCCGGCTGGGCGGGCTCTCGCGTCGTGTGAGGAGCCTATCAGGCTCTACGGTTAAGCCTACCTTGCCGGCGGGCGTGCCGGAACCGGGACGCTCGGCAAGCCGGGCGGAGCAGTTTAAGCGGGGCCATGGCCATCGCGTTCGTCCCCCGCCGGGGACTGATCCTCCTCTGCCACTTCGACATGGCGCGCATCCCGCCGGAGATGCGCAAGACCCGCCGCGTCGTGGTGGTCTCTCCCCGATCGCACAACCGACGCCACGGCCAGGGCCCCGGCCGGTGCGTGGTCGTCCCCTTCTCGGCCTCCACGCCGCCGGCCCCGACCCCGGCCGACGTATCCTTCGCGGCTGGGGTCTACGCCAGCCTCACGGTGCCGACCTGGGCCATCTGCGCAGCGGTCATGTCGGTCTCGCACGACCGGCTCAACCGGGTAGTGGCCGGCGGGCAGGGTCTCGACGAGGTTCTGAGCGCAGACGACATGGAGCGGATCGAAGCCGGCTTGGTGTATGCCCTCGGAATGGCGGCGCCTCGGCGTTGAAATCCGGATCCGGATAGCCCATCTAGAAGATCTATCCCTTCGGGGACCTAAGGGGTCGGCCGTCCTATGGCTGGCCCTAAACGAAGGCCTCGCCAGCTCGCGCTGGCGGGGCCTTTGACGTTCCTGGGCAACGGGGTGACGGGCTTGAGATGATGAGTGGCGTGGCAGCTCGGCCTTGAGCTGATGGACTGACGTATAAACAGCAAGACGTTAAGCGTTCTTGGTGTCTTGCTATCAGGTTAGCATTCCTCTCCAGAAGGACTGCTTCGGCGCCTATGCGATCGCGTATCCTGGACCCGCGGTGAAGACGGCGATCCTGCTCGCGCGCGTCGAGGCCTGACGCGGCACCCGACCGACGAACAGGGGTTGACGCCGGGCCGGGCTTAAGCCATATGAAACCTGCGGCGCTTTGCGCTGCGTTTTAGTACCCCAGTATATTTCACATTTCGTCTTTGATTTTCCGATTGTCCCGCCTCCCCTGCTCGTTTGATGAGAGGGCGAGCGCCTCACCGAAAGCGTTTCCCGATGACCCCCGACTCTTCATCCCGCTCGCTCGCGGCGAGCTTCGACGACGCGTGCCCTCTCCCCGAGGCTGCTGCCCCGGACGTCGACACCTCCGCTTCCAAGCCCCCCGCTACCACGAGACGCCGCCGCGGCAAGGGCCCCGACACGTCCATCCTCGGCCACATCGACGCGCTGGCGGCGGCGGCCTGCGGCGTGGCTCCCGGGGCCATCAAGCTCCTCGAGGGCGTGCCCGGCCCCCGAGGGTGGGGTGCGGCCCACATCGAGACCACTCCGAACCGCATGCGGCAGCTCAAGGGTGTCGGCTTCAACACCGCACTCGCGTTCGTCCAGGCGATCGCCAAGGGCTGGACCAAGATCCTGCGCGGCGATCACGGTCGGCTGATCCTGGTCTACCAGGTGGGCGGCCGGGACCATTGCGCGGTCGTCGAGCACAAGGGGCCCGTCGGGCGTGGCTTCTGGAGCGTCACGACCGCCATTCCCAAGCGCGTCGCGCGGGAACCCATGCTCTACATGAAGCCGTGAGCGATACAATGCGGTTGTGTTGAGACGCGGCTGGGACGGCGCGAACCCGTCCGAGTGCTACCGAGACACTTCCGCATTGAGACCTGCAGGCCAGCCATAAGGCTCGGTGACCTGCGATCCTAACGCTCGCGGCAGCCGCTTCAAGCGGCATATTGCATCGAGCGGCGCGGCTTTCAACCCCGCATCCCTCTCTTTCGGGTGAAATGGCTCCCAATCCTGACGATTGATCGTCAGGGGCAGGTTCGCGACGCCGGAGAATGGTCAGGCCCTGAAAACGCGGAAGGGTCACCCCTTCCGATCGGGGCGAGGATTGGGGTCTTGGGGTATTCGTGCAGGCGTCAGGTTTACAGCGCGAGACGTGCGCGCGATCCGCGCCTGCGCCTCGACGAGCGAGAGTTTCATCTCCGCGAGGGAGACCTCAGCGAGGCGCAACGCCTTGTGGCGGCCGGCCGTATCGCAGTAGACGAGCGCCGGCTCGTCCTCGGCCACGATGAGGGGCGACAGCGCACTGCGTAGGCGCTCGCTGTCGCCACGCGCTGCCGGCGCCCGGCTCGCATCTCTCGCCGTCTTGATAGCAAGCTGTGTAGATGCCTTGAACGATTGACGGCTTAAGGTCGTGCCGTCATGGTATCGAACCGGCAGGACGGCGAGACGCCCAGCATGCACACCATCACGATCGCAGCGCGCAAGGGCGGGGTCGGCAAGACCACACTGGCGGCGCATCTCGGCGTGATCGCCGCCGGGCGCGCGCTCCTGTTCGACACCGACCCGCAGCGCTCGCTCAAGTGGTGGTGGGACGCCCGCGAGGGCGATACGCCCGCCCTCGTCGAGTGCGAGGCGCGCGAGCTCGCAGGTCTACTGCCGGACGCGCGGGCCGAGGGCATGACCTACGCCATCATCGACACGCCGCCGCACGCCGAGACCGCGATCGCCGAGGCGATGCGCGCGGCCGACCTCGTCCTCGTGCCAACCCGGCCGGGGCCGTTCGATCTCGCTGCGGTGGCAACGACGCTCGACCTGGCGCGCCGTATCGGCAAGACGCCGCTCGCCGTCCTGAACCACTGCCCACCGCGCACCGGCGCCTCCGAGCCCGCGATCGTCGTCGAGGCGCGCGAGGCCCTGACCGGCATGGGGGCGACCGTCGCCCGCTCGGTGATCTCGCAGCGGGTGGCGCTCTCGCACGCGGTCATCGGCGGCCAGGCGGTGACGGAATTCGAGCCGGAGGGCCGGGCGGCAGCCGAGATGCTGGCGCTGTGGGCCGAGATCCGGCAGCACCTGGAAGGGTAGGGACATGGCGAAGACGACATCGGCGCGCCCGAGCCTGAACGAGCGGTTCGCGAAGAAGCCCACGACTCTCATCCCGGAGGCGGACGCCGCTGCTCCTGCTCCGGCCGCAGCCACGGCGCCCGCCGGCGGCAAGGGCGAGGAGCGGGTCCAGATCATCGTCCGGATGACGCCGGCCGAGCGCAAGGCACTGCGCCAGATCGCGCTCGATCAGGACACGACCGCTCAGGCGCTTGCCGAGGAGGCGATCCGCGACGTGCTACGCCGGCACGGGCATTGATGGTGAGAGGTTAGATTGTCAAAGCGTCTTGCTATCAAGATGGCAATAGGTGGGCTGGTCACGGCCCTGGCGTTGGCCTCCGCTGATCGGCCGGCCTCGGCCAAGGACGTGATCCGGTGCCAGGCCAAGGGGCAGCCCGATGTGATTATGACCCTCGACGGGGAGCGGAAGTTCGGTCGGGTCCTGAGCTGCATCAAGGGCGACTTCGTCGCCGACATGACGCCCTGCGCCCCGAACGGCGGGTATGGCCTCTCCTACCCGACCGGCTCCGCCTCGCTCGCCAAGGTCGTCGACCGCTGGCAGGATTACGCGGACCATCTCGGCGGAATCACGGGCTACGCGGCCGATGTCTCAAGCCTGCGGTTCGACGGCGGCTTCTACTCCCCCAATCAGAGGAAGCGCGGCGCTTGGGGCAGCCACTGGGCCTTCAAGGTCGATCGCCTGACGGGAAAGGCCACGCTGATGCAGGAGGGGAAGCCCGACATCGGGTATGCCTGCGCGAAGGCGAGGCCGCGTTTTTAGTTCGCTCTTAATCGGGACAGAGTTGCCCAAGCGCCCGCCGAGGAGGCGATCTGCGACGTCCTGCGCCGGTATACGTATTGACACCGAAACATCAAGACGTTTTGATAGCAAGACGTTTAGCATGCGAGCGAGCAAGCTGCCGTTATAGCATATTTGAGGGTCCGCCCCGTCCCGGCTCCCGAGCCGAAGGCACGCGAGGCGACGGGCGCGCAGCACCCGCTGAAGTTTCCGGCCGGCAGTGACCTGTCCGAGCGCCTGGAGCGGGCCCGGAGGGCCAGCGCGGTCAGGCTGCCGCGCAACATCTGGATCCTCAGGTGATCGCCGAGAAGCTGGAGCGGGACGGTTAGTCGAGCCTGCGGGAGAGGCGGCGTAACTCTCCACCCTGAAATCACCTCCCTCCGCGAGACGTGGGGGGTGTGCCAGGGGCTCGCGGCTTTCTGGATTTGTAAGGTTTTCGCTCATGATGATTGGGGAAATGGAACGGAATTCTGTATATCATAGGCGGCAGAGAGCACGGATACGGCTTGACAATCTCACTCGGATCAGCAGCGCATTTATTGGTTTCAATTTGTTGCCTCGATAAATAAAGGAAACCATAGCGATCACTCCAACCTTGCACCTGGAAATTATCATGCTCCGGGAGCGACCTTCTCAAAACTCCCTCCGGCTCAAAATAATCCCACCCCCTTCCCTTCCTAACTCGATCGACCACATATTTGATGTAACTCTCCCACTTCATTCCTTCGATTTCATATTTCTTGTTATATGCTGTGTAGACGGACTTGAGACCGCTTTTCAAGAAATCTCTGAATGGCTTATTGTTGCCCGGATGCCTCTTTGTCAGTCGATGCCAAGCGTAGCCCATTCTTTCGACATAACTTTTCTCCCATACGTCGGGTGGTTTTCCGTTCTTCTTCGAAAGAACGACATCACTGAATTCTGTTTCTAGACTATCGATTAAACCTATTGCATAAAATAGAGGATTGAAATAGTTTATTTCACTCTCCGTGTCTGTAATTCTTTCGCGATTCTTTAATTCATATGCGATACGAGCCGAATGCTTATATAGTACATCCTCCAATGCACCCTTCGCGATCCTGAGTGTATTAAGTGGGTCTCTCATTCCATTATTTGCATATTCTCTTTCGAAATAGTATTGCTCTGTATCTTGATCTGCCTCCACTATCGCACTTACAAGGGAATCTCTCGCAAATTTATAAGGGCACTCAATACCCACCTGCCGAAGCTCTAGATCTCCCCGTATCACAGGCGGATCTATGACATACACCTCTTTTAAGTTGGCTCCGACTTTTTCCGGCTTGCGTTCTTGGGGGGAAAACAGAAATCTTATTTCCTTATCAATGTCTAGGGCGTTTTTTGGAATATTTACGTCCTTATGTCCGCTAATGTCAGACAAAATAACAGACAAAAAATTCTTGTCTTTAGCGATTTTTCTATGAAGTAACGGGGGGTCAAAATCAGGATATTTAGAAGCTAGAATATCAAACCAATCGTCCGGCGCTTGGCCGAACGAAAGTGTTCCGAGTGCTCTCCGGTGTTCACTTAAGGGGTCAGAGTATTGTGTCATGGCCTGCTCGTGTCGCGTCTGAGGCGTGCGCCTCGCGCTTGTGGGATGCGGGTCTGCCTTCCATGGCTCGCTGCCGCCGGGCGAGCGCTACCTCGAGCGGCGTGTCGGGAGCGCCAGTCTCCTCCCCCAAATCCAGTCTCCGGGGAGGGCCGCACGATGTGTACAAACGTAGATTCCAGGGACCAGCCGCAATCATCGGTGCTTTCTCCATCCTGGAATCGAGGCTGTCCCGACAGTTGGATTCTGATGGTACGTTGAACGGCTGGAAGCTGCCCCTCGAACGACGCGCTGACCTAAAATCCTCTTCTGAGAATCCTCTCTTCCCGTGGCGGTTCGAGCCTGACCCCCTATAGGCTTGCGCTTCGCGATCCAGGCAGCCCACTCCTTCGAGATGATCCGCACGATGTTCGGCAAGTGCTTGGCTCGCTCCTGCGGCCGCTCCTCGATCCGGACGAGGCCGAGCCGCTTCGCGAGACGTAGCGCTCGCTTGACCGTCGAGGTCGAGACCCCGGCACGCGCCGCGATCTCGTCGTGGCAGCGGTCGCATAGACCTCGGGCGTAGCACTCCGCGGCGATGACGAAGAGAGCTGCCTGCTCCCCTGGCGTGAACTGCCATGCGAGCGCAGGAGGGAGGCCGGAGGCGGCGGCGAGCGTCCGGGCGCGCTCCCGCGACTTGGCATGGTCCGGCGAGCGCTGGGCGGGTCGCTTCGCAGGGAAGAGCGACCAGGTCCGCGGCGGCTTCGCGGCTGCACCTGGTGCTGGCTGGTCGCCTCGGTTCGCCTCGACGGCCTGACCAGGGGGGGCGGTCACCGGCGTCCGCCATGACCGCCGCGCGGCCTTCAGCGCGTGGATTTCCTGTGACAGCCGGTCGACGGCCGTCTCGTCCAGTGTGCCGGCCGCGTGCTCCTTCCAGAGGCGTGCGGCCTGATGGTCGAGTTGCGCAAGCGTCGCCGTCGCGAGCTCTGCGCGGATCTGGTCCTCGAGCAGGATCGTCCCTGCCCTTATGGCATGCGTCATCAATCGGCCCTCTCGGGCCGCGGCAGAGCGATCGGCGCCGCCGGATGGCGATTCCGTTCACCAAGGCACGCCTCCACCGTTGCCGGAATTGGCATTCCGGCTTGACACCCGAGGGGTGCTCTGGCGATATCGAGGGTGTTCAGTTGCCTCGACGTCGCCTCTACGGCGGCTCCACGGCCCCCCGTTTGGCGACGGGGGGCCGTTGGCGTTTCAAGGGGTCACTGCAGCGGCGGTGGTTCTCCTCGTGTCCGGTCCGCGACTCGCATCGGAGCGCAGCCCGGTTTGACAGCGTGGCGTAAAGCGATCCCAGGCGTCAAATCTGTTGCATCGGAATCACGCAGCGCCCCATCGAAATGTGGCGTAGGGGCCACGGCGCGCCGCGGCGACCTGAAGGACGCATTGATCACGGCTGCTTGCGCAGCTTTACGCCCGGCTCATCACCATTTGTGAAGGATACGCCAGCTTCTTCAAGAGCACGTTCCATAGCAAGCAAATTGTTCTTGATTGGCTCACGGACGCCTCGCTCGAAGTCGGCAACCGTCGACTTTCCGACACCCGCGGCTAGGGCGAGTTTTGTTTGCGACCAAGCGATGAGGCCTCGCGCTGCGCGCACCTGCGCCGCCGTGACTGCCATGGATCCCGGTTCCATCATCATCGGCTGGGCTCCGCTCGATCTCGGTAAAATGGTTTGACGCCATACCTCTAACGCCCTACTCGTTAACAGGTCGGTGCGACACCAGTATTTTTTACCGACGTGAGCCAAGCGCCATGGCCGTGGGCTTCGTACGGTACAGCTATGCCCTAGCCTGAAGTGATTCTGCCAGCGCCGCGTTGAGGTCAGGCGATTTCGCTCGCCTCAGGCGCATGCTCCGACCTGCCACGGCCTGAGGGTCGCGGCTTTCTGCACCGGCCCTGCATCCCGCGGCGGCCGGCTTCTCGACTCCGCACGACATGATCACCCGAAGGGGAGGACGCGCCATGACCCATGGCTGCGAGAGGATGATGCCTGGCCTGATGGATGGCGAGGGTGCCTGTGCAGAGGAGGCGCAGGGACGGCGAGGGGCGGCCGGAGATGGGCGTGCCTGCCCGGTGGGGCCGGGCAGGCTGGCGCCATGCGAGGCGCTGCGCCTCCTCGCCGCCCTCGTCGAGGGGGCCCGCGTGCCCGTCATTGCCGGCGATGTCGCCAGGATTGCGATATGGGTGCCGTACGGTGTCCTCGACGACCTGCCGGACTGTGTGGCGGGCCTCGACCTCACCCCGCCCGCAGCGGGGCCGCCTGACGCCTCCGGCGCTTGGTCCGGCACGCTCCTGCCGATGCTGCGCGAGGCGGAGCGCCTCTTGCCTGAGATCTTCGACGGCATTGGAGACGTGGTCGCCGCGCCGGCTGGCGGCTACGACATCGCCATCACCGTCAGCCTCGCCATGCACGACCGGCTCGCTTTGTGGACCGCCGGCCTCGACCTCGTTGAGCACCTGATCGAGCGGGCGGCCTCGCCGCAACCCCTGCCGCTCACCGCGCTCGAGCCCGGAGTTCCGCAGGAACTGGCGGGGCTCGTGCTCGGCCTGTACGCCGCGCAGGCCCGTACGACGTCCAAGGTACCCGGCCACTTCTCGGCTGCGTAAGGGTCGGCGCCGATGGCTTCCATCCACCCTCGTGCCCGGATTGTCCTGTCCGCAGCTCGCGAGGCGGTGCGCCTCCTCGACGCAGTGCTCTGTGGTGCGGCCCCCGATCCTGGCGGCAATGGCTTCGCGATCCGCGCCGACGTGACTGCGCGGGTACTCGACCGGATCACCTTGTGGCTCGCGGCCCGGCCGGCGCCTCCCCCCGCCTCCGCCTGTCCCCTGGCGGCGGCCCAGCGCGAGGCGGCCGATCTCCTGACAGCGCTGATAGAGCGGCTGGAGACGGTCCGCCCGCTCCCCTCGGGAGGGGTCGAGCTACGCTTCGCGTCTGGCGCAGCTCTGTTCGACCGACTGATGGTCTGGGGCGCAGCGATCGAGGATATGGAGGTCTCAGGCGAGGACGACGAGGACGGCGCCGATGCGGAGCCGATCGATTACTGGCCCGATCGCAACGGATCGGAGCCGGGCGCCGCCGCAACGGGTGTCGAGTCACGATCACCGATCGGCCTTCTCGGCGGGATCCAAATAGGCTTCTCGACGTACAGAGGTCTCGACGCTTTGACGTTTTGATATCAAGCGATCGCCGACCTTTCCCGCCGCCGCCTACCCCGCCATCGCGGGTCCCTCCTCGCGAGGGTGATCCGCGAGGAGACGGGCGGCCCACCCTCGGCAGCCTGACCAGGAATCCGTAGCCGCAAGTCGCGGCCCGGCGTCGAGCTCAAGGGCTACGCCGGGCCGCTCCCGTCCTTCTTCACCCGCGCGATGGTGATGAACCGGTCCCCTGAGTGCCGGCGCTCCACGGTGATGCCGCGGGTCTTGAGGGTGGGGATGACGCGATCGAGCTGGTTGCCGAGGGACTGCGCCGTCTGCGGCCACCACTTCTGGCTCGTGATCGCGGGGTCCGCCTTGTCCCTGAGGAGGGGGAGGAGGTCCATCGCGCGACCGTGGAACAGCTCGCGATCGTCCAGGAGCGCGGCGATCGCCATCGCGACCGGGCTCGCCTCGAACGCCGAGTCCGCGATATCCTTCCGGTTCGAGGCGTAGGCGTCGACGAAGGTGCCCCGCTCCCAGCCGAGGCCCTGCTCTGCCGCCGTCACCCATTTGGCGAAGTCGGCGAGCCGCGGCGAGCGGGTGAGCCTCACGCTCGACAGGTTGCGCACCGCGGCCGAGAGGGCGTCGCACAGGGCGGCGAGCACGCGCGGCCGGGCCTCCTCCCAGGCTGCATCAATCTCGTCCTCCGGCCGGCGCGCCTCCTCCGAGATCGGGGACAGGCGGATCGTCACGGCGCGGTCGCCGAGGTCGGGGCGGTCGACCAAGCTTGGAATTCCGTTCAGCAAAATCGGCTTCGTCGCGTTGAGGACGGTCTCTTCCTTGTCCGTGTAGTTCGTCCTCACGCCGAAGCCGCCGCCGGTCGCGAGCCGGCACAGGGCGTCGGCGAGCCAGTTCGGCATTGTCGACATGTTGTCGATCACCAGCATGTGAGCGTTGATCGCCGCGGTGAGCAGGTCGCGATCCTTATCAGGCGCCGATCGGATCGGAGCAACATTAGGATCTACGAGAGAACGCAGGAGTTTAGTCAGGAATGATTTGCCGGTTCCTTGCTGTCCATTCAAAATTAAGACTGGATAGGGCCCGCGGTTGCGCAGCGCCCCGACGAGCCACCCGGCGACGAGGGTGAAGTCCTCCTCCGCGGCGGTGTTGATGAAGGAGCGCAGCTCGTCGATGCTGCATGCATCGTCCTCGCACGGGGCCGGCAACGGCTGCATCGAGGGCGTGCGCGTGAACGGCAAGCCGTGGCGCTCCAGGACCCGCCAGCCGCTCGCGTCGATCTCGACGGCGCGCCATGCCTCGTCGCACAAGTCGAGATATAGCCGCCCGTCGCGCATGCCGGTGCGCATCCACGGTTCCTGGCGCGGCCCCTCGTTCGTCGCCTGCGCGCAGGCCGTGCGCAATGCGTCGTCGATCGAGGACGTCCCCGGCACCGTGCCGAGTTCCTTGTAGCTCTGCCAGGACAGCCAGTCCCGGAACGTGCTCGACCGGATCGGCCAAGTCTCGACCCGATCGCCCACCGCGTAGGTCGCGAAGGCCTCCCGCTCGGGGCTGTGCCAGAGGGTGCAGCGCTCGATGATTCCCATCACGGCGTCGCGCTGCGCCGGGGCCCGCTTGCGCTCGGGCGCGTCCTCGGATGCCGGAGCGGAGGGCCGCGCCGCCGCCTTCGCCTTCGGGGCGGCCTTGGGCGCGGGCGGGGTCTCCGCCTTCGCCGCGACCTTGCTCGCGGTGGCGAGGAAGGTCGCGGCTTGCTCCGGCGTCCAGCCCTCGGCCTCGGCGTCGGCGGCGTCCCACCCCCCGCTCGCGCCCTTTGGCGGATGGACGATGGCGACCGACGCCGCGCCGGCCGCGAGGATGAGTGGGGCGATCGTCTCGGCATGGGCGAGGCCGGGCTCGTCGGCATCGCGCCAGATCACGACATCGCAGCCCTTGAGCGCCCCCCAGTCGGCGTGCTGGCCGTTCGACGACCCGTTCGGCGCCGTGACCACGACGAGGTCCGGCAGGAGCCGCGCCGCGCTGTCCGCGCTCTTCTCGCCTTCGGTGACGACGACCCGCCCGCCGGGGTGGGCCGCCAGGCGGTCGAGGCCGTAGAGCGGGCGGGGGTTCTGCCAGCTGAGCCACCGCCAGCACGCGGGCTTGCCATCGGCCGGGCGGCCGAAGGTCAGGGGCCGGAATTCCTTGCCGCCGGCCGGTTTCTCGAAGCGGCAGACGTAGCCGAGGAGGCGGCCCGCGGCGTCGCGGTACGTCCACGTCGCGGACGGCAGCCCGAGATCCTTGTGACGGGTCGGCGCCACCGGAGCGTCCGCCGGCACCGGCGTGATGACCGCGAAGGCCGGCGGCTTGGCCTTGGCGCTGGCCTTACCCGCAGGCGCGCCGGCGCCGTGGAGCGGGGCGAAGGGGTTAGTCATACGCACTCACGCCCAGCATCTCGGCGATGCCGCACGCGGCCTCGACCTGGTTTTTTCTGAAGAGGTAGGCGGCGAGCGAGACGAGATCCCCGCCGCGCTCGCCCGTGGAGAAGTCGGCCCACCGGCCCGTGACCGTGTTGACCTTGAACGAGCCCGGCCGGGCGTCGCTGCGGGTCGGGTTGCGGGCGACCCATTCCGCGCCCTGGCGGCGGCCATCGGGCAGCCAGCGCGCCAGGATGTCGGAGGCGCTGCCGAGCGCGCGATCGGCGATGCGCGCGATCGCGACCGTGCGGCGCTCGCCCGGGCGGCGAGGGGCACGGCTCATCGGTCGCCCTCCGCCTGGCGCGCCTGCGACGCCTCGACCTCGGCGGCGATGGCGAGCTTAGCGTGCGCGTCGAGCTTGAGTCCGGTCACCGCCTCGAGGAGTCGCACCGCGATCACGCCCAGCGCGAGGCCGTAGAGCGCCGCCAGCAGGCTTGCGACGTCCGACCCGGTGACGACCGGGCGCATGCGGGGACGGGCCTTCGCCTCGCCCTCGGCCGGGAAGACGTCGGGGTCGATCCACCACAGCCCGGTCCGCGCGGCGACGCGGGCGCTGCCGATGCGCCGCTCCAGGTTCGGCCCGAGGAGCGGGCGCAGGAAGGCGTTGCGCATCGCGGGCGCGACGGTGCCGAGGTGGTGCGCGAGCGAGCTGCGCGCGCCGACGAAGATCCGGGCCGGGCGCACGGCCTCGGGGGTCGCGGCCTTGCCCGCCGGGGCGAGCGTGTAGCCGAAGCGGCGATAGGGGCAGTCGGCGCGGGTGCAGTGGGCGCAGCGATGGCCGGGGGTGGGGCTGTGGCTGCGGATGTCCTCGCACCAGTCGCACCAGGCGTGCTGCTGGATCGGGCGCCCGTCGCGGTCGTGCGTCACGACAGAAGAGAGGATCGGATCGAAGCTCACGCCCGGGCTCCCTCGTCGGCGGCCATCGCCAGGGCGGCGGCAGGGGAGCCGGCCAGGGGGAGGCTCGCGCGGTAGCCGGCCGCGGTCGTGAAGCCGCCGCCGCGTGCCAGCAAGGCAGCCTCCCGCTCGTCCTCCTCGCGCATCTCGGCGGCGGTCGTGAAGCCGCCGCCGGCGGCCACGGTGGCGGCTTCACGACCGCGCTCCGGGAGGTCCTTGGCCGTGCTCACGGTGCGGTCGTTGAGCCACGCCTGGAGCGTGCTGCTGCGGTAGCGCACCGCCGAGCCGAGCTTGATGTAGGCCGGGCCGGTGCCCCGGATGCGCCATTGCTGGAGGGTCGTCTGCTTCAGTGCCATGAGGTGTGCGGCCTGCGCCTCGGTCAGGAGGGGATCGGCGCAGGACAGAGGGTCGGCGATGTGTGCCACCTGCTCATTCCTTATGAGTTTCGGTGGCTCATCTGCGCACGGCGAAGCGATGCGCCGATAGACTCATAACTCGGCGCGTTTCGGCCCGAAGATCCCGCATGGTGGAAACTTCTCGACTTTAAAGCCGAAGTTTCCGCCGCCCTGAAACCTCCGCGCGATGGAGCGCGGGTTTCAGGGCGGGTCGGGCCCGCCTCACGCCGCGCCGCCGCCCAGCGCATCCGCGAGCCCGCGCAGGAGGTGCAGGCCCAGACCCTCGGGCTCCCATTCCCCGAGGGTGGCGGCGAGGTGTTCGGCGAGGGCCGCCCCTTCGTTCAAGTCCTGGGGCACGATGGCGATCAGGGCCCTCAGCGCCTCGTCGTCGGCCTCGCACGCCTCGTCGGCGAGGCGCAGCAGCTCCTCCGCCTCCGGGTCGTCGGCGTCGAACGCTGCGGAGTGCCGGAGCGCGGCGGCGCTGGCCGCGTCGTTCGCCACCCCGTGCGCGGTGATCGCGGCGTAGAGCGCGCTCGGGCCGGGCGGGGCTGCCGATGGTGCGGGCTCGCCGAGCATCAGGGCGAGGTCCGCGCGCCGCGCCCGCACGATCCGGCCGAATGGCCCGTCCTCGGCGGCCAGGCAGTCGGCTTCCTCGCTCAGATACCAGCCGAGATGGGCCTTCAGCGCCCGCATCCCGCCGACCGTCCCGCATTCCGTGCCGAGCAACGCCTCGAGCGCCCGCGTCTCGCGGTCCTCCGCCTGCCACGTCCCGCCCTCCGGCCCGGCCCGGCATCCCGCCCAGGCATGCCGGTGAGCGGCGATCGCGGCCCGGAGCGCCGCCGGCACCTCCCCGGGCGCCTCGCCCGTCCTGGCGCATCCTGACGCGCCCGCCGGCCCTGCGCCGGCTCCCCTGATCGCGACCGCCAGCGCCCCGGCGAGCGCACCGCGCCGGCTCGGGCCCGGGATCGTCCGCTTGCCCGCCATCATGCATCCTCCCCGGTGGGAGCCCGCGCGCCGAGCGCCACGGCCAGCGCCTCGAGGAGCCGCACGGCCATGCCTTCGGCGCCCGACGCATCGGAGATGGTCGCGAAGTGGTCCGCCATGGCGCCGGCCTCCTCGACCGTGCAGGGCGTCATCGCGCACAGGGCGGAGAGCACCGCCGCGCCCCGGTCGCAGGCCGCATCGGCATCCGCGCGCAGCGCGGGCGCCTCCGGCGCGTCGCGCTCCTGCGCCTTGGCGTGGGCGAGCACCGCCGCGGCGATCGCCGCTTCGGCCTCGCGGTGGGCCGCGATCGCGGCGAGGACCGGACTCGGGGCTGCGGCCGGCGCCGGCAGGATCATCGCCGCCCCCGCGCCCCCGAGTGCCACGGCAAGGCCCCCGGCCAGCGCCGTCCGCCGGGATGGGCCCGGGATACCGGCGTGCGTCATCGTTCCGCGAGTCATGCGCGGTCCTTCCTCGGGGCGGTGCCCCGTCTGGGGTGGAGCCCGGGCTGCTACGGCACCGGGCGGGGAAGCCTCAGTGCGCGCGGGCCGTGCGAGCGGCCTTCGCGAGCGCCCAGGTGGCCTTGAGGGTGACGGACAGCGCCTCGCCCCAGGTCGAGCCGGTGCGGGCCTGATGGACCTTCGCGGCGGCGATGGCGGCCAACATGATTGCGGCCTTGTCGTAGGCACCGGCGACGACGAGGGGCCGGCGCTTGGCGGAGGTGGCGGCGATCAGGCCGCGGGCCGCGAGGAAGCCGGCCGGACGCTGCGTGCGGCTGCCGCGCAGCTCGTGCATCGCGGCGGTCCAATCGATCTTGCGGGTGGCGGCCATCGGTCTGCCCTGGTAACTTGAACTTAGGACAAGTGCAGTTATCCAAAATTCAGGTACTAAGTCAAGCGCGCTTGATTTTTTGACAAGCCAAGGTAGCGTAAGCCCATGCTCACCCCCGCACAGATCCGCGCCGCCAGGGCCATGCTGGACATCACGCAGGCGGAGCTTGCCGCTGCGTCGGGGATCTCAAAGACGGGCATCAACAACATTGAGCGCGGCGCGGCCGACCCGAAGGCGTCGACGCTCGCGTCTATTCAGGCGGCACTGGAGAAATCCGGCATCGAATTCCTCGACGGCGATGCTCCCGGTGTGAGGCATCGGCCCTCCACGTGACGGTGCCGGGTAGGGGCTGGCGCCTCGCAGGGAACGGCCGCGATCATCCTCAGCCTCTAATCCGCCGGGCTGCGCCCGTCCCCCGAATTCTCTCGCCGCTTTTCGGTGGTCTCAGGGCTGAAACACGCCGCCTAGTGAAGGTCTCTACTGGTATGTCAAGCGCTATACATAACAAAGATTACGTTTTTGATTGGAAAAAAGAAAGCGCGCGCGAAATCAGAAAAGAAGAAGAAATTAGTTTCGACTTTATGTCCATAATATCATTCTCTCATATTCTATATACAGCCATGCAAAAGGGCCTTGAGAATGATATGACTATGGACGATATATTCGCTGCTCAGCATATAACTGGAGAAATTGAGAAGATAGCCCGAAGAATTGAGAAGGATTTTGAAAACATATTTAGCTTGGGAGGCTATCGACACGCTAGTGATGCAGCTAAGGAGATAAATGAAAGGCAGGCTCGGGAGAGTTCCTCCGTCAAAACGGATGCATCGCAGGGTAAGCCTGCCGCGTCAGGGAAAGCCAATAGCAGCAATCCTTCCCGATCCGGGAGGAGCCCCGCTCCCCCGATCCGGTGACCGGGGGGCTTCCCCCCGATTGGGGGAATGCCCCGCCCCGCCCCGTTGCCTTCCCTCCCTGTGCCGTCCTCGCCGGCCAGTGCAGGCCAAAAGCCCGAGGCCGACTGATTTCCTCCGGCGTCCATTCGGTGGCTAAGCTCCTGATCCCACGGGCGAGACCACCGATTTCCTCGCGCGCTCGCGCACGCCGTTGCCTGGCAGATCGCCGTACATCGTTCTGGCAGGCAGGTCGTCCCTCGCCGAAAGCTGCGGACTGACCCTTGCGCCCCTGCGCCGAGGTGCGGGGGTCCGTGTCATATGGATGCCTTCGCCCCGCGCCCCTACAGCCTGCGACGTTGCCCGTCCGCGGGCGTCCTCGGCATCCGCCCGCCCCTCCGCTGCGCCGCTGCCTTGCTGGCCTGCAGGGTCCCTGCCGGGCCTCCGGAGGCGCGGGGGTATAATACCGCGCGGATTTTCTAGCGGGGCAGTCGAAATCCTGACCGTACACGTGCCCGCGGGCCTTCTGGCGCTCGCCTAGCCTTCGGGTCCCTCCCCCTCGATCGAGGGTGCACGGGCAGTAGACCGTCAGGGTTTTCCAGTGAGGCTATTTTGAAACTGGGGTTACCACCCTTGCCTTCGTGCCACTGCCTCGCCGGCCCTCGGGTCCCTCCCCTCTCGACTGGGCCGCACGGCCGGTAGATCGCGCGGGCGTTCCAGTGAGGCTGTTTGCGATTTCAGGGTTCACAGTCGCCCCCGTCCGCCCTCTGCCCCTTCCTCGCTCCCCCCGCCCCCCTTGGACCTACCCGGTCGGCACGCCGTCCACACAGGGATGGGGGAGGAGGAGCGGCGGTTTTGCCCGGCTCGGGGACGGTGCGGGTCCCGCCTCGTGCTGCCAGTCGGTACGGGCTGCGGACGGTGCGGGCGTGCCGGCGAGGCTGGCCGCGGATCAGGGTTGACCGGGTTGACGCCGTTGACGCCGGGTCCCTGGCATGGCGTCCGACCTGCGGGGGCGAAAGATCGCGCGGGCGCGCCAGCGAGGCCGCGCCCGATCCGACCGAACACCCCGAACACGCGGGCGGCGCCCGAACACGTCGAGCCCGGCGGGTCTCTGTCCGTGGCGCGGGCGTCACGGCCGAAGGATGGTGCGGTCGCGCCAGTGGCGCCGGCTGCGATCTGAGGTGACAGGGGTGACAGGCCCGGCAGGGGGGTGACACCCCAGTTTCACGGGTCCTTCCTGGGGGGTCGATGCCTGCGGTTGGTAGGTCGACCCCTCTGTCCAGTCAGGGTCGAAAACCAAATCCTAAACTCGAGCCGGGGCTAAAGTCCGCCGGGTGCCACTCCCGCGTGTGGCCTTGAGCGTGCGGCACCGCGCGGTCGTGCCGGCCGAGCTCGACCCTACCCGTTTCACGGGTCCCTCCTGGGGATTTGATGCTGGCGGGTAGGAAGCTGCGGACCCTGCCCAGTCTCAGCCCGCAACAAAAGCCGCAACTTGCCCGCAACTCGGGGGCTAAAGTCGTCAATAATCCGAGTTTATGCGAGCGATATGCTTCGGAAGCGGCCTGATTGTTCGGGTCCCTCCAAGCTCTCGCGACTTGCGGGAGCACAAGATCACGCGGGTTCGCCAGAAAAGCGTCCGCAAATCTGACCTGACACACCTGACACATGGGCCTGACACGACAGGCGATCGGGCCTTCCGGCACCCATCGGCCCTGACACCCGTGGGTCCCTCCGGGTGCTCCGGTCCTCACGAGAGGAAACCCCGTGACCCCCGGCCAGTGAGGCCGATCCGAAATCAGGGTTGCCAGGGTTGTCAGCGAAGCCGCCGAAGTTGCCAACCGGAGCCGATTTCGCCCTGGTCCTGGCAACCTCGACCGGCTGCGCGGAGGGAATCCCCGCGCGCGGTTGCCAGCCGGGCGGGCCGCTCGTCACGGCTAACAGGGCTAACGGTCGGGCCTCCAGGCTAACGCCCGACGCGCCCGGGGCTAACGGCTGGACGGCTGGTGGACGGCATTTGGACGGCGAGAGGGCGAGGGACGCCTGCTAAGTCATTGATATAATTGGGATGGACGGCGTTGGGCGGCTTGGGCGGCTCTATTTTTCCAATCTCTGAGAAGAGGAAGGAAGGGGGTCGCGCGCGAGGGAAGGCGCCCCTGGACAGGGTGCGGAATGGCGGAGAGGGGGGAGGGGTATAGATATAGAGGGGGAGGATAGAGAGAGTCAGAGGTAGAAAACCGGGGGGACAGCCGTCCAGCCGTCCAGAGCCGCCGGAACCATTTCGGATCAGTGGGTTAGGCTGAAAGTCCTGCCGTCCATCGGCCGTCCGGGCAAGCGCCCGAAGCCGCCCAGGGTGCGGACCGCGGCATGAGCGCAAGTGGGGCTCAAACTTCGGCCAGATGAGCCCGAAGTTTCGGCCGTATCTGGGGGTGGTGCCGATGCGCCATGATGGCCTTCTACACAGGAAGATCACCATCGTGACCCACGCTGTTCCGCCCGGCGCGTTGGCGGAGTTTTCCCGCGAGGCCGAGCCCGCCGGGCCGTCTTCCCCACCCACCTGCCGCGTGACGGTGCATCTCGACGGCCGCGAGTTCCTGGCCTTCGACGGCGTTCAGGCAACCATCAGCCACGTCTCGTTCGGGCAGCACGAGCGCCTCGTCGCCGCGCTGATCTCCGCGCTCGAACTCGCGAACAACCACCGTCCGGTGCCCTCGGACTTGGTCGAGGGCCTGCGCCTCGTCGAGCTTCTGGCGAAGGACCGCGACCCGCTCACCGTGCAGATGGAGCTCGGCTTCATCCGCAGCGCGATCGACGACGCGCAGCGGACGCTCGCCGCCGAGGAGCCGGCGCCGACCCGGCTCAACTGACGCTGCCGCCCTCGTCCCCCAGCCCCAGCCCCACACGCCGCCGCACGCGGCAGCCCCTCGCCCCGGAGTTCTGACATCATGTCCAAGGCCGACACCCCCGCAAGCAGCGTCACCATCCCCCTGACCACGCCGATCCAGTGGCACCGCGATCTGGTCCGCGAGATCGTCCTACGCGAACCCACCTGGGACGACATCATGCCGATCGGGCATCCCGTCACGCTCCACTCCTCGCCGGAGGGCGTACAGATCCCCGTGGAGAACCCCGCGGCCATCATGCACTACGCTGAGCGTTGCGTGGTCGAGCCCATGGATATGAACTTCCTGTCCCAGCTTGGCCTCCGGGATACGATGCGGGTGCGGCAGGCAATCCTGGATTTTTTCCTCTCCGCCGGGCCGGGGGACGCGGCCTAGACCACCTCGCCCGCGAGCTGGTCTTCATCTGCGGCTTCCAGCCCGACACCGTGGGGCGCATGACGCCTCGCGGCATGTTCTTCTGGCGGGACGCCTGGAACGCGCGCCAGGACGAAATCAAGCAGGACGCCGATTTCCGCAAACGTAGAGGCGGACGCTGATGGGTCGCATTATCGAAGCGAAGGCGGTCATCACCGCCGAGGACCGCACCGGCAAGGTCTTCGAGCGGGTCGGGAAGAAGGTCGCTGCCATCGCCGCCGCCATGGGCCGGACCAGTGGGGCGGTCGTTGCGGCCCGCCAGGTCGGCGCCGTCGCCACCGCGCTCAAACAGGCCGAAGCCGCCTCGAAGTCCTACACCAGGGCCGCGACCGATGCCGGCCGGGCGACCAAGGTGCTGCGCCAGGCTGGCGCCGATCTCGGCCGGCCCGGCGTCTTCCGGATCTCGGATGACCTGAAGCGCGACATCACCGCTCTGCGGCTCACCGGGCGGGAGGCGCAGCGCCTCGCGCGCGAGGTCGCCACGATGCGCCGGGAGCAGGAGCGGGCGCTCGCCGGCATCGGCAACGCCAAGGTGCGCGAGCAGGCGGCGAAGGCCGACGCCGCCCAGATGGAGGCCCGCATCCGGCGCCGGGCGCAGGAACTGCGGGCGGAGCGCGACCACCGCGAGGACTTCGCCCGCCAGATCGGCGCGCAGGGCGTGGCGGAGGTGGCCGCCGCCCGCCGGGTCGCGGCCGAGAAGGTCCGCGTCGCCCGCGAAGCCCTACGCGAGACCCGCCGCCTCGAGCGTGAGGGGGCCCGCGAGGCGGCGCAGGCCGCGCGCGAGACTGCCCGGGCGCAGGTGCGGGCCGCCCGCGAGGCGACTGCGGCGCAGCGCCGGGAGCAGGCCTCGATCCGGCGCGCCGCCTCCGACCATAACCGGTTCACGTCCCGCGGCCGGGACGCGGCCGGGACCCTTGTCGGCTCGGTCGGGGTGGGTGGCGCCGGCTACGGGGCTGGCCGGGCGGTGCGCGCCGCGGCCCGGGTCGGCGCCGAGGGCGTGCGCGAGGATGCCCGCGACTATCTCGGCGGCATGTCGGAGGCAGACTCGGGACGCATCCGGCGCCGGGCGCTCGACCTGTCGACGCAGTATCGCAGCGTCGACGCTACGACCTTCCACGAGCGCCTGCGCGACACGGCGATGTCGATGGGGTCGGTGGACAAGGCGATGGAGGTCTCCGACACCATCGCGCAGCAGCACGTCGTGTTGCAGTCCCTCAAGGGCAAGGAGAAGGCGCTTGAGGAGGGCCGGCGCTTCTCGGCCGCCCTCGACAACCTCGGCAAGAACCAGGATCCGGCCCAGGTCCGCCGCCTGTCCGACGGCTACCTCAAGGCCCTCGGCGTCGAGGGCGCCGATCTCGACATGGGCTCGCTCCTCCAGATCGCCCGCAAGGCGAAGTCCGGCGGCGGCGGTTTGTCCGAGCGCTTCCTGATGGGCGTGGCGCCGGCCCTGTCGATGGACATGGGCGCGAACGAGCTCGGCACGGCGATCGGCACCGAGATCTCGCAGTTGATCGGCGGGCGGGCGACGAAGGCGTCCAAGGCCTATCAGCAGAAGATGGGCCTGCGCGACAAGAAGGGCGCGTTCATCAACCGCGACAAGGTCGTCTCGGACCCGTTCGCCTATACCAACGAAGACCTGATCCCGAAGCTCAAGGCAGCGGGTGTCGACGTGGGGAACGACGCGGCGGTCATCGAGGCGACGAGCAAGGCGTTCTCGCAACAGACCGTCGCGAACCTGTTCGCGAAGATGATTACGCAACGGGACCAGTACCAGCGTAAGCTGACCCAGTACGACCAGGCGCCGGGCATCGAGGCAGCGGCGAAGCTCCCGCAGAAGGACCCCTACGTCGCCGCGGCCGCGGCCATGGCCCAGACCTCGAACGCCGCGCAGCACCTCGCCGAAGCCGCGATGCCGGCCGCGACCGCCGCGCTCAACACCTATGCTGAGGGCATGGCGAAGCTCACCAAGGGGATGGTCGACAACCCTGACGCGACGAAGGTCGCGGCCCCGATGGCCGGGTGGTTCGGCGGGTCGCTCGCGAGCCTCGCCGCCGGCCTCGGGCTCAAGGGCGTGGTGGGGAACGCCACGGGCTTCACCGCCAACGCCCTGCGCTGGCTCTCCGGCGGTCTCATCGGCGGGGGCAAGGCGGGCCTCGTCGGCGCGCCGATTGCGGCAACCACGGCACTCGGCGTCGCCACGGCCGAGAGCCAGGCGCACAACGAACAGGGCGTGCCGAACCTCATCGCCGGCAGCGAGTCGCCCACGGCCCGCATCGCCCGCGAGCTGCGGGAGGCTCGCGAGCAACAGCGGACCCCGGAGGGCCGCCGCGCCGCCCTGCAGGAGCGGATCGACCGCGAGAAGTCGGTGATCGACGGCGTCATGCGGGGGCTGCCCGACACGCCCGCGCACCCGTCCGCTGCGACGATCGCCGATGCCCGCGCCCGGATCGGCCGCCTCACCCGGGAGCGGGCCGCCATCGCGAGCGCGATCCCGGCCGACCGCCTGCCGCCGGCCGTGACGCCTGCCATGGTCCAGGCGGTCGCCCCACCCCGCCGGCCGACCGAATTCGGCGGCTCGCGTCCCGGGTGGAGCGATCCGCCTGGGCACTCGGGCTTCGGGGCGCCGGGCGCGGCCTCCGGCCCGATCGAGGCGACGGTGAAGCCGGATCAGATCCAGGCCAACGTGAAGCCCGACCAGATCCAGTCGACCGCGAAGCTCGAGGGCAAGGCGGAGGTGAGCGTGACGGTCAAGGTAGATGGGCCGGGTGCGGTCACCGGTCTGTCGGCCTCGTCGTCGGGCAACGTGCAAGCCAACGTCGGCACCCGTGGCCGATCCATGCCGCAGGCTGCGGGCAGCCCGGGCGGCTACTGATCCCGGGCACCTGCCCTGGCTCCGGGCCTTCCCGGCGGCCTGGGCGGCGCCCCGCTCGCCGGGGTGGCGCGCGCAGCGCCGCCCCTCCCTTCCGCCGCGGTCGAGGCGCTGGCGCCCGGCCCTGTATGAGGATCCTCCCGCGATGCCCTTCGTCGAGGAAATCGTGTCGCTCACCGTCGACGGGTATCGCCTACGAGGCTGGCAGGAGGTGAGCGTCGACCGCTCGGCGGACTCGGCCGAGATCACCTTCAACCTGTCCGCCACCAATCCCTCATGGTCGGCGGAAGCCAAGGCCCTGCGCCAGGGCAAGGCGGTCGAGATCCACACGAGCCCGGCCGGGCGCGGGATGGGCGACCTCATGGTCCGGGGGCACGTCACGGGCTACAAGGCCGATTACGACGACGACTCGAAGTCGGTCGCTCTGGACGGCAAGTCGAAGGCTGCCGACGCCATCGACTGCCATCCCGTCAAGCATAAAACCGGGCGGTTCGAGAACAAGACCCTCCTCGATGTCGCCAAAGAACTCGACGAGGTGGGTTGCGGGTTCAAGACAGATCAGCAACTTACCAATCTCGCCAAGGTGCAGCGCCAGCCGCTCGACACGATCTACCAGACGGTCGAGCGCGAGGCGCGCCGGCTCGGGCTGATGCTGCAGGGCGAGCCCGATGGCTCGATCAACATCACGCGGGCGGGCACGAAGCGCCACGCCGGCGCCCTGGTGCTCGGCGAGAGCCCGGTGAAGAAGATGGGCGTCGCGATCAAGTGCGACGCCAAGTTCTCGAAGATCGTCGCGCGGGGCCAGCGCGCCACCGGCACCGGCACGGACGCCCTACGGCTCGAGGAGAGCGAGGACGATCCGAGCGTCGGGCGCTACCGCCCGCTCCTGATCATCCCCGAGGGGGATTGGAGCAAGAAGGAGCTCAAGCAGCGCCTGCAATGGGAGCGCCTGCGCCGCGCCGGCAACGGGACGACCATCACCGCCACGGTCTCGACCTGGCGCGACGAGGCGGGGAAGCTGTGGACCCCCGGCCTCCTGATGGCGATCGTGAACGAGCCGGAGGACGTCGACGGGGACTTCTCGCTGTCGAGCGTGTCGTTCCGCCAGGGCAAAGAGGGCACCGTCGCATTCCTGACCTTCGTCGATCCGAAGGCGCAGGGCGGGAAGGGCACCAAGGGCAAGTCGGGCAAGGGGTCCGATCCTGTCTTCTCGGCCGGCGATCCAGGAGATTGGGTATAGCCGATCGGGGGCTCGCCGCCTCGGCTCCGGGTCCCTCCCGGGGGTCTGGCGAGGGCGGATGGTACACAGGCTCGTATCCGGCAGGCTGGGCGCGAAGGCGTAGCCGCAACTTGGGGTGGGGCTACGGCTGACATCTCAGCCGTAGCCGGCCATGCCCCAACCAGGCGGATCACCCGAGGGCGACAGCCTCTGGGGCAGCCGAGCGCTGGCCACGTAGGACGGGCGGCGAAGTTGCAGGCCGGTCAGGCGACGTGCAGGCCAATGCTAGCCTGCGTAGCAGCTCTATGCTGCAAGCGACCCGAATGGATAAATCATATTTTACAGCCACTTAACGAACTCTGGCCTTCGCTACTTGATGCGGCGGAAAAACTCCCCATGTCCATTTCATAGGCGCCATCAGCAAGGGGTCTTGCATGAATTATAAATGCGCTCAATTAACATTCGATACATTCAAATATTTCGAGGGAGCTTTCAGAAGCAAGTTCTATATTGCAGCGAACGAACTTTTTGAGAAAAAAAGATCAATATTTTGCAGGATGAAACATAGTGTCCGTGGCAAGCCGGGGCGTCCGGCCGGGTATAAAGTGATCTCATCTGAGGTCCACCCGCTCCATGGAGCACTATTATGGAGTGGAAAAATACGGTCTACCTGGCCATCGTCGCTATATTCACCTCGATCTTAATCGGTCTGTTCGTGGGAATATCTCTTACGAACTTCAAATCTGTGCTTAAAGTACACGTTTCACCCAAAGGTTTCAATATGGAGATTACTCCGCCGAAGAAGTGATTAAATATAAAACTGGAAAATGACATATTTTCCAGATATCGCTTGAGGCTCCGGGCCCCTCCCGGAGCCGAGTTAGAGCGCTTCCTTACGATCTACATCGCATAGATCCTCACGCCGCCCACCGCGCCAAGATCGCTTCGGCCTCGGCCGGGTCTTCCTGGATCCTATATATGGTCTGTCGGCTCAGGCCGGTGTCCCGGGCGACGGCCGAGACGCTGGCGCCCTGGGTGAGCTGGGCCCGCACGGTGTCGAACTGTGCGCGGGTGTAGCTGGGCTTCCGGCCGCGGTAGGCGTCTTCCCGGGCCTTGGCGTGGGCGATGCCGGCTCGCTGGGCCTCGCGGGTCGCCTCGGCCTGCGCCTGCGCCGTCGCGCTCATAAAGGCGATGAGCGCATCTCGCACGGCCTGCTGCATCGGGTCCTTGGTGGCGCCGTCGAAGACCAAGCCGTTGATGACCGTGCGGACGATCACGCCCCGGCGCATCAACTCCCGGATGGTGTCGGTCACGTCCTGGTAGTCGCGGCCGAGCCGGTCGACCCACCGGACGACGAGGGTATCGCCCCGGCGGAGCATGTCGAACAGGCGCCGGCCCTGCGGCCGATCAGCAAGCCGGGTGCTGATGCCGCTCACGCCCTCGTCCGAGACCACGGCATCGATCACGAAGCCTGCGGCCTCGGCCTGGGTCCGCTGATGCGCGGCGGTCTGATCCGAGGTGCTGACGCGAGCGTAGAGGATGGTCTGCGACATGGTCGAAACGTCCGTTGATCTACTGTCCGCATAGAGCCATGTCCGTATGACGAAAGCAATCCTAGCGGACAGGGTCTCGGGCGGTCGCGGCGTTGTCCGCTGCGGTATGCCCTTATGGACGGCCGGAATAACGAACTGACCTCCGAGCGCCGCGCCTGCGGTCCGCTCAGGGTGGGGAGCGGCTGCCCAGCAGGCGGGTGCCGAGTGGCAGGATCGCGCCATGAGACGACCTTGGGCCAAGAGGCGCTGAACCGCCGCTCCCGACCCAACTCGGAAGCTTGGGAGGTCCGCTTGCGGGCGTCCTGTTCCCGCTTCGCGACACACCTTGGCCAGAGATAAGAAGGACCGCTTGACGGCGGGCTGACCATGAAAGCGGACATGCCCTTCCTTGTGGTCGGACACGTCCATAGATGGGTTTCCGCCAATGCTCATTCCAAGCTACTCGCTCGAATCTTCGCGCTTGAATTTCAGCCTCACATGCCGAAGACTGACTCAGAAATTTGAGGGAGTTTGCGCGATGGGAACGACTCAAACTGAGACTACCCATCTCGAAGAATGGAAGCAGCTCAAGCGAAATCTGTCGGGCTCTGCAGTCCTATCCGAGAGCATGATGGAATTGTTTGAGGTGGAGGCAAAGCGTCGGATCGAAGACAAAGGCGAATATCCAAATAGTTTGCATCTGGATCATTGGGATTTTTACCTTTCGGACGTATCCTCATCGCTTGATCGCTGCTTGGCTTACAGACGCGAAGCGCGTGATCTTGAAATTGCTGCGGTTAAGGCGGCCGTTGATTATACGCATTTCGTAGCATCGTCAGCCTTGAGCCGTAGTTTGGAGCTCGCCAGCTTGGGGGGAGATTCCGCGAAAGCGCGGCTGGACGCGATCGACCAAGCGCTTGGTAGTCTTCCTGAGATTGAATTCAGTGCGATATTTAGATCATATTTGACCATTGAGCGGTCCAGCCTTGTGACCACAATCAACAACCTCTCTGATAGAGCTACGTTAATTAAGAAGCGCTGGGATGAGCTTACGGACGTTGCCGAATCTTATCACAAGCGGCATACCACAAGCGGGAACGCCCACAATTTTGCGCAAAGATATGAGCGAGTTCTCGACATTTACGCAGATGAACTATTTGATGTCGTAAATAAAATTCCACACGTGCGTCGTGGAATTTGTCTGATTTTCGGGGACGTGCCCGCTTGCCCGGATTTCAACCAAGCTGACGGATACTTAGATCGCGTTGTTACATGGCTTCGGGATGTGATACGCTATACAAACGGGAAGACCGAATTAGAGACAAAATTTGACATTGTCATCCCGCTCGTCCAGCCCTGGAGGGGCAAGGACGAAAAAAGCTTCGTCGACGCCGATAAATTTTATGATATTTTCCACTCTGATGAGCATGTTAAGCAGCTTAGCTTCGAATTTAAAGATGTTTTCTACGGATTAGAGCGGGTCAGAGTATCTGGAATCGGTATTAGCTTTGGATCGGAGCCGTGGGGTTCTAAGGACGGCTCGGTAGGATGGCGCGACACTGTCACAGGCTACAGGCTTAGGGTCACAATAAAGACACCCGAACAGACCGATGAAGTTGGTAATAAATACAGCCGGCCTCCCGTAATTTTTGGTAATGTTGCGATACATGGAGCAGAGGCTCCTGTTGCCTGGTACGATGGTGCTAATTGCGCAAATTTGCGACCAAATGGTCATTGGACAATCTCTGTAGAGGACCTAGCTGTCTGGCTGAACGGCAAGAGGGCGAGTGTAAAATCAGGTTTTTTTTCCTCTAAAGTTCTAGATATCAAACTACACCTGAGAGTAACTGCACTTCCAGCCGACAAAAATGGTTCGTTTTTTTCTAAATAGGTGCACTTTGGAACGCAAGAAGCCAACCGGACTTATTGAGCAACATGCCGCGACTGGGCGGCACCCGCTCGACGTTGTAAGCGGAGTATCGGGAGCGGCCGCCGGTGGAGCTGGGGTTTTAGTAACCGCCCTAAATGCCGCTCTTCTCGAAACACCGGCGGCTCCGGCTGTCATCGTTTTTGATGTGATCGTCGCCGCGGGCGGGCTTAGTACTCGCGTCGCGAAAGCGATTGTCGGCTCGATGAGCATGGCGCCGCAGAAGTATGGCGAACTTTCGGAGAAGGTCGAAGCGGTATCCCGGCTTTTCGAGCCCCGACAGACAGCTGCAGATTACATTTCGGAGAAAGCGGGGAGTTTGCTCCCTTCCTATCTTGAAAATGAATTTGCGCTCATGGATCGCGCGCGCGAAGCGGCTAGGATCGCCCGAGAGGTAAGCGAAGGGAAGGTAAAATTAGACGAATTCCTCAAGCTTACTGAGGGCATCAAGGCCGCTGCCGAGTTGGTCAACAAGGCGGCTCACGAGGTCGAACTTCAAAGGAAGGAGGCACAGGCGTCCGCAGAGCGAGAGCGCGCCGCAAGGGACCAAATGGAGCGCGTCCGTGCGAACGAGAGAGATCGCGACCTAAAACAGGCCGCTGAACGCCAGCAGGCAGAAATCGAGAAAGAGAACCGAGAGATCAAGGATGCAATTGAGAAGCAATCGTCCTCTAACAGATATGACTATCGTGACAATCAGATTGGACAAGATAACTCTCATTCCGTGACAGTATGAGAATTGCCATTCGTACTTGCCGCCAGCAGTGACCCGATTAGCTATCCACAGTCATTCGCACTGGCGCTTAATAACATCCCGTTACCGACCGCCCTGAGGGTGCCGAACCCCGGTAAAGCTCATGAGTAGCCGACCTTAGCAGAACTCTTGAGCGAAGTTACTCTCCTCGCCCCCGCGAGATCGAGTTGCTTAAAGCGGCCTTGTGCCTGATGGATCGCCGCAACATCGTGACGATGGCTTCGGCTGAGCTGAATTCCCTAGTCCGTGGTCTATGATCGCGCCGAGATCGCAACTTGTTAATGCTACTTGAGCCGTTGGGTGGAGCAGCGTTACACGCTTTCCACTTCGGAGTAAGCCGCATGTTGTGCTGAACGGACGAGACAGGTGCAGAGCCGAATGTCCGATTGTAGGCGAGTGGTCAATGTCGGCTCGCCACCCCATCCGGACGTTCGATCCGCTCCCACCGAAGGACCGCATGGGGTCGAAAGCGACCCCCAACGGCGCTCGAAATCCGTTAGGGTATACCCTTACAGACAGGATCGGCCGCGCATAGCTGGCCCATGATGCGGGTCAAGCGTCGGTCGCACGCATGCCAATCGCTATTTCAATAGTTCGGTGTTTCTATATCTAAATATACTGATATTATTTTACTATCTGACGCATCATTTATATTATAATCTGTTTTATTATCGATCGTAGGAGTTAGATCGACTGATGCAGCACGCAGGAAATCCTATCGCGAGGCATGCAAACTGATGCACCCACCTCTCTCGGCCTCCGCGTCCTTGCCAGAGGCATGCAAGGCAGGTGGTAAAAGATGCCCTATCCAGCAGGTAGAGCGCGAAGGTGTAGCTGCAAATTGGGATTGCAACACCGCGCTACCACATGTTCTTCAATCTATAGATCTATATATCTTGTCGCGAATGATTGAAGCGCGCTCGTAGAGTGGCCGGGCCCCGGCCAGATCATCCTGGGCCCAGAGCAGTCCGGCGAGGTTGTTGAGGCTCGTGGCCGTGGCGGGGTGGTCAGGACCTAGCACCCGCTCGGTGATGGCCAGGGCGCGCTCGAGGAGGGGCCTCGCCCCGGCTAAGTCACTCTTCGCGTAAAGCAGACTGGCGAGGTTGGTAAGGCTCGTGGCCGTGGCGGGGTGATCAGGAC
>NZ_JAAQRC020000003.1 GCF_019216885.1 Methylobacterium sp. SyP6R | reverse complement strand
AGTGTGATTAGGCGTGGAATAAGGACCCCGTTTCCGGGGTGATCGGCGTCCAAACGGGACCCCCAGGATACTTCATCCAGACTGCCTCCCGCACTCGGAACGGGAGGCTCGCGGAGGATGTTGGTCGTGGAGACGGTCGCGAAGATCCGCCGCGCGTACTTCGTGCAGCATAAGCCGATCAAGCAGATCTGCCGGGAGCTGATGCTCTCCCGCAAGGTCGTCAGGAAGGTGATCCGCTCGGAGGCAACTGCCTTCCGCTACACCCGCAGCGTCCAGCCTGCACCCAAGCTCGGGCCCTGGCGCGACGAGCTCGACCGGATGCTGGCAGCCAATACGGGGAAGCCGGCGCGGGAGCGGCTGACGCTGACCCGGATCTTCGAGGCGCTGCGGGGGCTCGGCTACGAGGGCGGCTATGATGCCGTCCGCCGCTACGCCAAGACGTGGAAGCGCCAGCAGGCCAGCGTGACGGCTCCCGCCTTCGTGCCACTCGCCTTCGCCCCGGGTGAGGCCTACCAGTTCGACTGGAGCCACGAGATCGTGCTGATCGCCGGCGTCACCACGACGGTCAAGGTCGCCCACGTCCGGCTCTGCCACTCGCGCATGCTGTTCGTGCGGGCCTATCCGCGCGAGAGCCAGGAGATGGTCTTCGACGCCCACGACCGAGCGTTCGCCTTCTTCCGCGGCACCTGCCAGCGGGGGATCTACGACAACATGAAGACCGCGGTCGAGACGATCTTCGTCGGGCGCGAGCGCGCCTACAACCGCCGCTTCCTGCAGATGTGCTCGCACTACCTCGTTGAGCCCGTGGCCTGCACGCCCGCGTCAGGCTGGGAGAAGGGGCAGGTCGAGAACCAGGTCGGGCTGGTACGCGAGCGCCTGTTCACCCCGCGCGTCCGAGTGAGAAGCTACGACGAGCTCAATGCCCTGCTGCTCGACGGGGTCGTCGCCTACGCCAAGGCCCACCCGCATCCCGAGCAGCGCGACCTGACGATCTGGCAGGCCTTCGAAGCCGAACGGGGAGCCCTGGTCCCCTACGCCGGACGCTTCGACGGCTTCCACGCCGTGCCGGCAGCCGTGTCCTCGACCTGCCTGGTGCGCTTCGACAACAACAAGTACTCGGTCATGGCCTCGGCCATCGGTCGCCCGGTCGAGGTGCGCGCCTATGCCGAGCGCATCGAGATCCGCCAGGACGGACGCATCGTCGCCGAGCACCCGCGGGCCTTCAGCCGCGGCCAGACGGTGTTCGACCCCTGGCACTACGTCCCCGTGCTCGCCCGCAAGCCCGGCGCGCTGCGCAACGGCGCACCGTTCAAGGACTGGGTCCTGCCCGCCGCCCTCGAACGGATCCGCCGCAAGCTCGCCGGCAGAGCGCCGACGGTGACCGCCAGATGGTCGAGATCCTCACCGCCGTGCTCGGCGACGGCCTGTCCGTGGTCGAAGCGGCCTGCGCCGAGGCACTGCGCGAGGGCGTGCACTCGGCCGACGTGGTGCTCAACATCCTGGCCCGCCAGCGGGAGCCGCCCGCGCCCGTCCCGCTGCTGACGCCCGAGAGCCTGCGGCTGCGCCACGAGCCGGTCGCCGACTGTGCCCGCTACGACAGCCTGAGGAGAGCCCCGTGATGGAACGTCAGCAGATCCTCGCCACCATGGGCGAGCTGAAGCTGTTCGGGATGAAGGCGGCCTACGACGAGATCATCAAGGTCGCCCTCAAGCGCAGCCACGAACCGCAGCAGATCGTCGGCGACCTGTTACAGGCCGAGATCAGCGAGAAGCAGGCGCGCTCGATCCGCTACCAGATGACGATTGCCAAGCTGCCCCTGGCCAAGGACCTCGCCGAGTTCGCCTTTGCCGGGACGCCGATCAACGAGGGTCTGGTGCGCGACCTCTGCGGCGGCGAGTTCCTGGCCCACCAGCGCAACGTCGTGCTGGTGGGCGGCACCGGCACGGGCAAGACGCATCTGGCCATCGCGGTCGCCCGGTCGTGCATCCGGGACGGGGCGCGGGCCCGGTTCTACACCGTGGTCGACCTCGTCAACCGGCTCGAGGCCGAGGCGCGAGCCGGCCGGCAGGGCCGCATCGCCGACCACCTCGCCCGGCTCGACCTGGTGGTGCTGGACGAGCTCGGCTACCTGCCGTTCGCGCAGTCGGGCGGTCAGCTGCTGTTCCACCTGATCAGCCGGCTCTACGAGACCACCTCGATCGTGGTGACGACCAACCTGGCGTTCGGGGAGTGGCCGAGCGTGTTTGCCGGCGACGCCAAGATGACGACGGCGCTGCTCGATCGGCTGACCCACCACTGCGAGATCGTCGAGACCGGCAACGAGAGCTGGCGCTTCAAGAACCGGGCGTGAAGGATGGCCTGCGCGCAGCTCATCCTGGACCCCTGGTCAGCCCGGCTGCGCCACCCCGACCCGCTTCGCCGGGCTGACCAGGGGCGTCGCGCTACGCGCAACAAGGGGTCCCAATTGGACGCCGATCAGGGGTCCCGTTCCGATGCCGTTTGACAGGCACAGAGCCGGATGCGATGGCAGGCTGTCTACGACGAGGTCCGCCGTCGGCACGCCGGCGGGGAGCCCCTGCTCGCGATCGCCCGTGCCCTGGGGCTGGCTCGTGCGACGGTGCGCAAATATGCCAGCGCCGAAGCGTTCCCGGCGCGGTTGCCTCACGGTGCCGGGCCGAGCCTGCTTGATCCGCACGTCGCATACTTGGCGGAGCGGATCGACGAGGGCTGCGAGAACGCGATGGCCCTGTGGCGCGAGATCCGGGAACGGGGCTACCCGGGGACGAGCCGGCAAGTGCATCGCTTCGTCGCCGAGCGCCGAACGAGGCCGGTCCGATCAGGCCGCAAGGCCCGCAGTGCCAAGGCTTCCGCTTCGGAGCCGCCTGGATCGGAAGCTCCGTTGCCGCCAGCACGGCAGCTGGCGTGGCTGCTCGTGCAGCCGACCTCGGTGTTGGATGAGAGCGAAGCGGCTGTGGTGAGCCGCGTCGAGCAGGATGACACCGCGCGGGCCGTCACGGGACTGGCCCGCCGCTTCACCGCACTCGTGCGCGCCGCCGGGAAGGGCAAGCCCTTGGCCGATGATCAGGACGCCGCTGCAGACATCGAGGCTTGGATCACGAAGGCTCGGACCTGTGAGGCTTCTGCGATTGTGACGTTCGCCTCGGGATTAGAGGCGGACATCGCGGCCGTCCGGGCGGCTCTCATGGAGCCATGGAGTAGCGGCCAGGCGGAAGGCCAGGTCAACCGTCTGAAGCTCATCAAGCGCCAGTGCTACGGACGGGCAGGCCTCGATCTCCTGAAGCGCCGTATGGTTCTGGCCGCCTGATCCACGCAAAACGAGCAAGAACCACAGAAACGGGGCAATCCCAGTACTGCGGGCCTTGCGGCCTGATTGGACCGGCCTCGTTCGGCGCTCGGCGACGAAGCGATGCACTTGCCGGCTCGTCCCTGGATAGCCCTGCTCCCGGATCTCGCGCCACAGGGCCATCGCGTTCTCGCAGCCCTCGTCGATCCGCCCGGCCAGGTACGCGACGTGCGGATCAAGGAGGCTCGGCCCGGCACCGTGAGGCAGCCGCGCCGGGAACGTCTCGGCGCTCGCATACTTGCGCACCGTCGCACGCGCCAGACCCATGGCACGGGCGATCCCGAGCAGGGGCTCTCCGACGGCATGCCGGCGGCGGACCTCGTCGTAGACAACCTGCCATCGCATCCGGCTCTGTGCCCCCGCTGCCAACTCCGTCGTAGAGCGGGCAAAGGCGTGGTCGCGCAGGGCAGGACGAGCGGTCGAGCCAGGGAGGAGCGGTAGGCTGCGCAACCGGGCATGGGAACTGTGGAGCCAGCGTTCGACGGCCTGCCGCATGTTGGTGAGAAGGTGCCATCGATCGGCGACCTGTTGCGCCTGGGGAGCGCCGAGGGTTGCGCCTCGCGCGTACTCGGTCGAGCGATCCCGGGCGACGAGTTCGACGCCGGAGTGCCGTTCGAGCCAGCCGGCCACCGTGGGTGCCGTGCGATCCGGCAGGAGATCGACGACGCGGTGACGGTCGAGGTCGACGACGATCGTGCCGTAACGGCTGCCCTTCCTGATCGCCCAGTCGTCGATGCCGACCCGGATGAGAGCCGGCGTGTCGGGCATCGGCAGGCGGGTGACGAGCCGCAGCACGGTCGCGCGGCTTGCCGGCATGTGGAGATGCGCGAGAAGACGCGCGCCGCCTGCACCGCCGCAGGCGAGACCGACCCTGGCCTGCGCCTCGCAAAGCCGCCGCGTGCGCCGGGCTCGCGGTGCGAGGAGGTCCGTAGGCGTCTCCGCGAAGGTTCGGCGTCGGCAGGTCGGGTTGAGGCAGGAGAACCGCCGCGCCTCGATGCGCAGCCTGGTCCGCGATGCCGAGAGCGGCAGATGGAGGGATGGCGGTGGTAGCGGCTATGGACGGACCGGCTCCCCTGCCCGCACTCTGGGCAGCAGCCTGTGGCTGCGTCCAGTCGCACCGGGACGACGAGGTGATCGTCGTGTCGTTCGACGAGATGCGCAACGCGGCACTCGGGGATGGCGAAGGGAATGTTCATGCCTCCCACGATGGGGAGGGCGGATCAGACCATCATCAGCCCGAGGCGATCCACCGCCATCCACGCAAAGTGAGCAAGAACCACCAATCCGGGGCAATCCCAGTCACGATCCCCTCCCGGGCCAGTTGCCGCCAAATCTTGCGTACACCGTAGACGCAGAAGTTGGCCTCGAACACGCGCTGGATCTCGATCATCAACGCGGCGTCGCTGCGAGCACGAACCGATTGCTTGTCCGGATCGGCGTGCCGGGCGGCATGCGCGTAGTAGGTCGACGGAAGGATCGGCAGCACCCTGCAGATCGGCTCGACCCCGTAGACTGTCCGATGACCGTCGATGAAGCTGATCATGGCCGCGACCGGCGGTCGAGCTCCGCCATCGCGAAATACGCACGCCTTGCGCAGGATCTCGTTGGCCTGGCGCAGATCGCGAACTTCTCGCTCTAGCGCCTTGATCCGCTCGCGCTTGTCCGTCGTCTGGCCGGGTCGCACACCTTGATCACGCTCGGACTGGCGCACCCAGTTCCGTAGCGTCTCACCCGAGCAGCCGATCTTGGCCGCGATCGACGGGATCGCCGACCACTGCGAGCCATGCTCGCCTTCATGGTCGCGCACCATCCGCACCGCCACCGCCACCGCCACCGCCAAGTTTAGGTCCAAGGCGATCCATCTCAACACATTATTCGCCATCACCAGCGCTTGATCAGGCCACCTCATGTCACACAGAGATTCGATAACTCCGCGCCATCTTTGGCTAAATAGATCTCGATCAGGTTGGACTTACACCAAGAGGACATCATTGCTGCCCGGCCCAGAGCGGCCTGACATAGGCGAGGCTCGCCGTCCCCCCCCCAAGTGAAACTCCGGCGGCAGGGCCATCCATCACTCCGGTTGCAACCGTTGCAACTCCCGGAATGCTTATGCTTGCTTTGAGAAGCACACCAGGATTAGCCGTCGCGCTCACCAGCAGCGGCAACTTCCCCCCCCCAATGCAGATAACTGGTGCGATCTGCTGGGCGTTGGGATTAATGCTCCAGTTCTGACACACGACACCGGCCACCGGTGCACCAGCTGTCTGTCCTGCGCGTTGGACGGTAGCAAGATTGTTGATCGTGGATGTGCCTTGCTCAACGAGAGACCCCAATGGAAGCGTTACGGCACGCCCATCAAGAAATGGTATCGGTCGTGCACGGAAGTTGGGACCATCCAAGGTTACATACTGCCAAGATCCAGTGGCATAGAAATCACCGGAAAATCCATTCGGGCCGCTGACTACATTCTGATTGAATTTACTCGAATTTGTTATGGCATCGAAGACACCGCTGCCCTGCATCCGAAACCCCCCGCGCCCGATCGCACTGAACGCGTCGAGCCGCCGTACGCGCAGTATGTGAGCGAACGCATTGGCGACCGGCGGGAAGTCGTTGCTCCATACGTTCTCAATGGTGAAGTCGGTCGCATACCCGACATCAAAATAGGCTGCCCAGGTGCAGCCTCCGACCGGCTTTGGGATCGCTGCCGACCCGAATGCGCCGAGGCCACCATGGAACGTGTTGATGACCCGAAAATTGTTGAGGCTGCGGGTACCGCCGTCCGCCCGCCAGCCGTCCCGGATGCCCCCGTCTTTGACGATACCGCAGCCGGCATTCTCCAGGTTGCCATTTACGAGGGTAGTACCCTGGATGCATTGCCCTGCGCCCGCACCAGGCTCGCACCAGATCGCCCAAGGATTTGAGGCTAGGTAAGGCTTGCGGATCTCAGCGTTGATGTACGCCTTAGGTGACACAGAGATTCCAGCCCAGCCGTTCGACGGAGCGTAAAGCCTGTCGAAGACCTCGTCGCCAAACAGGTTCGGCTGCATGTCGTCCATGCGCATGCCGATAAAGTTGTATTGCAATGTCACGTCGACTAGCCGTGTATGATCAATCGCGGCGACTATACCATGATTGAACCCCTCGGCCATCACGCGGTCGTTATGCAGGCGCGGTCCTTCCTTGATACCGTCCATCGCAACCGGCACGCCGGACCATTTCGGGCGAGTACCGAATGCGAACGTAAAGGCGAGTGGCTTGATACGAACGTCGTGCAGTCGGCCGGTGCAGAAATATCCGGTGTTGCCCTGATAAATTCCGCGCGCATTGCCGCTCTTGGCGGTGGGGTCCCCGCAGGTGAGGGCCGCGTTACCCGGGCCAAAATCTTTGGTCACGCGAAGGATAGCACCGTTGATCGAACCATGGGGACCGCCAAGCGAGACGGCGTTCTGGTTGGCTCCAAATGGTGCGTATATCGGCAATATGATTGGCCCGTCGAGGCGGTAGCCAGCTCCCGCCGGCAGGTCGACCGATCCGCCGACACCAGCGGCAGCCGCGTTGATCGCGGCCTGGATCCCGAGACGATCCATTTCGAGCCCTGCCCCCTCTGAATCCGTGTACGGACGATAGAAAGTCACGGGTGTCGCGACGGCGCTGCCGGCGAATGACCCGGTCAGGGCTGAGTGCGCGGTCAACGGGCCGGTGGTCGGCGTTGAAAGAGTCACGACGCCCGTGGTCAAATCGACGCTGGCGACCATCGTGCCGGCTGCGAACGCTCCGCTTGGACCGGAAATGGTCATCCCGACCTGGACATTCGCGAGCCACGACGGTGTGAAAGTCAGGCCAGTCCCGGCGGCACACGGCACAGTCGTTGGCGCAGAGAGCACGATCTCCATCTTGGCCGGGTTTACGTGATCGACCTGCGTGCCCGCCGCGATGCACGGGCCCGACACGATGTCGCCTTGGTAGATCCCACGGTCGAACAGCACTGGCAGTGTCGAAATGCCCGCCTCCGGCCTTACCGACCAAGTTAGGTAAGTGCCACTCGGCACAGCCGCCGTTGTTGCTGCGGAGAGCGTGACGGTCCACGAGCCCGGAAAGCCGGTGACAGCAGTTACGGTCGTACCGTCGGCGATGCCGGCCCCGGAGACTGCGACGCCTGGAGCAATGGGGGTTTGGTCGGCGGTGACGAACCGATCGCCAACCACGACTGTGGTGGTTCCGAACGCAGCAGCCGAGACCGTCCGGATCTGGACGCCGACGGTCGCGGAGGCTCGGAAGATGAGCTTGGTTGCTCCCTTTGCGGCATCCACGCCCGGCCAAAGGTTAAATAGTACGCCGTAGGGGTAGTTAGCCACAAACACGAACGGCTTTGCGCCACTTGGTGCCGTCCAGTTTGCGAGGCCCGAGAGGGTCGAGACGCCGAGCGTCGCTCTTGCGGTATGTGTGGCGCCATCCCCGAACGCTCCATAATCCCGCACGTTGAACGCATCGCCGGCTCGAGCGGCGATCGTCCTTGCCGTATTCCCGCCCCTCGCAGTTACGAATGATGCCGAAGCGTCTCCCAAAATCAACCCGTCCTTGACAACACCCAAAGTGCTTCCGGAACCATCCGAGTTCGACGACTTGGCCGTAACTACGCCACTACGATACTCCAAAGTCTCGTCATTTGCAGGCAATAATTGTGTCGGAATTGAGCTAGGGCCTAGCGTTAAGGTTGAGGTTAGTATTAATGCGATCAACAAAGAAAAAATATTGATAAAATTCATGTCCGTTTCCCAGAATAATGGGAAATCGCAAGAGATTTCCCAACAATGGCGCTCAAAATCATATCGATTTTCCTTATCAAGGATGAATTCTAATGTCAATACACACCAACAAAAACGCAGCAGGTTATCAATTACGATCCAATAGAAGCGATAAAGATAATATATCCCCTATTAAATATCTAGTTATCGCTAAGAACCATGATCATCAGATATATATGCAGCTTGTATTAATAATATTATCAAATATGTGAATGAGATTCTAATACAATTTTAAAAATCACGAATATTTTCGAATCTTATCGCCGATCGCTGGTTCGTAACATGCGTCACAGTTTGTTCCTATGCCTGCTATCACTTGAAACATAGCAAGGAAAGAAAAACAAACGATTTCTATGAAGCTGATGATGTTTTCGCAGCGGGCGGCGATAGTGTCATAGCACTAAAGTTCGGTGGCGAATATTCTAGAGCGTGTTATGAACCAATGACATAGCGTGAGCGTTGAAGGGCATGAGCGTGGATCGCCCTGCCTACCCGTCCGACGCGCCCGATGAAGAGTGGGCGCTGGTCGCGCCCTACCTGGCGCTTTTGCGGGAGGACTCTGGGCAGCGCGACCACGAGTTGCGCGAGGTGTTCAACGGGCTGCGCTACATCGTGAAGACAGAGGCGCCATGGCGGTTCATGCCCAACGACCTGCCGCCATGGGCGGCGGTCTACCAGCAGACCCAGCGCTGGCTAGGGTCTAAACCCGCCGCCGATTGCTGTAGCCGCCGATGCGAAACTGGCTCTCCCGCCTTTTTGGTGCAGCCGGGCGGCGATTCACGGGGCCGCACGGATCGTGACCATCAGGACCGGCCTGCCCATCTGAGCCGGTGTCCAAACGCCTGCTGCCCCTCATTCCAGCCGGTCTCGTGGTCGATCAGGTCGACCTCGAGCCTGACCGGATCATCATCCGTCCCCATCCCCGCGCAACGACCGCCGGCTGCCCGGGGTGTGGGGAGATCTCGGCTCAGCCTCACTCACGCTACACCCGCACCCTGGCCGACCTCCCCTGGCAGGGTCGGCGCGTCGTCATCGCGGTCCAGACGCGGCGATGGCGTTGCCCGCATCTGCACTGCCCTCGCCGTGTCTTCGCCGAGCGGCTCGCCGGCGTTTCTCAGGCCGGTGCACGCCGCACTCACCGCCTCGGCGACATCCAGCACCATCTCGGTCTCGCACTCGGTGGTGAGGCCGGCGCACGCCTGGCGGGGCGCCTCGGCATGCCGGTCAGCCCCGACACTCTGCTGCGCCTCGTGCGAGGTGGCGCCCCCGCGCAGGCAGAGCGCGCACCGCGGGTACTCGGCATCGATGATTGGTAAGCGTTCTTCCGAACCCACCTACCGTCATGCGTGGTGAGGCGTGATGCTGATGTCCGTGGTTTGATGCGGGGATCGGCTTGTGTCTGGACTTGAGCATAGATTTGAGCCGCGCCGCCTGGAGGTGATCACGGGCGGCAGCGGGCGGCGGGTTTGGTCGGCGGATGCCAAGGCAGCGATCCTCGAGGAGACCCTCGTGCCGGGGGCCGTCGTCTCGGCCGTAGCGCGCCGCCATGGGGTGACGCCCCAACAGGTGTTCGGTTGGCGCCGAGACGCGCCGCACCCTCGAAGCGGCGCAGGATCCCACGCCGATGACCTTCGTACCGGCGACGATGCCAGCGGCGTCTGCTCTCCCGTCGGTGCCGTCACCGATGCGGTCGCCCGAGCGAGCGGCGGACGGCGCCGGGATCGAACTCGAGATCGCTGGCGCGGTCGTCCGCATCGGCGCTCACGCCAGCGAGGCTCAGATCAGGGCGGTGATCCAGGCCCTGAGGCCGCGGTCGTGATCGGGCCCAGCGGAGCCGTGAGGGTGATGGTGGCCACCCGCCCGGTCGACTTCCGCAAAGGCGTTGATGGCCTCGCCGCCCTGGTACGTGACGCCATCGGCGCCAATCCGTTCTCGGGCAGCGTCTACGTGTTCCGTTCCAAGCGCGCCGACAGGATCAAGCTGGTGTTCTGGGATGGGACCGGCCTGGTTCTGGTGGCCAAGCGGCTCGAGAGCGGCGCCTTCCACTGGCCGGCGCCTCGCGACAGCACCGTGCACCTGACCGCCGCCCAGCTCTCGGCCCTGCTCGAGGGTCTGGACTGGCGGCGCGTTCACGGCCTGCGCCCCGTCGTGACCCCCACTGTGGCGGGCTGAGCGGCGGAGTGCGCAGGACGCCTCAAGGCCATCGCAAGTAGCTGAGAACTATGCTCTAATCTTGTTCGTGGCTGCTCCCGCTTCCCCTCCGCCGGACGATCCCGAGACGCTCAAGGCGCTGTTGGCCGAGGAGCGGGCCGAGAACGAGCGGCTGCGCCAGATCATCCAGGCGATGCAACGCCACCGCTTCGGGCGGCGAGCCGAGAGCCTGCCGGAGGACCAGCTGCTGCTGGGGCTGGAGGAGGCCGAGCAGGGCGAGGCCGCCACCCTGGCTGCCGCCGACAGCGAGCCGGCCAGCCGGGCGACGCGGGTCGCCGAGCGGCGGCGCAACCGGGGAGCCCTGCCCGCCCATCTGCCGCGGGTCGAGCGCGTCGTCGATCCCGCCAGCCTGGTCTGCCCGTGCTGTGCCGGGACCTTGCACCGGATCGGCGAGGACGTCTCTGAGCGCCTCGACGTGGTGCCGGCGCAGGTCCGGGTCCTGGTGATCCGCCGGCCGCGCTATGCGTGCCGGGCCTGCGAGGAGGCGGTCGTGCAGGCGCCCGCGCCCGCCCGCCTGATCGAGGGTGGCCTGCCCAGCGACGCGCTGGTGGCGCAGGTGTTGGTCTCCAAATACGCGGACCACCTGCCGCTCTACCGGCAGGCGCAGATCTTCGCACGCCAGGGCATCTGCCTCCACCGCTCGACCCTGGCCGACTGGGTCGGGCGCGCTGCCTTCGCGCTGCGTCCCGTGCACGAACGCCTGCTGGAGACGCTACGAGCCAGCGGCAAGCTATTTGCCGACGAGACGACCGCGCCGGTGCTCGATCCCGGGCGCGGTCGCACCAAGACGGGGCAGCTGTGGGCCTATGCGCGGGACGACCGGCCCTGGGGCGGACGCGATCCGCCGGGCGTGGCCTACGTCTACGCCCCGGACCGTACGGCCGAGCGGCCTCTTCGTCACCTGAGCGGCTTTGTGGGCGTGCTGCAGGTCGACGGCTATGGCGGCTACAAGGCACTGGCGGATCGCGGCGGGATCCAGCTGGCGTTCTGCTGGGCGCACGTGCGTCGGCGCTTCTATGAACTGGCGCAGGGCGGGCCGGCGCCGATCGCCACGCAGGCGCTGGAGCGGATCGCGCGCCTGTACCGGACCGAAGCGGAGATCCGCGGCCGCTCGGCCGAGGAGCGGCGAGCGCAGCGCCAGGAGCACAGCCGTCCGGTGATCGCGGCGCTGGAGCCCTGGCTGCGCGAGAAGCTCGGGCAGATCAGCCAGAAGAGCCGGCTGGCCGAGGCGATCCGCTACGCGCTGTCGCGCTGGGCGGGGCTGAGCGTGTTCCTGGAGGATGGCCGGGTCGAGCTCGACTCGAACGTGGTCGAGCGGGCGATCCGGCCGCTGGCGCTGACGCGCAAGAACGCGTTGTTTGCTGGTTCGGACGGCGGCGGTCAGCACTGGGCGGTGATCGCCTCGCTGGTCGAGACGTGCAAGCTGAACGGCGTGGAGCCGCATGCCTACCTGAGCGACGTGCTCACCCGCATCGCCGAGGGCCATCCCAACCGCCGCCTCGACGAGTTGATGCCCTGGGCCTACGCCAGCGCGCAAGACCTCAAAGCCGTGGCCTGAGGGTTCCGCTTACGATGATTGGGCTTGGCGGCGCGGTCAGCGCTACGGCACGATCCTGTGCGATCTGGTGCGAGGCCAGGTCATCGACCTGCTGCCCGACCGCGAGGCCGCTACCGTGGCCGACTGGCTGCAGCAGCATCCCGGCGTCGAGGTCGTGGCTCGTGACCGCGCCGGTGCCTACGCCGATGGCGTGCGTCGCGGCGCACCCGGGGCGGTCCAGGCGCGGATCGATGGCATCTGCTCTGTAACGGCTCGCAAGCGCTGATGCAGGTGCTCGATCGGCACCGCGGCGAGTTCTCCCGTGTCGCGCGGACCATCGTGAGCCGAGCCGCAGCGGAAGCAACGCCGGTCAAACCCCGTTCGGCCACCAAGGCGCAGCGGCGACAGCAGCAGGGGCAGGCGGACCGGGAGCCCGCTTCCAGCACGTTGCAGCCCTGGCTCGGGACGGCCAGGGCATCCGCGCCATCGTGCGCGAGACCGGGCTGTCGCGGAACACGGTGCGGCACTGGCTACGGGCCGGCACGGCGCCGACCTGGTGCAAGGGCGAACGGGCGCGGATCACCGATTCCTTCGTGCCCTACCTCGTGCGGCGGCTCGACAAAGGCGAGCGCAACGCGACGCGGCTGTGGCGCGAGCTGCAGGCCTCGGGCTTCCGGGGTGGCGTGATGAGCGTCCGGCTCTGCGTTGCTGCTCTCAGGGGCGGCCCGCCGCGGATGCGACCTGCCCCTGGTCCCGTCTGGCGGCGCCCGTCGCCGCGGCGGACGGCGCAGCTTCTCCTGACCGGCGGCGAGCTGATCCTCCTCCGTTTTCGCGGACACGTGGGTTAGCCTGCGTTCCGCTCGGCCTGCTCGGGCGTGATGTAGCCGAGAGCCGAGTGGAGCCGCTGTCGATTGTAGTAGCCCTCGATGTAAGCGAACAGGTCGCGTCGGGCCTCATCCCGGGTCGCCCAACGTCGCTGGTGGACGAGTTCGACCTTGAGGGTGTGGAAGAAGCTCTCCATCGGGGCATTGTCGTAGCAGCAGCCGGCGCGGCTCATGGAGGGTATCGCCTGGATATCGGCGAGTTGCCTGCGGTAAGCCTCCGCTGCGTACTTGCTGCCGCGATCCGAGTGACAGATGAGCCCGGCAGACGGCCGCTGCCGTTGGGTGGCCATCATCAGAGCAGCCGACGTCGGTTCAGTCCGCATGTGGTCGCGCATTGACCAGGCGACGATCTTACGAGTAGCGAGATCAAGGACGGCGGCCAGGTAAAGCCAGCTTTCTGCTGTGGGCAGGTAGGTGATGTCTGCCAACCAGACCTGGTTGGGTAACGCGACCGAGAACTGCTGCTTGAGGAGATTGGAGGCGATCGGCAGGTCGTGCCGGCTGTCGGTCGTGCAGGGCCGGAACCGGCGCCCCGCCAGGGCCCGGATGCCATGGCGACGCATCAGGCGCTCCACCCGCCCGCAGCTGGCTGGGCGGCCTTCCGCGCGCAGGGCCGCATGCACCCGGGGCGAACCATATCGCCTCTGATGCCCCGTATGGATCCGCTGCACGTCGTCGAGGAGTTGCCCGTTGGACACCGACCGGGCGCTTTCTGGACGTGATCGCCAGCCGTAGTAGCCGCTGGGGGACACTCCGAGCACGCGGCACATGAGACGCACCGGCCAGGTGGTCGCATGCTGCTCGATGAAAGTGAACGTCATTTGAGCATCTCCGCGAAGATGCCGATCGCTTTTTTTAGCACGTCGCGCTCCATGCGCGTCCGGTCGAGTTCGCGGCGCAGGCGGGCGATCTCAGCCGCCTGGTCGGACGGCGAGGCAACCGGGCTCATAGGAGCGGAGCCCGGCAAGCCTGCGGGTCGCTTTGCGGCGAGCCCTCCATCAGCGCAGTTCGCCACTGGCGCAGCATGGAGGGCTGGATCCCGAGCTCGGCGGCGACCTGCATCTGCGACCGGCCGCTGCTCTCGAGCAGGGCGACCGCCTCGCGTTTGAACTCGGGGGTGAACTCGCGTCGTGTCTTCGCCATCAAACACCTTCCCCGCCCGAAACGAGCGTATCAGAGGTGTCCGCGAAACCGAGGGAGGATCAGTCTTCAGGTACGTCGCCACCGCGTGCAGCCGCGGCCCGAACGGCGTCGCGTCAGACCCCGCCGGACGCGGGGAGGCGACCCGGGTCCGGCAGGCTGGGCAGGTCACGCACAGGCGCCGGTGCTGCTCCACGACCGGATGCACCAGCGGCAGGTCGATCCGCTCATGCACGCTGACGACCTCGGCCGGAAGATCGGCCGGCAGCGGCTCGCCGCACGATGAGCAGGCGCAGGGCCGATGCTCTACTCATCTGACCCGGATCCGGCGTCAGCGCCCGCTTGTAGCCCTCATGCCCGGGTTTGGCCCCGCCAGGGCGGGACTTCTCCCGCCGTTCCTTGCGATCCGTGGCCGGCGGCTTGGACGAGGTGCGCGAGGTCTTATCCGGCCGGTGCAGCTTCAGCACCAGCTCGATCAGCTCCTCCTTGCTCAGGCGCTCCAGGTCACTGCGGCTCATCCCGACAGGGAATCAGTCAAACCGTCAGACGGCATGGGGGGGGAGACCTGACGCCTAAGCCGCGATGGAACCGCCCGTCCCGGCACCCCCTGGGTAATTACGCGCGGAGATAGTTGACCAGGCCGAACAGGCTGGCCTCCTCCTGGACGTAGCGGGCGAAGACCTGCTGCACCATGGCACCCTTGACCAGCTCCAGCCGAACTCCGGTCGAGATCGAGTCGATAGCCGTAGGGCGCTCTGGTCGGGAAGCAGGCTGCCGGCACGCAGGCGCATCTGGCGTACTCGCCGCATCCATTCCGCGATCAGCGTGCGCTCAAGCATAGATACCACACTTGGATGGCGAACGTGAGCGGCACGTCGCACCACTCACGCGCATCGCTATCGCCCCTTTTCAATACTACTGCTAGTGAACTATGTTTTAAGCCCTGACCTACGAAGACCATCAGAGAAACGCTCGAAAGCATTCATGTATTTATCCTCTGCCTCCGAAATATTAAAATCACGAATAATCGCATCTATGGCAATTTTCCTATCTGCCGCGCTATTCCAGATCTCCGAATCTGCAATCGGCGCCCCTATCGCTGAAACCATATCGATTACCCGATCATCATGTCCTATGAATAATGCCGGCCTTCCCACTTGCATAGCGATAATATTTCCATGAAATCGACGCCCAATTGATAAATCAGCGGACGCGATTTGTGCTCGCCATACTTCCGGCTGAAAAAATGCTGCGAACTCAGGTTGTTTGCTGATACCAGCCAAATCTACGTTTGTCGGTCCTGCAGTAAAAGTGCAAGTATTATCTCGATAAATTACGTCTTCGTTAGCGTATTTATTTAAAACACCACCCAATAATGGCTCGTCCTGATACACATAAATTAACCGTTTCGCGTGTTTAGCCAACGAATACAAATCGCGATGGGACGCAGGCAGAGTACCGATATATCCATTCAGCCACAACTCCTCAAACTCCATTCGGCCATGAGAAATCATTCGCATACTGTTGAGCATGGATTCTGGGTACGCGAAAGCCGACGGGCAACATGCATCCACGATATTTCGAACGCCGCGGCTCAGCAAGAAGTCCCGCGTCATAGGGCCGCGAGTGAACGTTGTGACATGATCACATTTCAAAAGATTTATAAATCGTACTGTACTCGGAGGGAGACTTCGCTGAAGATCTGTGACCCGCTGCAAACCTACAGACATTAGAACAATTTGTTTTTTCCATTGTTCAAGAAATTGTACTTCTGTGGATATATCAAATTCGGTATGAAGTATATTAGCAGTAGCAAACAATAATATATCGTATTTATTGCTTAAAACCGCTAATTGATCAGGATTTTTGAACAAATCAAGAACGTACCAAAATGGAAGATATTCGACATCGCATTCACATGCGGCACGATAAGCCCCCTCGGTTATGAGATAATTTCCTAGATTTGCCGCCCGCTCGAACTCACTCCGCACAGCTTTACAAGTGAGAGGAGGCTGTGCGAAAGCGTCGTATCGAAGTCCGCCGCGGCCATCATCGCGAATCAACCGATCGGCAGCACTGCACATACCCGTGAGAAGCACCTTTGTCATACATATCTCCTACTAGCGCTTAGTTGCAAACTTGATGTACTATGACTTTCCAGTCGATTTAAGAGTCGAGCAATTAGCCCACTCAAAAAATTTGCCTTTACATGTATAATCATCCATTCTTAAGTGATGTGATGCATAATTTATTTTTCATCTATCATTTTAATTTTGCTTGGATAGATTTCACATAAATAATCTGCAAGGACGCGCGTGGATTTATCCCAATTTATGCCTGAAACTCTGTCAAGAGCGGCAAGAGATAACTTTCGGAGAGTATCGCGATCGCTTGCGAGTCTAGTTAGTGCTTCGATAAAACAGGCAACAACCTCTGCATCATCCTCATCAGGAATGAGCACTCCGTCTTGCCAGCTGTTAATCAACTCTGAAACCGCACCAACATCCGTCGCGATAGGTACACACCCCGATTGCTGGGCTTCTAATATGACTAGGGGCGCCCCCTCCCACCTAGATGGCAATATAAGAACGTCTGCATCCAAAAACACTTGGTGAAGCTGGTCCGATCTAAAAACAGGTGGCTCAACGCTAATTCGAGCACGCCAGAGTTCTCTGATAGATTTTTCTGACAAGTGTGCATCCACAAGCGACGCTCCAATCAGCCTAAAGTTAACATCTATGTCAGTCACAGCGCAGGCCTCAGCAAGGCCGATGACCCTTTCGACACCTTTTTGTACATCAAGTCTTCCAATATAAAGAATATTAAGCGGGCCTTCACGATAACTAGATCGACGCGTTCGCGCTATATCCAGCAGACTTGCATCCACCGTAAAACTAGGTGCGTTTTGTATTGTCATTAGTTTTGCACGTGGGACGCCAAGTCCATGGAGACGATGGGATAGGTTCTCAGAACAAAGCAAAAACTTATCGTATGCATGCTCATATAACATTCCTAGGAACGGATGACCAACCTCGCGGCCGACTGCGGACCGGTCAAATAAATGAATATAATATAATGTGCGGATCCCAAGCCCTTTTAAGTCGCCGGCGATTGCGTTGAATGGTGCAGACTGGCAATTTATCACAACATCCATTGCACAAGTCATACCAAGCAATGTTTCATGATGAAGTCCGTTGTCTGATTTACTAGGAAATTCCGTACCACGGCCATATTGAGACCCACCCCATAGAAATGGATGCTCGAACCCAAAAAAATTTATAGTATCAAAAGCGTCATCGAATTCCGAAATGACTCTTTGCTGATTTCCGCCAACGACAAAGAGATGCGTTTTAAAACCGTATTTTCGCAGTTGCTGAGCTATCGCATACCCAACTTTCTCTGATCCCCCAAAAGATGCGAAGGGGACAACGAATCCAACGTTAGCTCTGTCGGCATCAGAGGACCACGGGATAATGGCATCGCACCCAAGATATCTTTCGAGGATTTTATGACCATCATTGATCGGGGGTGAAATTTTATCTCGCCAACCAAATTTTGGCGTGCTGTTTTTTCGAAAAACGCTATCACGAAGAGCAGTGCGAGTCAGAAGAACATGGCTGAGAAGTGATGAGCTAGAATGACTAATATGCGATGATCGTAAATTTCCTCGAACATTTATTTGCATTATTTTGGGCCCGGGAGTAAGGCTGATGATTGACTTAAGCCACTCATCCGATTCATCATCAGCGGATTGCCGAATAATATCCGATCGCCCAGCGATAATTGAGAGACTGCTACTTAGTGGTTCATCTACCCTTATTTGTGAAACATCGATCGCAACATCGTCCGCACTCGGTAATAATTTGACAGCCACAAAGTGATTGTTTTTCAGAAGCCGTTGAATTATCCAAAATATATTATGAATTAGTTTTGCCTTTGTAAGCTCATTTAATACCTTGTTGCCGCCCCACAGAAAATAGTCAGGAGCATTAAACATTTCTGGTTCAGCCGACGCAGCCCAAAACTCCTGGCAAAACCGCGGTACGCTTAGCCGTTGCCCTTCCAAGACAGGATCTGAGAACAGGCGAAACTGCATTGCATCTACGTCGTAGTAGGCGAAACGCGGGCATTCTTCATGCTCAAACCTGAGCAGCGTACGTGGCGTGAAAATATGTTTGTAACGCTCACGCAAATAACCAGTAACAGCACCCCGATCCCGGCTCACCTCCTTGAATCTACTTTCAGCACGATTCCTATATTCAAAGCCCATCTCGGGACAGCAAACACCCTTATAACCTGCAGCAATAGCCGCAAGCCAAAAATCCCAATCCTCGAAGCCAGACCTCGCATTTTCGTTAAACCGTATCTTTTTCAACAACTCTATTTTTATAAGACTTCCCGTATCGCAAACATTGTTATGGGCAATATGAAAAAGTTTTGAATACGGAGAGCTATAATCTCCATCCCAGTCAACTTCGAATGCGGATATGTGAGGATATACCCATCCGATGTCTGGTCTTGCGCTTAACAATTTATACGCCGTTTCAAGGGCGTGCTCCGAAAGCCTATTGTCTGCGTCAAGAAAGAAAACGCAGCTTACCTCTGAATGATTGTCAATAATATATTCAATAGCTATATTGCGTGCAGAACTCGGTCCGCCGTTTGTTTTATAAATATATTCAACGTTATCGTGTGCCGCTTGGAGCGTTGTGCCCACAAGGTGGGTTTCGAGGAACGGGCACCCGTCATTGACGATGATTACTTTTAATTCAACAGATAATTGCTGAGCAAGGGCACTTTGTACTGCTTCCACTAAAAGCCCAGAATGCTTGTAGACAGGTATAATAACTACAAGGCTGGAGGCAGAATTCAGATCATGCGCCTTAGACGCATCTGGGTTTTTGTGCTCGAACGTACGTATCAGCATTTTATTCAACCTCGATGTCAATAAAGCGAGCCCACGCAAAATCGTTGTTGCGACCGGAACTCATTTTTGTAATGAGAGCTAGTGAAAGATTGGCTCGAAACTTATCTTTCGTTTCTTCTGGAACGATGACCGACAGCGGGACTTTACCCATAGACGCCGACACCCTCGTCCATCCTGACCAGCTCAAAGTGCCAGCAATTGGGCTGCGCATATCCCCAGCTTTCAAGCGAGCCAGCTCAGGGTCAAATATCGCAATACAAAATTCAATATCATTGGATTTTTCATTGGCAATCATTGACTTCGCAATAACCAAATTTGCCGAAGAAGGAATTATGCCATTGATTACTGCAAGTGTATATCCGTTATTTGGCGGGTGGACGCAAATAGCGTCCGTATAATGATCATAAATTACGGGGCTGAATCCGGACGCCCAGGAGTCGTCCGTGCCAGACTTCACTTTTTCAAGAGCCGGAGCGGATAAACGGTGTCTAGTTGAGATGCGGTTGTTAGGCTCTGTAGAACGAACATAGGTTGGGCGAATCATGTTCGCTGTGACCGGCACGGCTGTACCGGGTGGGGCCTCCCACGTTCGTAACGCTAAACACCTGTTAGATATCGACTCATTCGTACGAGCTTCATGTACAACATACTGATTATTGGCAGATACTGGACCAAGCCCAATCCATGCCGTATTTAATTCGCCTTCTCGAAGATCGACCTGCAGCACAACACTCTTGTTTGGAGAATCAATTGCTCTATTGAGACTCAAAATTATCCACCCGCCACTCTCTAAGATATCTTCAGAAGCAATGATCCAGCGAAACTCGGGATGCGGATTATCTCCGACTCTAAGACTGACAGATATTTTTGTACCTTGAGTTGGATCGATAAACCCAAGCCGAAGCGATACTGCAGCGAGCCCCGACGAATAAGTAGGAAGTGTTTGCGATATAACAGATCTGCCAAGATCTAAGCGAGGGAAGTCATCATTTTGCTCCTGCTCAGGTAATAATGATATACGCTCCCGTATCAACTTGACATCCGCACTTTGAATGAATGAGTCTAGTGCCGAAAATCGTCTATGGATCTTTTCGTATTCTAATCTTAATGTATTTTGCGACAGCATTAAATCTCTATTAAATGCCGTTAATACCAGAGTAAATCTAACAAGTTGGGTATTAACTTGGCTAAGTAGCTGATGGGGATCGAGACTGTCGATTTTGACAAGTTCGGCAAGTCTAAAATTAATCGGTCCAGATTGAAGTTGAAGTATTGAATTTGCAACATTGTAATTTTCGTCATTTCTATAGAATACACCGACGAACAGTGGCATGCCAACTTCCGCAATTTTTGTTAAAGGCGTCAGTATAATGTCACCATCGCTGTTAACTGACACAGAATGAATAGCGATACTTTCAAAATCAATGTGTGCCCATTCTTGTTCTTCGCTAACAGGTATAGCGATTGATAAGACCTGATTAATTTTTTGATGTGTGTCAGAGGTTTTATTGCGATTTTTCATCTCTATGCTACCTGAAGCTTTTATGATAGAGGCAGATATATTCCATTTGTCATGCGTATTACAACTTCGCTCTCCTTATTTTGCCAAATTTTAACGTTCACGCAAACCGTGTGCTAGTCTATCGAAAAGTGGTCCTAAGAAATAATCAATTGGTGTTTGCTCCCCGGTCGTAACTATTACCTCTGCTGGTATGCCAGGTTTTAGTTTATCTTTGATTTCCAGCGGTACTGAGGCTGCGTCAACAGTAATTTGTCCCTGATAGTAAAAATTACGCGGATCTTGGGGGTCCGTGACGCGATCATACGAAACCGATTTAAGATGTCCAAACATGAAAGGCACCCGACGTGAATGATATGTAGGGAATCGCACCTGAGCGGTAAGACCTTCACTAATCGAATCAATATCTCCTGGCGATATCTGTATAGAAATTGTTAATTGATCTCCCGTGGGCGATATCTCAAGTATTGGGTCACCAGGTCTAATTACTGCGCCGATCGTAAAAATTTTTGATGCTTGTACAATTCCGGTCCTCGGAGCTTTCAGTTCCGTTCGTTGTAAAATATCATTCGCAACTCTTTCTTTCTCCGCTAGCTCGGAAAGCGTTTTCCGTACATCCACAATATCGGATGATACCTGCTGAAGAAATTGCTTCTGAATCTGCACTATTGTCAGATTTGTTTCTTGTATTGACTGCGCAACTTTTTTCTTATCTGATACAGCTCTCTCCGAGACTCCTTGTAACCGAATCCTCTCGCGTTCGAGGCTCGCAACGCGCGAAATGGGCACTAGTTGCTTAGCGAGGAGTTGCCGCAGTCCGCCAAGCTCTTGATCTATGGTCAGCAATTGCTGACTTGCGCGTTCAGCGTCATTTGCGAGCGCACTTAATTCCTGCTCCGATTGTAAGATTTTTGAGTTCAATACATCAACTTGCGACTTAATGTACGTTGCGCGCTGTAACATATTGCTTACTTGGTCATCATAGACACGCCTTATTTGGTACTCACTTAATCGACCGGCTATATCATTTGGCAAAACTATTTTCGATGACTTATGCAGCTCCGCAAGAAGTCTAGCTTCCTGTATTCTGAAGACATTTATTTGGTTTTTTATAGTATCGAGATTTGATTTTGCTTGTGTATCGTCCATCTTTAAAATTATATCACCTTCTTGCACTCGATCCCCGTCTTTGACTAAAATTTCACGCACTATTCCTCCCTCGAGGTGTTGAATAGTCTTTCTATTCGTCTCCGCGACGACAACGCCGTTGGCGATAGCCGCACTTTCTAACCTAGCAAAAGTGGCCCATCCGGCGCCGCCGCCAAAAGTCGTCAGAATAATAAGATATGCAAGTGAAACTGGCTTGTGCCAGCTAGTTTGTATCGTAGGTGCATGCATTTGCGATGTAAGCTGCATTTGATGCCTCAGATCAAAGATGTGTTGGAAGCAGTGAAAACTTATGAGGCGCTCGGGTTGTTGTTACTCCATACTGATTCACGTGGCGTGAGCACCTCGTCACGTGTACCGAACCGCGACACCGTGCCATCCTTTAGCACCAGGATGTAATCCGCCAGCGTCAGCACGTTCGCCTTATGGGTGATCAACACGCAGGTCGTCCCACGACCCTTCAGCACCTCCAGCGCCTGCGCCAGAGCTGCCTCCCCTAGAGCGTCCAAGTTCGAATTTGGCTCGTCTAAAACCACCAGAGCGGGGTCTCCGTAGATTGCACGCGCCAAGCCGATACGCTGCCGCTGACCGCCCGACAGGGCGCTCCCCCCCTCCCCCACATCCGTGCCATAGCCCTGGGGCAATTGCTGGATCACCTCATGCACCCCCGCCAGTTGCGCCGCTGCCAGAACCGCCGCGTCGTCCACGCGCCCGAACCGCGCTATGTTCTGCGCGATCGTTCCCGACAAGAGTTCTACGCTCTGCGGCAGGTAACCTAGGTGTTGCCCTAATGCGTCCGCCTCCCAGTGCTGTAGCTCCGATCCATCCAACCGCACCGTACCCAGAGATGGCGCCCAGATACCAATCAGGCAGCGCACCAGCGTCGACTTGCCGGCTCCGCTCGGCCCTACCACAGCTGTCACCGTGCCGGCTGGCAGGGAAAAACTCACTTGGCTCAGGATGAAGTGCGACGTGCCAGGCGCAGTTACCGCCAACGAACTGACGTCAAGGCGGCCCTCAGGACGCGGCAACGACATCCGTGATCCAGCACCATCAGCAGCACGGAACAAAATCTGCAACCGCCCATAAGCTTGGCGCGCTCGCATGAATGAGGGCAGCTCACCAATAAATTGCGAGATCGGTTGCAGAAGTTTGTTAGCAATTAACATTACGCCGACAACATTGCCTGGAGATATTTCGTTATTAATTGCTAAATATGCACCCACTCCCATACATAGTCCTGCAAGTACAGAAGTCAAAAAATTAGTTATAGATTTAATTATAGCAAGATGGTCTTCGAGCAAAATATTAGAATGGGAGTCTCTTTCGTGAGACTCAACCCATCGTGCGCGGAATGCTGCTCGCATTCCCAGCGCCTGTACAGCCTCGATATTTTTGTATGTATCGGCTAGGATTAAAGTTTTGGCAGCCGCACGCATAGGAACTAGCAAGCGCCGGGAGCGAAGCAGAGTCTGATAGATTCCTAAGAAAGCCACGATCGCGACGGCACTGGCCGCGAACAAACCAAGCACATTGTGAATCGCGAAACAGACTGCGAGGTATATAGGAATCGGCAACGCATCATATAACGCTGACACGCCGGTTCCACCGATGAAGCCGCGCAGCGTATCAAGGTCGTCGAGCCCGTCCCGGGCGTTTGGCTTGGGGACACCTATCGCAGCTCGAACTCGAACGCTAAAGAGAGCTGGACGTAACTCTGCATCTATATTCAGCCCCACTCGTTCAAGGATTGCATCGCGCAGCTTAGAAAGGACACCAGCAACAACGAGCTGAGCAACTAGGATAATAAATAAAATGATCAGCGTCACTATCTGTTTATGAATCATCACTCGGTCATATACTTGCTCAACAAATATACTGCCGGTCAGCACTGAAACGCTGAGAAATAGGCTGATCAGCGCCGCGTGAAGCAGCGCGGGCCGCTGCACGGCCAGTGTTCGGCTTAACGCAGTCTGGTTATGTTGCACCGGAGCTGGCCCGACGTCACTCGGGGCAGGGACTGTAAAGTCAGAAGACATTGGCATCATCCGGCGGCAGCATGGCGGGTCGGAAGCGAGGTGGAGCCGGCCGAGCGTAGAGCAGCCTTCTGCGGCGTGAGCACCTCGTCACGTGTACCGAACCGCGACACCGTGCCATCCTTTAGCACCAGGATGTAATCCGCCAGCGTCAGCACGTTCGCCTTATGGGTGATCAACACGCAGGTCGTCCCACGACCCTTCAGCACCTCCAGCGCCTGCGCCAGAGCTGCCTCCCCTAGAGCGTCCAAGTTCGAATTTGGCTCGTCTAAAACCACCAGAGCGGGGTCTCCGTAGATTGCACGCGCCAAGCCGATACGCTGCCGCTGACCGCCCGACAGGGCGCTCCCCCCCTCCCCCACATCCGTGCCATAGCCCTGGGGCAATTGCTGGATCACCTCATGCACCCCCGCCAGTTGCGCCGCTGCCAGAACCGCCGCGTCGTCCACGCGCCCGAACCGCGCTATGTTCTGCGCGATCGTTCCCGACAAGAGTTCTACGCTCTGCGGCAGGTAACCTAGGTGTTGCCCTAATGCGTCCGCCTCCCAGTGCTGTAGCTCCGATCCATCCAACCGCACCGTACCCAGAGATGGCGCCCAGATACCAATCAGGCAGCGCACCAGCGTCGACTTGCCGGCTCCGCTCGGCCCTACCACAGCTGTCACCGTGCCGGCTGGCAGGGAAAAACTCACTTGGCTCAGGATGAAGTGCGACGTGCCAGGCGCAGTTACCGCCAACGAACTGACGTCAAGGCGGCCCTCAGGACGCGGCAACGACATCCGTGATCCAGCACCATCAGCAGCACGGAACAAAATCTGCAACCGCCCATAAGCTTGGCGCGCCTGGAGGAATACGAGCCACTGGCTGGAAGCCGCCTGGACGACGCCGATACACGCTCCGCTGATGAACATGACGGCGAACATTGCACCGGGCGAGACCTGCCCCTGGATGGAAAGGTACGCCGAAAGCGCCACCAAGCCGAACGATGTGAACTGCTGCCAGAACTTCAGAACCGTCGCGATCGTTTTGGAGACGTGGGTTGCTGCAATCTGCCATGCGAGGCTCTTGTTGTAGGCTGCGAGCCACTGGTCCCGGAAGCCGAGGACCATCGACATGACGTGCAGGATTTCCGCTTCTCGTACCGCGCTGTCCAAGAGCCACTGGGCTTGAGTTGCGTTTTGTGAGGCCCGGTCGAGATTTGCGCGATTGAAAATTTCGTTGAGGACAGCCAGTATCAGCACAACGACGATTGCAACCGTCATGGCGGTACCGAGCCAAACATGCAGGGAGAAGGCAACTATCAGATAGATGGGAATCCAAGGCAAGTCGAAAAGCGGCACTATCGCTTGGCTCGCGATAAACTGTCGAATAGTTTCCAGATCACGGAAAGCATGCATTGTATCTAACCGACGCGTCTCCAGCGTCTCGGCATAGACCAGGTCGTAAAGATCGCGAACAACCTCGCGGTCGAGAGCGCCGCCGATGCGGCGCAGCGCCGAGGCACGGCAAGCACCTAGAATGGCCGTTGCAGCCGTGGCAAGCAGAAACAGGATAGTCAGAGATATCAACGTGCTAATGCTACGCGTCGACAGTACGCGATCGAATACCTGCATAGTGTAGATGACGGTGGAGAAGCTCAGGAGATTAAGGAGGAGACTAAACAGACATAAATGGATGAGTGCAGGCCGCACGGCCTGGACCCCTCGGTCGAGCGGCGTGTCCCTCTTGTGCGGCCCGGGCCGCTTCGCTTTACCCCGCATCGAACTCATTCTCCTCACCGGCCTCCTGCACAACGTGAGCGCAAGCGGTTGTCGCTGAAAGGTCCGTCGCGCCGGACCGCGACAGCGAGCGCCGCCGCGGTGCAAATCGCGGACCGTATGGCAGTCTGTTTCTAACTTGTCGTGCCGATACGAGCATTCCGGCTCCACTTCCCGATCATACAGAGATTTGTGACACGACCAAGGAGCCGGTGCCTCGACTAGAGCTAATGCGACCATCGCGCAGCCGGTCCTCCGGCGCACGACAGCATCAGAGCGAGAGGATCAGCTGCCGCCATGCCTCCTGTCCGTCCTCTCTGCTGAGCCGACGCTCGACCACGATCTGCGGCCCGCGCGCGGCAAGTTCATCGCGGCGGCGGCCATCGACCAACAGGCGGCAGACCGTCTCGGCCAGAGCAGCCGGGTCGAAGAAGTCGACGATCTCGGCTTCGTCCCCGGTCCGGATCAGCTCGCGGGTGGGCGTGGTGTCCGACATCACCATCGGACAGCCCAGCGCCATGGCCTCGAGGGCCGACCAAGAAAGGACGAACGGGTAGGTCAGGTATGTATGGACGCTGGTCCGGCGCAGCATCTCGACGTAGCGCGGACGGTCGAGCAATCCGAGGAAATGGACGCGCCGCGGATCGAGCTCGCCACCGACCTCGCCCAGGAGGAACTCCTTCCAGGTCCGGCCGTCGCCAGGTGGGGCGCCGTAGCCGCCCTGATCGGAACCGATGATGCGGATATCTGCAGCCGGATTCTGCTGCAGGATCCGCGGAACGGCGCGCATGAAGGTGTGGAAGCCGCGATGGGGTTCGAGATGGCGCGCCGCGAACGTGACCACGTTATCCTCGCGCCGCGGAACAGGCCTGCCAAAGCCGGGCGGTTCCGGTGGCAGGATCCCCTCGTGGACGATCCGGATGCGCGAGTGCAGGAAAGCCGGGAAGGTGTAGCGTTGCCAGATGGTGGGGGCGACGCCGACCTCCGCATCTTCCAGGCTTGCGAGGGTGACGGCATTGCGGGCCCGCATCCGGTGCAGGATCTCGGGCGAGGCGGGAGGGAACTCCGGGTCGAAGTTCACCTCGCCCCCCTCGCGAAGGTAGTAGTACTCGCAGTAGCAGATCAGCTTCGCCCGCGGAAACAGGTCCTTCATGTAGAGGGCCTCGCCCCAACCGGGATGAGCGACGATGACGTCCGGCTCGAACCCGTCGTACCGCAGAGCCCGCGCCGCCGCGGCCGCTCCGGCGGCCATCGCGGCCCGGGTCGTCAGGTCGTCGAGCACCGCATCGCCGGTGTGCTCGATCAGGGCGGGGGTATACTGACGGTACCGCAGGCCCGGGCGACGATAGGGATTCATCCCGATCCCGGCGAGCTCGACGTCCTCTCGCGCCTCAAGCGCCTCAAGTGCGGCGACGAGCTGAGAGGGGAATGTCTGGTGAATGAGGAGAACGCGCAACGCCATGGTTTCCGCATCCTCAGGATTGGCGGATGAGGTCGGCGAAGGGTTCGTCCGGAATCGTCTCCGACATCAGTGCGACCGCCCACAGGTCGTAACGTCGCCCGCGCCGGACGAGAACCTTCGGGAACCCTGCCTCGAGCAGCAGACGACCCAGCCGCTCGGCGGTGAACGCGGTGCGATGCGCCATCAGCTCGAAGCCCGACCGAATCGAGGCACGGTGGCCGAAGATCATGTCGAGCGCAGAGACCGGACCGGCCGGTGACTGATAGGCGGCCTCCTCCAGATGCCCATCCACGACGAGTTGCGCCACCGCCGCAAGATCCGGCGTCGTGACCAGAGCGTACCCGTCGCGGCTCAGCACGCGGCGAAACTCGCTGAAGGCGGCGGGGACCTCGTGATCGTACAGGTGCTCGATGTTGTGAGACGACCAGACGGCGCCGATCGTCCCGTCGCCAAAGGCGGAGAGGTCGGTCATCGAACCGACGAGATCCGGCTTGACCCGTGGATCGAGATCCATCCGGATCTCACGCCATCCGCTTGTGCGGAATACCGGATGGAGCTTCTCCCGCGCATACGCGCCGCAGCCGACATGGAGGACAGTTTGGGCCGCTCGCATCGCGTTCGGGTCTCGCTGCGCACTCAAAGAAACGTCCCTTCCAGGCAGATCGCCCCGACCGGTGCGGCGGGATGAGATCCTTTAGCCTAGCTGGCTCCACCCCACGCAAGTCTCTTGCCCAGCAAGATGTCCCAAATCAGGCCGACTTCGCCCCGATCATCACACCGTGACGACGAGTGGCCGTAGACGAAGGAAGGCCGGGCGCGAGGCCCGGCCTTCTCTCTCCAATGGTGAAAGGGCTCAGTAGGTGTGGGTGTGGTCGATGATCTTGATCGTATCCGCCGAGTGGCTGGCGCCCTCGACCGACTTGGCGATGTTGACGACCACATCCTCCCGCGACATCCCGTGCGAGAGCGCGTTCGTCCAGTTCTCGAGACCACCCTGATCCGGGGACCGGCCGAACATGTTCTGGTACATGAGCGAGACGAAAGCGGTGTCCGAGATATTGGCCGACTGGGCCTGGAACTCGGGGCTCGTGAGGAAGCTGTGCGCGATGTCCGTCAGGCTCATGCCGTTGTCGTGGGCAGCCCACCAGTTGTGCAGGCCGTCGGCATCGGCATCGCGGTTGAGCACCGCGTCGTACATGCGCGCGATCACGGCTTGATCCGCGTTGGCGGCGTTGATCATCACGCCACCATCGCCGAACTTGATGTACTCGGCATGGTTGATGGTCGTCGTCGAGTTGGTCGCGGCGTTGAACACCGTGACCTTGTCGAGGTCGATCTGCGTGGTGAAGCTGGACTTGCTTCCGGCGAAGTTGACGACGTCGAAGCCCGCGCCACCCGATACCGTCTGCGAACCGTCCGGAATGACATTGAAGGTGTGGGGCGTGTAGTCCTGGCCTGCCCCCGAGACGGTGGAGAGCAGCACGCTGCCGGCATTCGTCGCCGCCCCTTCGACCGAGGCGGTGAAGCTGAGGAGGACGTCAGCGCGCGACAGCGCGCCGTTGTTGAGCGCGTTCGTCCAGTTCAACAGACCCGCCTGATCGGGATCGCGCTCCAGCAGGTTGTGATACAGGTTGGTGACGAACGTCGCGTTGTCGATGTTGGGCCCGAAGCCCTTCAGCTGCGCCTCGGTGGAATTGAGGAACGACGTCCCCACCTGCTGCAGAGACAACTGACCGCTGTTATACGCATCCCACCAGTTGTAGATGCCGGCAGAATCGGCCGTGCGGTCGAGCACCGCCTCGTACATGCGGGCGATGATCGCTTCGTCGGCGGTTGAGGCCTTGACGAAAGTCGACCCGTTGCTGAACTGGACGACGTTGACGTTGGCGAGCGTCGAGACGTGACCCTGGCCGTCATCGAGCACGATGCGGTTGTTGCCGTCGACACTGAGAGTGTAGCCGTCATGCGAGTTCGACGGGACGAACCCGGATTGGCCGCTCTGGGTTGTCGGGGCAGAAGTCTGCACGACGTTGTTGCCGGAGCCGAGGTCGGCATTGACCGATCCCTTGCCGACGACGAGCGTGTCGGCGCCCCCCCCGGTCGAGACGGTGGCGTTGCTGGCCTGACCGGTATTGATGGTCGCCGCTCCGCTGCCGACGGCGTTGACGCTCATCGTCCCGGTGCCACCGGTGACCACGGTCGTGCCGGTGCTGTTGGTCAGGATCTGAGCGGCACCCGTCCCGAGCGCGACCTCGGTGTTGCCGGGACCGGTGGCCGCGAGCTGAACCTCGCCCGTGCCCGCCGTGACCTTCGTCGTGCCGGAGGTCTCCGCGAGAATCTTCGCGGTGCCTGATCCGAGCACTACGTTCGCATCACCGGTCGTCGCCGTCAGCGCGAGGTTGCCGGCGCCGCCGATGACGGTGGTCCCACCCGTGCTCGCCGCATTGATGGTCGCTTCGCCCGAGCCGAGCGCGACCGTGGTCTTGCCGGCGCCACCGAGTGCGACGTTCATCGCCGTATTGTCGGTGATGACGATCGCCCGGGGCTGATCGCTGGTCGACGAGCCGGTCACCGTACCGCCGCCGGAATACGACACGATCTGCGATTGCGAGGTGTTCGCGATGTTGGTCGTCCCGCTCGAGACGACGCTGGCCACCGGCGCGGTCGACACCTCGTTTCCGGTCAGGACCTCGCGCTGCACCGATGTGTTGGTGTCCTGCCCGAGAGGAATCGTCGAGATCACGTCATTGAGCGAAGCCTGCAACGCGCTGGCCGCAGCCGCGTTTCCAGACGCACTCGGAGCTTCTGTCGTAAATGTCGATAGTACCTGGGTTGCAGGCGCAAGATATGTATCAGCCACAGTGCCGCCCCTTTGATGTGCTTAAATTTTGCTAATGATTACATCGCCGCCGCGACGCGCGGCGCACGGAAAATCCGGGCGGGCCTGCGTTGACCGAGCGGAGCGGCCATGGGCGAAACGGTCGTCGCGACCCGCGGCGCCTCGACAGGCGCCGGCTTGCGCGCCGTGACCTCGGTGAGCTGTAAGCGCAGGGCGACCAAGTGCTCGCGCCCCGTCGGTCCGCGCAGGTCGACCGGCGCCAAGGTCGGGCCGAAATGCGTCCCGTCGCTGAAACGCGCCTCGACGACGAGGGAGTACTTCTCGGCATCGGCTCCGATCAGGCTGAAGGTGACGCCGTTGATTGCCCGCGCCTTCATGCGGGTGCCGACATATTCACCGACGATGACATCCGGCATCCGGCCGAGGCCGAGCAGAGCGCAGCCATAGGCGATGTCGACATTCGCCGGGCGCTTCGGCCACTGGAGCGAGAAGCCTTCGATGCGAGCGGTGCCGTTCGGGTCGCCGAGCCACTCGCCGCCGCCGACGAACAGGTCGCCACGCCGCTCGACATGGCCTGCGAGCCGCAGGGAAACGGCCCGCCCGCCGGCATCCTCGTCGTTCTGCGCCGCAACATCCGGCGCGACCGCGAGGGCCGGCCGTCGCATCGGAGCAGCAAGCGCAGGCACCTCGCGATCCAAACGATCCAGCTCGAGTGTCACAGCATCAGGCTGATCACACCCTTCTCCTAGGATTGTGATCAGGACGAGCGCTTCGCTCTCCGCCGTCATGACGCACAGATCACCGGGCTGACGCAGTACACCAGTCGCCGCATTCGGGCTGAAGAGCATCTTCACGACTTGCGCATTGTCCGGATCCACCGAGACGATGACCCGCGGCGCCGCGTAGGACACCGCCGTTGCGGCGTACCGCAGCGCGAACATGCCGCGCGCAACACTCATCGTTCGCACGGAGACCTGCCCGCGCGCAGAGACGGCGCTCTTCACTGGATCACCCCTTGGCTGCCCGCTAGGTTACCGGGCTGTTAACTTTCAAGATCTAATCCATCGGATGTGGTCGCCCGTCAAGTGTCGTCCGGTGACGAATCGAAGGTTTTTGCCGTGGTGCCCGTCGCACACTACCGAGGATGGTTAAATTTGGCGGTTTCCGGGCAGTTTCCCACCAGGAGAGGCGACGGCGCCACACTTGCTGTGCTAAGAACAGCGGATCACAATCACTCGTTTCCTGCGTCTGCCTCCCCCTGGTGAATTGCGATGTCCGGCACAGTTCGCGCCCTCCAGCACAAAGATCCTGCACGACTTCATCCCTTGACTGAGTACAATCAGATCGGCGAAAAGCTTCTCGTGCCAATCGTTGCTATTGAGACGCGGGCTCTCTCCCATCATTACCCTCTGGTTTGGCGCCGCGCCGCTCAAGGCTACGAGTTGACCGCGTTGATCAGTCTTTCTGCACCGCACAAAACCAGCCTGGATGAGGAAATCGCCCGCGGCGTTCCCTTACCTTTGTTAATTGAAGCTTACCCGCTGTCCGTCGCGCCCGGTCGTTTTCAGGATTCGCGTGGCGTCGTGTTGATCGAGGACTGCGTCGAATCGTTCTCCACAGCCGGAACGCCGGTCTTCATGGACAATGGAGCACCATCCTCGGAGGCAGCTCGTCGACTGCGCGCGCTCGAAGTCGTCACCAGTGACTATGCCCGCACGGCCGCCTATTCTCGAGCGCTCGCCGATCACGGACTGCTCATCGACTGGCCACTCCGCCTACAGATCGGAGATGAAGGCATTGAGATAGAAGGTCTGTGCGTGCTCATCCATCCACTCGGCCGCGGCGAAGCCATGAAGACTCTGGTGGCGGAGCACGGCTTCCCGTTTGCCGAGCTGGTGACGCTGCACGACCTCTCCCTGTTCAACATGCAGCGGCTCGTCGACCGGCATCGTCGCGCGCGCTCGGCGCACGCCGATGCTGGCGCAAGGCCGACGCCCGAGGAGCTCGGCGCATGAATCTGCCGTTCGTCCCCTTCCGGCCCGATCGCCTGCAGAACCTGCGCTGGAGCTTTCCGTCGCAATATGGATTTGCCCGGGACCTGCTCTTCGTCCCGCTGATCCCGACCGAACTGCTCCGCGTCGCCCGCGAATATCCGATCGGGCTACATCGAACGGCTGAAGGCTGCGAGGTCGTCGCCTATCTCGGAGACGCCGAAGCACACACGAATCGGTTCGTCGACGCGCAAGGGGCCTGGAGGGGCGGCTACGTGCCGTTCTGGCTGCGCGTGCGGCCCTTCACGCGCGAACAAGGCGACACAGGCATCCTGTTGGATCCAGGCCTCGTCGGCGTCGCTGGTACCTACGCATTCACGGAGGACGGGCGCACGCTCAGCGCCGAGGCGGAGGATGTGGCCCGCCAGCTCAACCGTGTCCAGCGTGGCACCGCCGCGCTCTCGGCCGCGGCAGCGCTTCTGCTTGAGAGGGAGATTGCTCAGATCTCATCGGGCGCTCCGCGCGCCGGCCTTGCCTTCGTGCCGGCCTCACGGCCGGCCGAGGTGCTGTCGACCGACATCGCGACGTGGTACGCTCGCGATCCCCGGGCCGTAGAACTCGCGGTTGCAGCGTCCTTCTCGACCACCTTCCTTCCGGTCGCCGCCGAAACACCCGTGACCCTCGATACGGCGCATGCGCCGGCGGTGATAGTCCCCCACCAAACGGGTGTAGCGCCGCTCTACGTCCCGACCGCCGTCCCAGCCGATCTCGACTGGCTCGACACCGGCGAGAAAATCGCATTCTGAGGTACGCGCCATCATCCCAGTTGGAGCGGCTTCAGTCCAGACATCGTGAACGGGCTTCTCAGTGATCCGCAAAGCGGCATTTTGCGTGCAACGCGAATTGCCGCCTCGAGTCCGAGAATGCACTTTACTTTTATGGAATTATTTGCATACTATCTATCAGGCGATTATGATACATCGATTGGCTCACTCGCCTGCCAAGGATCTATATCCGTCTTGCTCACCACATAGCGGACCAAGATCTATCATTCGCGAAAACTTAAAAATGGCATAATATCATTCCAGCTTTAGATTGGATTATGCCAAAAGCTCATTGATATAAAATATTATCAAAATCGTCAATTGTATTCTGATACCAACGGCCCAAGATGCTGACGCATCGGGCCGTTGAACCATCTCGAATTTTCGACACCAAACCAAAGGCTTGGCGAAAATTTGAGAACGGAACCAAAGGTCGTTTTCAACGACCGTAGGTATGAAATGTGCGCTATAAATCATCTTTCACCCAGAGCGGGCAAGCCGAAAAGCACGCACGTGGAGATATTTGATCATTTTTGTAATTAAATCGTGGCGTCAGACACGAGTCAGAGACGGCTTCTTCTCAGTTTTATAAACAGCAACCTCTGATGCATAAGACGATCCATTTGACATTGCAATGTTGCAGCAAGTGAACGAACGTGAACGAGGTATCGGTTTCAAGCAGGGGCTACGACGCGTGACTCGCCTCCCACACCTCGGCAAGCAGTCGCGATTGCCCACGAATTTCACTGTATCGCCGGCACGAAACCTGTATCAGGGCAGGCCAATGCGCGGGGGCGTTACGCAGGACGCAGCGAGGTATGCGAGCCGCGGTCGTCGGAAAAATGCGGTAGGGGCTTGTCAATGCCGAACATTATCAGCCGTATCAGAGCCAGGGGCCGCTCTTCGCGGCATACCTCCCGTGCGTCGGTCGACGGGATCATCGGAACGAAGGTCGTCGGCTGGGCACTCGACATCGGTGATCCTCATCGCAAAATCATGGTCGAGGCATTCTCCCGCTCGGGCGAAAGCACGCGGACATTAGCGGATGCTTTCCGGAAGGATCTGCTCGACGCTGGAATCGGCGACGGCTATCATGGCTTCGAGATCAGCATCGCGGGATGGAAGGGCGATCTCTCGGACATCTCGGTCCGTCGTGCCGACACAGGTGAGGTCCTCGGGCGTGCGCCCCTTCCGATGCTGCGGTCCGCAGCTCAGAGCAGCGATGCCTCTCCACGTTGGATCGGCTATGTCGACTACGTCGATGACACGTCGGTCGTCGGCTGGGCGTTCGACCGCGAGCTTCCCCATCTTCCCGTCGCGATCGAGGTCTGCACGGATACCGGCTTGCGAACGACGGGTCTCGCCGATGCCTACCGGCCAGATGTCGAGCGCCTGGGCTACGGCAATGGCCGCCACGGTTTCCACATCGAGTTGCCCCGGATGAGCCCTCGCGGCCGCATCACCGTGAATTTCGCATCGTCCGGTGCTCCCCTCACGGAACATCCGATCGACGTGAACCCCGAGGCGGCGCTGTTGACGGGCCGCGTGCCGTCCGCGTTCAAGCGTGCGATGGAGCGGGCCGCCTTCGAGATTGGGGTGCGGTCGAAGGAACTAAGCGGAACCCGGCCGGGGATATGAATCCCCACCGCCATCCAGTTTCGTGACACAAGTCAGGCGAGCGATTTTGATGACGGTCCGGCAAGGTTCAGCAGCCGACATACTCGTCGACGTGGTCGATCGGGCAAGCGACCCAGAGGGGCTGATCACCAAGTATGTTCAGTTCGAGAGCTTTCGCCTGCTGCGCGAAGGCCATCTCCAAGAGATGTCGGGCACCTTGCAGGATCGACTCAAGGTGCTGATGTGGTATCTTATCGACTACGTGGCACATCGCAGTGCCAAGTATGAGATGCCACTCTCAGCCGAGCAAATTCGTTTTCTCAACAGTCCGATGCCGATCGCCGGCGGCTCTCCCGCAGTCACCGTTGCACTGTATAACTTCGTCGCCCGTGAATTGCCGAGCCACATTCATCTCGACAGGCCGGACATCCTAAAGGAAGCGCTGTTCTGGTGGTGCACGCAAAAAGCTCCTATTTCGAAGCTTGATCGATTTCTCGTCACGGATGAGCAAACGGCAATTCTTCATATCGAGGAGAAGTGGCAAGGACAGGAATATTCCTTTAATTACTTCATGGCACGGAGCTTCGAAAGCGACAAAGACCTACTCGGACTGGTAGGAGGCCGCACCTCTGATCGCGCTGCGTATTTCTACTATCTTCTTCTCAAGAGCTACACGCAACCCTATATCCGGCGACTTCTTCCGGGAGACATGATCCGTCGGGTCACGCGGCTCGAACAGGGCGGTGCGTCGATGTTCGATCGCGTCCTGGCTCAGCTCGCTCTGCCGCCCGGGTCGGGAATTTCTGATGGCAAGGCGCTTCGCGAGAGTGGCGAACGTCTTCTCAGCCGCGCCGATGTCGAGTCTTGGCGTGGCCCAGCACGCGGCACACCCGCGCGCGGATGCGGTGAGTACCTGATCCAGCGGCGCGATCTGTCCGGCCCCCGCGAGGCCGGCATTGCCCTCATCGGCCCGCTGCATCAGACATCGGGACTGGGCCAGGCCACGCGCCTCTCCTATGAGATCCTCAGCGCGTCCGAGACGGTGAAGCCGACGGCCCTGCCCTTCGGTCTCGACAACCCGGCGCCGATTGGTTTTGCCACCGAGCTCAAGATGCTTCCGTTCGACCGGCCGCGCGAGATCAACCTCATACACCTCAACGCCGAATCGATCCCACTCGCCTTCGCCTTCGAGCAGCGCGAGATTCTCTCAGACAGCTATAACATCGGCTATTTCTTCTGGGAGCTCGACAAGCTGCCGAAGTGCCAGCAGCTCGGCATCGAGCTGGTTGACGAGATCTGGGTCTCGTCCGAGTATAATCGCGAGATTTATGCTCAGAATACGTCAAAGCCGGTGATCAACGTGGGAATGGCGGTGGAAGCCCTCCCCGATGCGGCGCCGGCCTCGCTGTCGCAATACGGCATCCCGGAAGGCGGGACGGTGTTCCTAACCACCTTCGACTCGTTCTCGTTCATCGAGCGCAAGAACCCGATCGCCACGATCGAGGCCTTCCTGGCTGCGTTCCCGGACCGGCGCCAGAACGCGAGTCTGATCATCAAGACGCAGAACAGGACCCGTGTCCCCGATCCGCATCAGGTCGCGCTCTGGAAGCGGATCGATCAGCTGATCAAACAGGATCCGCGAATCATCCTGTTGAACGAGACGCTGCGGTACAGCGATCTCCTCAGCCTCAAGAAGGCCTGCGACTGCTACGTCTCGCTGCACCGCTCGGAGGGCTGGGGCTTCGGCATGATCGAGGCGATGCAACTCGGCTGTCCGGTCATCGCGACGGGCTATGGCGGAAACATGGACTTCTGCACGCCCGAGACGGCCTATCTCGTCGACTACGATCTCGTCGGCGTGCGCACCGAGGAATACATCTTCGTCGAGCGCGGCAGCCGGTGGGCGGATCCGGACGTCATGCAAGCGGCCGCCGCCATGCGGCAGGTGGCGGCGGACAAGGCCGCTGCTCGAGCGAAGGGACAGGAGGCGGCCCGTGTCGTCGCCGCACAGTTTAGCGTCGGGGCGATCGCCCGTCGCTACGGCCGTCGCGTGGAAGAGATCCGTGCGCAGCGGGCCAACGCGCCATCGCTCGCACCGTCTGATGATCATCAACGCCCATCGGTCCGATAAAAGTGCGAGGCGGTTGCGCTCCCAGGGACGGATGGGCGGCCTGGCGGACAGGCGGCGGCTGCCCCGACCGCACGGCGGTGCACGGTGAAATTAGTCTCGGAACGCGGGAGGCGTGCTGCGATCGGCACACCGGCCTGCGTTCGGCAGGAAAGTGGATCTTATGACGAAGAAGCGGGCTCTCATCACCGGCATAACAGGTCAAGATGGCGCTTATCTGGCACAGTTGTTGCTTGAGAAGGGCTATGATGTTTTCGGCGTCGTGCGACGCTCGAGCCACGCCGGCATCTTCGACCATCGGCTGAAGTGGCTCGGCATCGCGTCCGACGTCGAGATCTTCGACGGCAACCTGACGGATCTGTCGAGCTTGCTTCGCATCGTTGAGGACACCAAGCCCGATGAGGTCTACAATCTCGCAGCCCAGTCCTTCGTGGCGGCCTCCTGGCAGCAGCCGCTGCTGACCGGCCAGGTCACGGGACTCGGGGCCGCCGCGATGCTCGAGAGCATCCGGACCCGTCAGCCCCAGGCGCGCTTTTACCAGGCCTCGACCTCGGAGATGTTCGGCTTGATTCAGGAGCCAGTGCAGAGCGAGACGACGCCGTTCTATCCTCGCTCTCCCTACGGTGTCGCCAAGCTCTACGCCCACTGGATGACGGTCAATTACCGCGAGAGCTTCGGCCTGCACGCATCGAGCGGCATCCTGTTCAACCACGAGAGCCCGCTGCGGGGAACCGAGTTCGTGACCCGGAAAGTCACGGATGGGGTTGCCCGGATCAAGCTCGGGCTGGCCAAGGAGCTGCGCCTCGGCAACATCGACGTGAGGCGCGATTGGGGTCACGCCAAGGACTACGTCCGCGCGATGTGGCTCATGATGCAGCAGGAGAAGCCGGACGACTATGTCATCGCGACGGGTCGGACGACGACGGTTCGCGACATGTGCGCGATCGCGTTCGAGCATGTCGGCCTCGTCGCCGACGACTACATCACCATCGATCCGGCCCTGTTCCGGCCGGCAGAGGTCGAGGTTCTTCTGGGCAATCCCGAGAAGGCCAAACGCGTGCTCGGCTGGAGCGCCGAGATCCCGCTCGAGACCATGATCCGGGAGATGGTCGACGCGGATCTGGCGCGCCTGCGCGTCACCGTTTGACGCAATAGACCGCCGATCGCGGCGTTGCAGCCTCGATATGGCTGCGGCGCCGGCGACCGGGCGTCGCTCGACGCGTCTTGGTGAGCGCGGCCTAGACTCCGAAGAGTTCGGGACGGCGCAGTTGCAAGGCCTGGAGCAGGAGCAGGGTCTTCATGTCGCGGAGCTGGCCGACGGCCGCCAGGCGCGCCAGCTCGTCAAGGCCGACCTCCTCAACGGTCAGTCGCTCGCCGTCGGCGACGATCCCGCCTCCCTCCGAGACCCTGTCGCCCTCCGAGTAGGGCGCGAGGTAGAGCCAGATCCGCTCCGAGGAGACGCTCGGCATCGCATAGGCCTCGACGATCAGCTCGAGGGAGGTCAGCCGCACACCGGCCTCCTCGAGAGCCTCCTCCACAGCGGTCGCCTCGGGCGACTTCTCGTCGAGGCCGCCCGCGGGCACCTCGGCAATCTGCTCGGTCTCACCCCAGTACAGCACGCCGACCCGGTCCTGCCGCACCAGCAAGGCGCAGCGACGCTCCGGATCGTAGGGCATGACGGCTGCCGCTGCGCCATGGTGCTCGAACGCCCGATCGACGGTGCCTCCGTTCGGGGTCTTGAGCGTGGCGATCCCAAAGGTGTTCCAGCCCTCATGCAGGACGCGCAGGCGAAAGTCGGCGGGGTCGGTCATGCAGTCTCTCTCGTGTGCCGGCGCCAGCCACGGTAAGCGGTGCCGAAGGTGCAGGGGCGCCGGTTCCGACCGCATATCTCGGTCATGCCGGCAAGACGATGAACTTCGTGCCAGGAATGCCCAGCGCCACGAGCCTCCCCCCCTCCTCCGCCGTCTCGACCAGCACGTGATCGATCGCGTGCTCGAAGGCCGGGATCAGGCGATCCGCCTGCACGGGCCAGCCACCCCGATCGTGGTAGACGGCGATCCGGGTCCCCTGAGCCCGCCACTCGGCCAGGAACGGCAACAGGCTCTCCGACGCCACGATGAGGATGTCGAAGCCGGCCAGCGCACCGCGGACAGCCCGCCACTCGGGATCGCCCGGAGCCGGCAGGTCGAACCCGTGGCCGAAATAGCGGAAGGCCTTTACCCCGTTCCCAGGCCAGTCCAGAAGCTCGAGATTGGCCGCTCCGGACGGCACCACGGCCACAGAGGGATGCGCGCCGCCGACGACGAGGTGGATGTCGGCAGGCGCATTTCCGGTCGCACGCAGGAAGCGCGCGGCGATCGCGACTGCGCGTCCGGGATCGCCCGCGGTCACGACAGCTACGCTGAGCCGGTCCGGTCGGCGTGCCAGGTTCGAAAGCGGCGTGCCACCGATCTCCTGGCGCAAGGCCGCGACAATCCCGTGCGCGTCGGGCAGCGTCTGCAAGTGCCAGTGCCAGCGCTGCGGCGACTCCCAGTCGGCGACCTCCTGGCGGCAGGCTGCCAGCGCGGCATGCATCGCGTCGAGAGCCCGACCCGGCGCCGGTGCGCCGTCGGGCCGGGCGAGCGCAACGACGGCCGCACCAGCCGCAGGATCGCTCGGCGGAGTGGGGGGGGCAGCCGCAGGCAGCCTGTCGCCAGCGACGGCGGCGGCGACCGCGGCGGTAGCGATGAGGACGAGGTGGGCCTCGCCAACATCGTCGCCGGACCGGATCGCGATGCGATCGCCAGGCTCAAGCCGCAAGATGGCTGCTCCGTTCGCCGCATCGGCGGCGGCCTCGAGGTGGCGCAGGGTGGTCTGCAGGAGCTTGTCCCGCCCGAGCGCAACGACGACGGCTGGCTCGCCCCACACGAGATAGGGCGGCAGCGACGGATGTTCGGGCTCGGCAAGGCTGCGCCACAGCAGGGCGGCAAGATCCGGTCCGGCGAGCGGTTCGGCCGGTCGTGCCGCATCCGTGAATCGCGTGATCGCCTCGCCCACCCGCCCGTAGCGGGGGTGATGCTGCTGCTCGGCGGCGAGGAGCGCTCGCGCGGCGAACAGGTCGGGGTGGCGCCGCCGCAGCGCCTCAAGGAGCATGGGGCGCTGCCGGGCCGCGTTGCGCACCATGCTCTCGGGCCGGTAGCGATAATCCAGTCCCATGCCGGGCTCGCATCGGCCGCGAAAGCCGCGCGACCAGGCCGCGAGCCAGAATGCCCAATCCTCGAAGCCGTCGCGCAACGTCTCGTCGTATCGCAGGCCGGCGTCGAACACCCGGCGATGGATCAGGGAGCTCGCATCCATGAAACTGCCCTGGAGCGCGGCATGGAGCGGCGAGACCGGCACTGCGGCGTGCCCCGACAGGGTGATCCCGAACTTGTTGATCTGGGGAAAGACCCAGCTCACCGTCTCGTCTCGCGCGAGCACCGCGTATCCCCGCGCCAGCGCGCCGGCCGCCAGGCGATTGTCGGCGTCGAGCATGGCGAGTGCCGCGACGTCGGGCCATTGCGAGAGGGCGGCGGTGATGCCGGCGTTGCGAGCGGCACTCAGGCCGCGATTGCCGGTGCGCACGTAGATGATGCGCGGATCGGACAGGGCATAGGCGAGCCCGAGCGCGTGCGTGTCCGGCAGCGGGCAACCGTCGTTGACGATGACGATGCGACAGGCGATCTCGCTGTCCTGGGCGAGTGCCGAGGCGACAGCTTCGACCAGGAATTGCGGCTGGCGAAAGACCGGAATGACGATGGCGACGCGGGGGCCGGCCGTCGGGACATCCCTGCGAACGGGACGAAGCGTCCTCACAGGTAGGCCTGCATCTGAGTGATCACGATCCACACCGCATCATCGCTCACCGGGGCGGCCGGCTCCGAAGCGATCAACAGGTCGCGCGGCTCCACGAGCGGCTCGGCGAACAGGATCGAGATTTCCCGGAGGGTCTCGCCATCGAGCGTCACCTGCCGCCAGAGCGCCGGATCTGGCTCGGCCTCGTCGGCGAGTTCAGGCTCCTCGACCCCGAACCATGCCGCGTGGGTGAGCGGCGCAGCGGCCTGTATCCGGGCCCGCAGCAGGATGCCGCGTGCGCCGGCCGGGCAGGCCCCCGGGATGCGCCCCTGCCGGCCGGCCCTGCAGAGGACTGCGCCGTGCTTGCTCATGAAGATGGTATCAGGAGCCTCCCCGTCCGGCGGGGCCGGCTCGGCGACGACCCCGGCCAGGATCTCGTGCCCGACGGTTCGCAGCGCGAAGGGCGCCGGCACGGCATCGGCTGGGTCCGGCATGACGGTTCCGGCGGGATGCGGCGGCGTGGTGCCCGGCACCGCGGCGAACACCTTGAGCGCCAGGGAGTGGGGGGCGACGCTCTCGCCGGTCGCCTCGTCGCTGAGCTGCGCCGGGACGAGCGCCTGATGGCCGCCGAGCGCGAGATTGGCGCAGGCGATATCCGTCGAGGCCGAATCGAGCACGAGCACGAGCGTGCGCGTCAGGCCTGCGAGCGCGCGCGGCAGGCCCAAGCGGATCCAGCCATCCTCCTGCGGGCTCGCCACCCGCCATTGCGCGAGTATGGCCGCATCCTCGATGGCGACCAGCCGTACACGGAGCGGAGCGAGACGCCGCGCGCTCGCCGCGCAGGCGATCGCGATTCCCGCCACGCCCGTGCTCGCCACCGGCAGCAACTGGCGCAGGGCTGCGCCCGGGGTCAGCTCGATTTGGGTCTCGAAATCCGGGTCTCCCGTGGCAAAGACGCAGACGAGGCTCGCGAGCCCGACATCCCCGATGAAGCGGTCGAGATCCGCGCGGATCGATGCCTGGGTCTCGACCTCGGCCCGCAGGACCGTGACCTGACGGGCGTGGCTGCTTGCGACCTCGGCCAGGCCCCCCGCCTCGGACGCGAGGCGCGCCAGGAGAACGCGCATCAGCATCGCCGGCTCGCTCTCGACCTGCGTCACCTCCGGCAGGTCGGTCGCGCCCTGGCGTGCGAGCCAGTCCCGGACCTGCTGCATGAGTGCGACGCTCGCCTCAGTCGCGAACAGCCCGAGGCATGCGGAGGGTGGGAGCGACGTGGTGAGTTCTTGCCCATCACCGGCCCGATAGACGAGCCGGTCCTGCACGAGGCCGATGACTTCGACCCGCACGACTGCAGCTGGCACGCCGGCTTCGCGCCACGGCACGTCCCCGGCCACCAGGGCGCACAGGACAGGGAGGGGACGATACGCAGGAGGATGGGAGGTCACGAGCAGGCTTCCTCGGTGAGGTCGTCCGGATCAGCGCCGGCAAAGTGTGCGGCCAAGAATGCCGCTAAGGGTGGAGATCCTACCGGGCTGTCGACCATGCGGCCTCGATCGCGCTGAACCGCCCCTCGCGTCGTCGGGCTGCGCTTTCCGGGCCGGCGATATGGAGCGGTCACGGCGCACCCGCCGTCGCGCGACCGGACGGCAGCGCTTCCATGATGCGGCGCCACAGGTTCCGGCACTCCTCGCTGGTCGAGCCCTGCCAGTCGATCTCGCTCGGAGCCCGCCCTTCGGCGATGCTCTGGCCGATGCCGCGCCGCTCGGTCAGCTGGCCGTCCCACAGGTGGGGCGCGAGATCTACAAGGTCGGCGCGCAGGAGGCGCAGTTCGGGACATTCGCGTCCGAGGCGCCGCGGCGGCGCGTCGGTCGGCACGATCAGGAACGGCTTGCCTGCCTCCCGCGCCGCCTCGACGGTGGTGCGGACCGCCCAGCGATCGGCTGCGTCGCACTTCGTCGGGATGACGATGAGGTCGGCCGCCTCGATGGCGGCATGCCCCATGGCGCTGTACCCGGCGGGCGTATCGATGAGGCAGAAATCGATGCCGTGGCCCTGCGCCGCATCGATCAGATCGGTCAGACGAACGGCCGAATCGATCGTCACCACGGCCGGCTGGATCATCGCGCGCCGCGAAGCCCAGGCAAAGGCCGTGTTCTGGCCCTCGTCGGTATCGATCAAGACGACGCGCAGTCGTGCCTGCGCGAACAGCGACGCGAGCAGGATGCTCAGGGTGCTCTTGCCGGCGCCCCCCTTGTGGGCAGCGACCGTCAAGACGAGCATCGGGGCCTGGTGCCGTGCGCGAGCATACAGCGGGGCCTCTCGACGCCGCGCGCGCGGTCGCGCGGGATCATCACGGCTCCGCGCGCGCAGCCGCGCGCCTGGCCTGGATGCGGCGCTGGAGTGAGGCCTTCGCGTTCTCGGAGATCTCCAGCTCGCTCGTCGTCAGTGGATCGCAGACCGAACGCAGCCGCGCCTGGTCGTCCGCGACGCTATCCGCCCCCTCGGCGATGATCTTGCGCCAGGCGCAAGCGATGATCTCGGAGCGCGGCAGCGGCGGGCAGCCGTCGACGTAACAGGCCGCGAGGGTGCGCCGACTGTCGAGATCGCCCGCGATGGCATTCATCGTCAGGGCGGCCGTATCGTCCTCGGCGCGTCGGGCCTGGAAGGCGTGGTTGATAATGTAGCCGGTGCCGACGACCGAGAGCAGCGCCGCGCAAGCCGCCAGCACGTTGATCACGACGTTCGCCGACCGCGGCTCGACCTTCATCACGCAAACCTGATCTGGAGCAGAATGGTCACCGCGACGGCCGTCCCTGCGAAGGATTGTGCCACGTCGCCTCTTCCTTACGGCGGATACTCTTGTGCATGAGGCTTCGTCCTGGCGCAAGCCGGTGGACCGGCCCAGGACAGTACCGAAGCGGCTGACGAGTCGGTCACCCGGAGCGCGCGGCCGTGGGCCTGCGGGGCGCGATCCTGCAGATACCGCGCCGGCCCCTGGGCCTGCGCAAGGCCGGCCTCGGCTCACCGATCGTCAAGCTTCACGACCTCCTACCGGGCAGGCTTCACAACTCCCTAATCTCACAGGTCGCTTTCGATCGGCCAGCAGCAACCATTCGTTCAGTTTACAGCGTCTGAAGTTTACACTTGCATTTAGATCCTATTCATATTGCAACTTAGTGAGGTTAATCAAAGACTGAGTTGGCATTCTATTCAGGATGCGCACCGGTGGCATTCGTTTAACTTTAGATTTCAACCGATTGGACAGGCGATACCGGCATTTTGCTCTCAACTTCTTCGGAGCAGAACGATGTCGGCCCCCACCACCTGGTCTACTCTTGCCAACGCCCTGTCCTCCAACACCAGCGCCCCGGCCATCGCGAACCAGGCGATGTGGAACCTGCAGAGCGGCACCGGCACGGTCGGCATCGATGCAACGGGTGCCTGGAAGCAGGCGACCGGCGCCGGCGTCAGCATCGCGGTGTTCGACGATAACGGCCAGCACGCGACGGCGGTGACCGGCCTGCTCAACGCCAAGCCCTCGGCCGCCGCGCCGATCGGCGTCGCCTACGATGCGACGCTGTCGAGCTTCCAGGTCGTCGGCGTCTCGGCCAGCAAGGTCGCCACCACCATGGCGAACGCCGTGAACTTCGATGTCGCCAACAACTCCTGGGGCTGGGACGCGTCGCTCTACGTCAATCGGGCCCAGGCCTCGTGGTCGGCATTCTTTGCCGACCTGTCGAATGCGGCCGACCACGGCCGGGGCGGCCTCGGCACGACGCAGGTCGTGGCGGCAGGCAACGGCCGGGCGACCGGCGGCGACACCAACCTGTCGAACTTCACCAACGACCGTCACATGGTGACCGTCGCGGCGGTGACCTCGGAGGGCAAGGCCGCGAGCTACTCGAATGGCGGCGCCTCGGTGCTGGTCGCCGCTCCCTCGAGCGGCGGCGCCCGCGCGCTGACCACGACGGACCTCGCCGGCGCGGCCGGCTACTCGGCCGGCGACACGACGGACCAGTTCGGCGGCACCTCCGCCGCCGCGCCGCAGGTCAGCGGCGTCGCCGCCCTGATGCTGCAGGCCAACCCGAACCTCGGCTGGCGCGACGTCAAGACCATCCTGGCCTACGCCGCCGAGCAGCCCGCCGGGATCGCCACCACCACCAACGGCGCCGACCACTGGAACGGCGGCGGCCTGAAGTTCTCGAACGACACCGGCTACGGCGTCGTCGATGCCCGCACCGCCGTGCGCCTCGCCGAGACCTGGGGCGGCCAGAACACCTCGGCGAACGAGCTCAACCTCAGCGTCGCGGCAGCGCAGGCCAAGACCCTGACCGCCGGGTCGAGCATCAGCTACACCTTCACGGTCGGCCAGGCGATCAACGTGGAGACCGCCGAGATCACGCTGCAGGGTACCCACTCTAAGGTCGGCGACCTCACGGTGCAGCTGATCTCGCCGGACGGCACGGTCAGCACGCTGCTCGACCATGACGGCGGCAGCGCGGCGTTCCAGTCCTTCACCTTCAGCTCGAACGCGTTCCTGAGCGAGGGCGGCGCGGGTCAGTGGACCCTGAAGGTGAGCGAGGGCGCGGGCGCGGCCACCGGGAACTTCACCGGCGCGACGCTGGCGCTGCACGGCGCCGACGCGGGGCTTTCCGACGACATCTTCGTGTTCACCGACGCCTATGGCTCCCTCGGCTCGGGTCGGGACGTCATCCACGCCAATTCGGGCCACGCGGTGATCAACGCCGCCGCGACGACGAGCAACGACGTCATCGACCTGCATGCCGGTGCGACCTCGACGATCGCCGGGCACGCCATGACGCTGAGCGCCGACAGCACGGTCAAGACGGCCTATGCCGGCGACGGTCACGTCACGCTCATCGCCAACGACCTCGGCAACACGCTGGTCGGCGGGCACGGCATCACCACCTTCGTCGGCGGCAAGGCCAGCGACGTCTTCGTAAGCGGCAGCGGCAACAGCATCGTCACCGGTGGCGGCGGGCAGGACCGGCTTGTCGAATCCGGCAACTACGGCGACTGGAACTTCGTCAAGCAGGGCGACGGCTCCTGGCAGCTGATCCGTGCCGACGGCAAGATGGACCTGGTCAGCGGCGTCTCGCAGGTGCAGTTCAACGACAAGACGGTGGTGCTCGACGTCCAGGGCAATGCCAGCGCGGCGGCCCTGCTCTACGGCGCGGCCTTCGACCGGGCGCCCGATGCGGGTGGCCTGGTCAACTGGACGAACGTGCTCGACACCGGCAGCAGCCTGAAGTGGGTGGCCCAGCAATTCGTCGACTCGCAGGAATTTGTCCAGAACTACGGCGCCAGCACCAGCAACACCACCTTCGTGCACGAGCTCTACGAGAACGCCCTGCACCGGGCGCCGGACGCGCAGGGCCTTGCCAACTGGACGAATGCCCTCGACCACGGCGTGCTCGACCGGGCCGAGGTGCTGATCGGCTTTGCTCAGAGCCTCGAGAACCTCAACAACCACAGCGCCGCGTTCCAGCACGGCCTCATCCTCGCGTGAGGCGCGGATCGCGGCAGGAGGCCGGCCGCGGGCCTGCGGGGCGCAATCCTGCAGACACCGCGCCGGCCCCTGGGACTTGCGTGAAGCCGGCCTCGGCTCACCGATCGTCAAGCTTCACGACCTCCTACCGGGCAGGCTTCACAACTCCCTAATCTCACAGGTCGCTTTCGATCGGCCAGCAGCAACCATTCGTTCAGTTTACAGCGTCTGAAGTTTACACTTGCATTTAGATCCTATTCATATTGCAACTTAGTGAGGTTAATCAAAGACTGAGTTGGCATTCTATTCAGGATGCGCACCGGTGGCATTCGTTTAACTTTAGATTTCAACCGATTGGACAGGCGATACCGGCATTTTGCTCTCAACTTCTTCGGAGCAGAACGATGTCGGCCCCCACCACCTGGTCTACTCTTGCCAACGCCCTGTCCTCCAACACCAGCGCCCCGGCCATCGCGAACCAGGCGATGTGGAACCTGCAGAGCGGCACCGGCACGGTCGGCATCGATGCAACGGGTGCCTGGAAGCAGGCGACCGGCGCCGGCGTCAGCATCGCGGTGTTCGACGATAACGGCCAGCACGCGACGGCGGTGACCGGCCTGCTCAACGCCAAGCCCTCGGCCGCCGCGCCGATCGGCGTCGCCTACGATGCGACGCTGTCGAGCTTCCAGGTCGTCGGCGTCTCGGCCAGCAAGGTCGCCACCACCATGGCGAACGCCGTGAACTTCGATGTCGCCAACAACTCCTGGGGCTGGGACGCGTCGCTCTACGTCAATCGGGCCCAGGCCTCGTGGTCGGCATTCTTTGCCGACCTGTCGAATGCGGCCGACCACGGCCGGGGCGGCCTCGGCACGACGCAGGTCGTGGCGGCAGGCAACGGCCGGGCGACCGGCGGCGACACCAACCTGTCGAACTTCACCAACGACCGTCACATGGTGACCGTCGCGGCGGTGACCTCGGAGGGCAAGGCCGCGAGCTACTCGAATGGCGGCGCCTCGGTGCTGGTCGCCGCTCCCTCGAGCGGCGGCGCCCGCGCGCTGACCACGACGGACCTCGCCGGCGCGGCCGGCTACTCGGCCGGCGACACGACGGACCAGTTCGGCGGCACCTCCGCCGCCGCGCCGCAGGTCAGCGGCGTCGCCGCCCTGATGCTGCAGGCCAACCCGAACCTCGGCTGGCGCGACGTCAAGACCATCCTGGCCTACGCCGCCGAGCAGCCCGCCGGGATCGCCACCACCACCAACGGCGCCGACCACTGGAACGGCGGCGGCCTGAAGTTCTCGAACGACACCGGCTACGGCGTCGTCGATGCCCGCACCGCCGTGCGCCTCGCCGAGACCTGGGGCGGCCAGAACACCTCGGCGAACGAGCTCAACCTCAGCGTCGCGGCAGCGCAGGCCAAGACCCTGACCGCCGGGTCGAGCATCAGCTACACCTTCACGGTCGGCCAGGCGATCAACGTGGAGACCGCCGAGATCACGCTGCAGGGTACCCACTCTAAGGTCGGCGACCTCACGGTGCAGCTGATCTCGCCGGACGGCACGGTCAGCACGCTGCTCGACCATGACGGCGGCAGCGCGGCGTTCCAGTCCTTCACCTTCAGCTCGAACGCGTTCCTGAGCGAGGGCGGCGCGGGTCAGTGGACCCTGAAGGTGAGCGAGGGCGCGGGCGCGGCCACCGGGAACTTCACCGGCGCGACGCTGGCGCTGCACGGCGCCGACGCGGGGCTTTCCGACGACATCTTCGTGTTCACCGACGCCTATGGCTCCCTCGGCTCGGGTCGGGACGTCATCCACGCCAATTCGGGCCACGCGGTGATCAACGCCGCCGCGACGACGAGCAACGACGTCATCGACCTGCATGCCGGTGCGACCTCGACGATCGCCGGGCACGCCATGACGCTGAGCGCCGACAGCACGGTCAAGACGGCCTATGCCGGCGACGGTCACGTCACGCTCATCGCCAACGACCTCGGCAACACGCTGGTCGGCGGGCACGGCATCACCACCTTCGTCGGCGGCAAGGCCAGCGACGTCTTCGTAAGCGGCAGCGGCAACAGCATCGTCACCGGTGGCGGCGGGCAGGACCGGCTTGTCGAATCCGGCAACTACGGCGACTGGAACTTCGTCAAGCAGGGCGACGGCTCCTGGCAGCTGATCCGTGCCGACGGCAAGATGGACCTGGTCAGCGGCGTCTCGCAGGTGCAGTTCAACGACAAGACGGTGGTGCTCGACGTCCAGGGCAATGCCAGCGCGGCGGCCCTGCTCTACGGCGCGGCCTTCGACCGGGCGCCCGATGCGGGTGGCCTGGTCAACTGGACGAACGTGCTCGACACCGGCAGCAGCCTGAAGTGGGTGGCCCAGCAATTCGTCGACTCGCAGGAATTTGTCCAGAACTACGGCGCCAGCACCAGCAACACCACCTTCGTGCACGAGCTCTACGAGAACGCCCTGCACCGGGCGCCGGACGCGCAGGGCCTTGCCAACTGGACGAATGCCCTCGACCACGGCGTGCTCGACCGGGCCGAGGTGCTGATCGGCTTTGCTCAGAGCCTCGAGAACCTCAACAACCACAGCGCCGCGTTCCAGCACGGCCTCATCCTCGCGTGAAGCGCGACCGGCCGAGGCGACGCGCCCGAGATTCTCGCTGCCACTCCGATGCGCGTGCCCCCCGCAATCGCCCGCGCTGTCTGCGAGCCTCCCGGCCCCCCCCCCCGTGGGTGGTGGCCGGGAGGCTCGCAGACAGCGTCGAAGCCGTTATGATCGCGACTGGACGACGGCGCGTCATCGGACGGCCATGCGTTGACCGGTTCGCGGGCCGCCCGCCCTCCAGGTCGGGCAGACGGGGCAAGCGCACCGTCGTGCACACAACCGCGGGCTTCAACCCACGACACCGAGTGCGACATGCCGATCAAATCCGTGACCCTCAACGGGACGCTCCGCCAGATCGCCGGGCTCGACGACTTAGATCCCTACTACGCGAGCATCACCGATCGTTTTGAAGCCTCGTTCGAGGATTTCAGCGCACGCTATCTCAGGCCCGACTACATCTGCTGGGACATCGGCGCGAATATTGGTGTCACCGCCCTCATGATGGCAGGCCTGTGTCCCGACGGGCACGTCACGGCGGTGGAAGCCAACCGTCCGGTCTTCGATCTCCTGCAGCGCAATCTCGCTGACAACGACGTCCGCAACGTCACGGCTGTGCACTGCGCCATCGGCGACCGCAACGGCCGGACGCTCTTCAACGAACAGTCGGCCTACGGCCACATCGCTTCGTTCGGAACCAGCGTGACGATGCTCAATCCCGACACTCTGCTCGCCAGGACCGACGGACGCCTGCCGGACTTCATCAAGATCGACTGCGAGGGTTTCAAGCCGATGATCCTGAGGAGCGCGGCCGACCTCATCTGGCGGTCAAACGCACTGGTGCATTTTGAGTTCAACTCGTGGTGCCTGCTGCACCACTCGCGCTCGCAGCCGCTCGACTTTCTAGAATGGGTCATCAATACGTTTCCAGAGACGTTCATCGTCCGAGACGGCGGTACGCTGGAGCGGTTCGTGCTCCAGGATATCAGCCGCATCTTACACGACAACCTCATGAAATACGGCTGCCTCAACGACATCGTCGTGACGTTCGACGCCTCGCGCGTCGCATGAGCGCCCCTCGTCGGCAGACGGCATGACCGCGGTGAATCGAGAATGACGGCGCTCTGGCCTCGTCTTGCTGCCGACAGGCCCACCGGACGAGTGAAGCGACCGGTGCCGGCATGACGCCGTAGAAAGCGGCCGGCGCTTGACGGCGTAGATGCACTGCCGTTCCTGTGACGCCGCTGGTAGGTGACACGGGTCCGCGATCGCGCCGTCGGGGAGACAATGATGGACGAGAAGGCGGCCTTCGACGAGGCTTGGTACCTGACGGCCTACCCGGACGTTGCAACCGCGGTGGAACGCGGCGAGATCCTGGACGGGCTCACGCATTTCCTCCGATACGGGAAGTCCGAGGGCCGCTCACCCAGCGATCCAAAGGCCTGCCCGCCTCCCCCTGCCGCGCCCAGCCCCGCCCCCACGGCGACGACGCTCTACACGACGCACGAACTCGATGTGTTCGTCGACGCCGTCGATGCGGCCGGAGGTCCCGAGTCCCCCGAAGGGCAGACGCTGCTCAACAATTTCGCCCTGAGCTACGACACGCCGGTCGATCAACACCTCGACCCGTACAGCGACGCTTATGTAGCTGCTCAAGTCGCGCTCTACCAGGAGATCTCTGGCCGAGTCCTCGACCAGTCCACGAACGAACTCACGCAGTTCGACATCGACTCTCACGCGGCCGCCACTAACCCCTATGGCTGGCGCGACCCGTCACGCCTTGTTCTCCATCACTTGCGCATCGGCCGCGCCCTGCGGCTCGCCGGTCTTCCAGCGACTCCGCGGGTGCTCGACATCGGTGCGGGGTGGGGATTGACCACCGAGTTCCTCGCCATGCTCGGTGCCGACGTCGTTGCGCTGGACATCAACCCCGACTTCGTTGCGCTGATCAATCGGCGTGCCGTCCGATTGAACCTTCCGATCACCGCACTCGTCGGCACGTTCGAGACATTCCAAGTCGACGGTCGATTCGACATGGTCTTCTTCTATGAAGCGCTGCATCACGCCGTACGCCCATGGCAAGTGATCGCACGCTGCGCCGACCGGCTGAAAACGGCTGGAGTGATCGCGTTCGCCGCAGAGCCGATCCAGGACGCTTGGTGGCCTCACTGGGGCTTGCGGCTCGACGGCGTCTCCGTCTACTGCATCCGCAAATTCGGCTGGTTCGAGAGCGGCTGGTCCGAGCCATTCACGCACGACATGTTTCGACGCGTTGGTTTGAACCTCGTACTGGAGCCCGACGCCGAGGCTGGCGGCGGGACGACCGGGGTCGCGCGACCATTGACCTCGGCCGTGCCCGCCGAATCGCTCTCAGATTGGCTGGGTGTGGGATGGTCTCGGGACGAGACCGCCTTCTACTCCAGCGGACATGCCGTTCTCAACCTTCCCTGCGAAACGCCGGTAACGCATCTCGGTCTGCACGTCGTCAACTATCGCGATCGTCCTTTGAACGTGCGTGTCTTGGACAGCACGGGTACAGTACAGCACATCGATACTATACCATGCGGACGTAGCGAAATGGTTCTTCCGGCAGCTCTAGGCGAGCGGCAGCTGACCTTGAATTCCGACACCTGGGTGCCGGCAGAAGAATTCGATACTATTGACCGGCGGCGCATTTCTTTCTATCTTGAACATATTTCGGCTCGACATGCGTGCAATACAGTATAATGGGGCGCGACCTCGTTCTGGTCGCCGACAGCGGCTTTGCGGCGCTGGCCCTCCTCGCCGCCCCGAGCCGCCGCGGCGTGACGGTCGGTACCCGCTTGCGCCTCGATGCGGCCCTCTACGATCCGGCTCCGCCCCGCCGGCCCGGCACTGTCGGACGTCCGCGCATCAAGGGCGCGCGGCGCCCGAGCCTGGCGCAGGTCCTCGTCGAGGAGGCCACATTCTGGAATCGCCTCACGGTGGCGGGCTGATACGGGACCGGCGAGCGCACCGTCGAGGTCGCCAGCGAGACGGCCGTCTAGTGGCACGCGGGTCTGCCGGTGGTGCCGGTCCGATGGATGCTGATCCGCGATCCAGAGGAGCGCTCCTCACCCCAGGCCTTGCTGTGTACCGACCTGGAGCGTGATCCCGAACAGATCGTGACGTGGTTCGTGCGGCGCTGGAGCGTCGAGGTCACCTTTCAGAAGACCCGCGCCCACCTCGGCGTCGAGACGCAGCGCCGGTGGTCGGACGAGGCGATCACCCGCACCATCCCCTGCCTGCTCGTCCTGTTCTCGATCGTCACCCTGCTGGCCGCGCGACTCCCCGCCCGCGTGCGCAAGGCGGCGCAGGCCGCCTGTTATCCGAAGGCGCACCACCTTCCTGGATGCGCTGGCCAGCGTCCGCCAGGCTCTCTAGCGGGAGCGGGCTTTGGCAACATCCCCGGCCCAAGCGACACAGCACGAAACCTCGCTTCGCTCTGCCGCCGCTATGGGCCTACGCCCTCTGCAACGCTGCCTGAATGGCCAAAGTCGAGATCAGGGGCGGCGGATGTTTCCGTGGACGACGCCACGTTCAATCACCTGACCCGCAGCCTCGGTCAGGCCGCGGCGCATGCCCGCGGCGAGACCATGCCGGGCCTGCGCGTCCACATCCCTCGCGAGGTTGACGTGGCGGCGACCGGTGGCGAGTTCGTCGCCCGCACACCGTCACGAACGGCCCAGCCGCCGCGCCGACGACGGTGGAGGTGTGGCCGCGCCTGTTCATGATCGGCACCGCGAAGGGCACGCGGGAGGCAGCGCGGTGAGAGCGGTTGTGATCCTGGGGTTGATCCTGCTCGCGCTGCCGGCGCGGGCCGATCCCATCGCGGGCGATATCCTGCGGCGTCCGTTGGCACCCTACGGGACCGGCTGCCTGAGCGGATTGATCGACGAAATCCGGCAGGTCAACGCGAAGGCCAGTCACGGCCCCCTGTTCCGCCCACCCCCTCCCTCAACATCATGCCGGCGCAGCACCGCGAGATACTACGCCGGAAGGTCGAGGCCAATCCGGCTCTCGCTCATGAGCCCGCCAGCTACGTGATGGCCCTGGGGTTGATCGACACCTTTCCCTGTTCAGCGAAGCTTTAGCGGAGCGGCTGTCCAATTTGGACAGCGCGCCCCTCGACATTACCAATTCAGCACACTGGGCATCAGCCCTGCAGCGCTGCCGTGACCGCCCATGACAGCCGCCGGTGGCAGCGGGGCGGGACGCTCCACCCTCGAACAAGCGGGCGACGCGGGCGTCGTTGAGACCTCCGGCGGCAATCGTCCCTCGCGACCCGCGCCCCCGCTGCCCCGAGCGACCTGCCTCCCGGGCCGGCCAGTTTGAAGCCGACGCCAACCGCGACAATGTTCATGATCTGCCGCGCGATGTGGGAGGCCCGACCGCCATCGGGCAAGCGCCCCCCGCCCGGCATGTGGGTCATCGTGACGGCGCCGGCATAGCTGTTCATCAGCGCCCGATCGGTCGGATTGAACAGCACCTCGGCCAACCCTTTGCCCTCGCGGCCGAGGAAAGCCCGGATGCGCTCGGCCTGTCACCGCCGGCAGCCGCGTTGCCGGATCGTGCCCGACGAGGTGCAGGAGCGCAGCCTGTCTCAGGTTCGATCATTCCGGGCTCTCGCGGCGGACCGCCTGCTTGACGGTCTTGGCCTAATCGGCCGAACCCGACCGGGCACCCGGAGCACCGAGCCAAACAGGCCGGCGGCGACGCAATTCGGATCGAACCCGGCGCGCGCCAGACCATCCACCCGCTCGGGCAGGGAAGTCTGGCTGCCTCGGCCTGGGCGAGCCCGCGGCGGTACACCTCGAGGACCGCCCGCTGCTCCGGGGTACAGAACTCGCGCGGCGAGCACGCGGCCCTCGCCGGTCAGTGAGGTGGCCGAGGCGGGCGCCGATATGCGCCGCACGGCGCCTGGACGACAAAAAGCGCCGATTGCCGTCTCGCCCACGAACTGCACGAGCACGTCCAAGCGGATGCTACGCAGCTTCATTTTGAGACGCCTTGATAAGAAAATGGGACGTCAGGGTAAGACAATTTAGATGCAAGCGGCTTATGCCTCCACAACGCCGCAATAAAGGGCGTGGGGCGCGCTACAATGATCCATCATGATGCCGACCCCCAGCCTCTCGAACTCGTTGCTCGCTCCATGCACGAGCGTGCACGCGAGCGCATTCCGGAATGCCCTGCGTGGGACTGCCTGGACATGACAGATCCCTGGCACGCGGGGTTGATCCGGCTTGCCTATGACCGGGCGCACGACTTCATTGCCATGAGCGGCGGAAGCGGGAAGTAAGTCGCCAAGCGCAAGGAGCCAGCCGGCGGATAGGCCAGGTGTCCTAGATTTTTACCTTTAGTTAAGCATGACCCTGGCCTGATGGGGCCATGCCAAATCACCCGACCCAGCACCTCCCGTCCGTTGATCCACTCGCGGATGCCAGGGCCTTGCAGACCAGCATCATGGGCCTTCGCCATTTGCTGGCGGCCCAAAGCCGCCAGTTAGATGCCATCGAACGCCGCCTCTGCCTGGCCGGCAGCCCGGCCGAGACGGGAGCCCAACGCCTGCGTGCGCTAAAGGCCGGCAGCTTGTAGCGCCAACCCGTGATTGGGGTTGGACGCAGCGACGTCGCGGATCCAAGGCCGCTAGCAGGGCGAGGCGGCAGGTGGGTTTGGGATTGCCCCGGATCGTGGGGCAATCCCATGGAACGTGCATTGGGGTCACCTCGGACCAATCGAAGCAATGCCGAGCACAGCTCAACCAAAACAATATAGGTCTGCGGGGTTGTCGACCAGGATGCGGTCGCGCTGCCGTTCGCTGCCGGCCCATTCGGTCAGGAGATCGAACAGAACCGCATCATCAGGCTTGTGCGGCTCGGTCACGTGCGGCCAGTCGCTGCCCCAGACCAGACGATCGGGCGCCAGCCCGACGAAGGCGCGGGCGATGCGTGTGGCGTCGGCATAGCCCCGCGGTCCCTGCTCCGTGTTGAGATAGGCACCCGAGAGCTTCACCCAGGTGCGCCCGCCCTCTATCAGGCGGGCGATGACCCCGAAGGCCGGGTGGTCCGGCCCTTCCCGCGGCGGCAGACGGCCCATGTGGTCGATCACGATCGGGCAGGGCAGCTCCGCGAGCAGGTCCGCATGGGCGAGGATCTGCGCGCCCGACATATGAATCTGGGCGTGCCAGCCGAGATCGGCGATGCGCCGCGCCAGCGGCCGGATCATCGCCACGGTGGTGACGGTGTCGGCCGGGTTCCAGACGCTGAAGCGCAAGCCCCGAACGCCGCCGGTATCGAGGCGCCGCAACTCGGCATCCGGGACCTCGGGATGAACGACCGCGACGCCCCGTCCGTCCGGACCCAGGCGGGCCAGGGCGTCGAGGAGGCAGGCTGGGTCGGTGCGGTGGTACTTTGCCTGCACGATGACGCCGCGCGTGGTCCCGAGCCGGGCCTGGATCGCGCGATAATCCTCGAAGGTCGTCCCCTCCGGCCGGGTGGTCTCCGATGTCGCGAAGCGCGGGTCGAGGACGTGGAAATGGGCGTCGCAGGCCTTCGGGACCGTCCCGCTGCGCGGCAGACCCGTCCCGGCGGAATTCGGGAAGGCGCCCGTCTCGGCGGTCCCAGCGGTCGAGTCAGGCATCGTTCCCCCTCCCCGCTCACGCCAGCAGGAGCAGCGCGGCGCCGTAGACGGTCCCGGCTACCGCGAAGGTGACGACAGTGAAGCCGAGCACTCGCTGGATCCCGATCCCTGCCATCGCCACGACGGGCAGCGCCCAGAAGGGCTGCATCATGTTGGACACCTGTTCGCCCATCGCGACCGCCATGGTGGTGGCCGGAAGCGACGCATGCAGCGAGACCGCCGCGGGAATCGCGAACGGTCCCTGCACCGCCCAGTGCCCGCCCCCGCTCGGCACCAGGAAGGTGATGAACAGCGAGGCGAAGTAGGTCCAGAACGGCAACGTGTGCTGGGTGGCGACGGTCACGAAGAACTTCGAGATCATCGCGGCCAAGCCGGTCGTATCCATGATTCCCATGATGCCTCCGTAGATTGGGTACTGGAGCATCATCGAGCCGGTCTGCTTCGCGGCGTTCTTCATCGCATCCACGTAGGCGACCGGACGGCCGTGCAGGGCGATGCCGGCGATGAGGAAGATCAGGATGACGGCATTGGCGTCGAGCGAAACGCTCTTGCTGGTCCAGGTCACCGCGAGGTCGGCAACGCCGAGGGCGACGAGGACGAGGCTCAGCGCCCGCGAGCGGTTCAGCCGCGCCGCCAGGCTGTCGGGCAGGGCCGGACACTTGGGCGGATCCTTGGCCGGGGCCAGCTCGTCCTGGGGGACATAGATCTGCGCCTCGCTGTCCCGCGGACGCAGCCACACGAACACGACCGGCACGATGACGACGACCACCAGGGTGGGGATCAGGTTGAACGCGGTGAAGACCGTCTCGCTGAACGGCAGGATCACGCCCGTGAGCTTCTCGACGATGTTGAACGCGTTGCCGTGCGTGGCCTGCGACAGGGCGATCGAGCTCGACACGCCGCTGGCCCAGATCACCCAGCCCGAATAGGCCGCCGCGACGAGCCAGCCGAAATCGAGTCGCACGCGTTTGGCGACCTCCCGGGCCAGGATCGCCCCGATGACGAGGCCGAAGCCCCAGTTGAGCCAGGAAGCGGTGGCGGCGACCAGGAAGGTCATGACCACGGCCTGGTTGGGGGTCGACACCCGCCGCACCAGTGCCCGCAAGCCCCGCTGGACGAGGGGCGCATGGGCGAGCGCGTGGCCGGTCGCCAGGATCAGGATCATCTGGAAGGCGAAGCCCAGGATGCCGAACACCCCGGCGTACCAGGAGGTGACTACGGTGGCGGGGGCCCCGTTCGGCGCGACGAGGAGAGCGGCCAGCACGACGAGGGCGGTCAGCCCGATCGCGAGGACGAAGGGGTCCGGGATGATTCGCTCGAACACGTAGACCGTGCCCGCAACGAAGCTCCGCCGCTCGACGGCCGAGGCCGTGGGTTGATCCGTCATGACGTTTCCTCTTCGATTTTTTCGTCTTCGGGCGGCGCCGTGCGGGGTTCCCGGCGGCCGTGAGGCCGAATCGCCGTCGGCGCCCACGGCCGGTGTCAGGTCATCCACAGACCACGCCGTCGCGGACGAGCGCATCGAAAGCGTCGCCGGCGACGCCGATCTCCGCGAGCAGGTCCCGGTTGTGCTCGCCCAGCCGCGGGGCGGGCGTGCGGATCGTGCCGGGCGTGCCCCCGAGCCGCGGCACGATGTGGTGCATGGGAAGCCGGCCCATCTCCGGGTCAGGGTAGTCGGCGACCAACTCGCGGGCGACGACGTGCGGATCCTTCACGATCTGCGAGGCATCGTAGATCGGCCCGATCGTGACCTCGGCCGCCTCGAAGAACGCGACTGTCTCGGCCTGCGTGCGGGCACCGATGAACGCCCCGATGATGGCGTCGAGCTCGTCGGCGTGGCGCAGCCGGTCGGCATTGGTCCGGAAGCGCGGATCGTCCACGAGGTCGGGCCGGCCGATCGCCCGGAACAGCCGCTCGGTCATCCTCTGGATCGAGCCCGACAGGCCGACATAGAGCCCGTCGCTGCAGCGATAGGCGTTGCGGGGCGCCGAGTTGGTCGAGCGCGATCCCGTGCGCGGCTTGACTTTGCCGGTGAGCCGGTAGTTGGCCACCTGCGGGCTGAGGATGGCGAAGAGCGGATCGAGCAGCGGCAGGTCGATCACCTGGCCCCGGCCGCCATTCACCTCGACCTCGCGCAAGCCGATCATCGCGGCCGACGCTCCGTAGAGCCCGGCCACTCCGTCGGCGAGGTACATCGGCGGCAGCACGGGCTCGCGGTCGCCGAACCCGTTCATCGACGCAAAGCCTGAGAAACCCTCGATCACCGTGCCGAAGCCGGGCCGCTGCGCGTAGGGCCCGTCCTGGCCCCATCCCGAGATACGGATGATCGTCAGGCCGGGATTCAGCTTGTGCAGCGCCTCGGGCGACAGCCCCATCGTCTCCAGCACGCCCGGCCGGAAGCTCTCGACGAAGACCTGGCACGACGGCACGAGCTTACGGATCAAGTCGACCGCGCGCGGATCGCGCATCGACAGGCAAAGGCTCTTCTTATTGCGAGCGTAGATCTTCCAGTGAGTCTCGATGCCCTCGGTCTTCCAGGCGCGCAGCGTGTCACCCTCGGGTGGCTCCACCTTGATCACCTCGGCGCCGAAGTCGCCGAGAATCTGGGTGAGGACGTTACCGGCGAACAGGCGGGAGAGGTCGAGGACGCGGACGCCGTCGAGGGTGCCCTTGGCACCGGGCTGGTAGTCGCGCTGGGCGAGATCGCTCATGAGGTCATGCCTCCATGCCGGGTTGCAGATCGGCCAGCGCCAGGGTGGCGCGGGCGCGGCTGAGGAAGGGCGGGTCGACCATCTGGCCGTCGACGAGGACCGCCCCGAGCCCGCGCGCCTCGGCGTCCGCCGCCGCCTCCAGGATGCGGCGCGCCCACGCAATCTCGGCCGGGCTCGGCAGGAAGGCCGCGTTGGCAATGGCGACCTGGCTCGGGTGGATGCAGCTCTTGCCGGCGAAGCCGTGCCGGCGGGCGGCCTCGCACTCGGCGCGGTAGCCGTCCGGGTCCTTCACGCCGGCGAAGGCCCCGTCATAGGCCGGCAAGCCCGCCTCCGCCGCAGCGAGCCGGACGGTGAGGCGGATGTGGGCGAGCGCCGCCTGATCCGCCCGATCGATGCCGCAGGGCTCCAGCAGGTCGGCGTAGCCGATCTGCAGGCCCGCCACCCGCGGATGGGCGGCCGCCAGCTCGGCGGCCCGGCGCAGGCCCCGCGGACTCTCGATGTTGACGAGCAGGCGGATGTGCCCGGCCTCCCGGATACGATCGAGGTGTGCGGCCGCGTCCGTGACGGCCTCCGGCTCCTCGACCATCGGCAGGTTGATCATGTCCGTGCAGGGGAGCGCCATCGCCGCGAGGTCCGCGGCGAAGTGAGCGGTGCCGGCGGCGTTCACCCGCACGACGACAACCTTGCCGAGATCGCCCGGCGCCGCGCGGAGATAGGCGGAGAGGGCGTCCCGCGCCTCCGCCTTGCGGGCAGGCGGCACGGAATCCTCCAGATCGAAGGACAGGGCGTCGGCCGCGCCCGCCGCGGCCTTGGCGAACAGCTCCGGGCGCGATCCCGGCACGAACAGCTTGCTGCGCATGAGCATGGCGAACCTCCCCATCGCATCACAGAACCTTGAAGTGGGCCATCGCCACGATGGCGGCGGTGACGGTGAGGGCCCCGCCGATACGGGTGGCGACCTGGGCGAACGGCATCAGCTCCATCCGCTCGGCAGCGGTGAGGATCATCACGTCGCCGGTCCCGCCGAGCCCGCTGTGGCAGGCATTCACGATCGCCGTCTCGATCGGGTACATCTTCAGCAGGCGCCCGACGTAATAGCCGGTGGCGACCAGCGCCATCACGGTGGCGACGATCGTGACGAGGTTGGCTGGATGGAACGCCTCGACCAGCTCGTGCCAGGGGGTGAGCGCCACCGCCGTGCAGAACAGCAGCGGGTAGGTCACCGCGATTACGAAGAAGCGGAACACCACGCGCGCGCCTTCCGCTAATGGAGCGGGCACACCGTTGAGGATCTTGACCGCCACGATGAGGAACAGCATCGCCACCGGAGCCGGCAGGCCGATGAGCGAGTGGATCAGCGTGCCCAGGATATAGATCGCGATGCCCGTGATGCCGCCGGCCGCGACCGTAGCCACGTCGATGGACGTGGTGTTGCTGTGCGCCGCATCGTGCTTCTCAGGGTCTCCCGCCTCGCCCGGACCGGGCTGGAGCTGGCCGTTTCCGGTGAGGTCCGGCCGGCTTTTGCCCAGCGTGTTGAGCGCCCCGCAAACGACGATCGCGACGAGGTTGCCGAAGAACACCAGCGGCAGGATCTGGCCGAGCATCCTGCCCTGGTCGGCGCCGAGCGCCTCGGCGTAGCCGACCGACAGCGGGATCGCCCCCTCGCCGACGCCCCCGGCCATCACCGGCACGACCACGTAGAGGATCGAACGCCAGAAACCGATGCCGACGAGCCAGCCGACGCAGCCGCCGACCGTGATCCCCGCGAGCGAGCCGAGGCCGAGCGGGATGAAGATCTTGGCGAAGCCTTGGATCAGCACCCGCCGATCCATGCTCAGGATCGAGCCGACCACGACGGCAGTGATGAACAGGTAGATGAAGTTCGTCGACTTGGTGAAGGCAGTGACCGATTGCACCAGTGGCGCCGGCAGGAGCTGGTGCGCCACGAGGAAGGAGGGCAGGAAGATCGTCACGAGCGACGAGCCGCCGATCGCTCGCAGGACCGGGATGCGCCGGCCGATCTCGGCGCAGGTGAATCCGCCCGCGACGATCACCCCGATCATCACGGTGACCTCGCCGGAGATCTTGCCCTTGATCGAGAAGGCGGCGATCAGGACGAGCAACAGTACGTAGACGGGCAGCGGAATGATGCCGATCCGCGTCTCCATCGCCCGCGTCCAGAGCGTCTTTCGTGATCTGGCCGGCTGCGCGACGGCGGACGCAGCCGAGGACCCGGCGGCGATGGGCAGGCTCATGGTTTCCTCCGCGACGTGATTCTTTGTTGTTGTCGGGCCGGGTTCTCCCGCGCCCCTCGCGCCCGGATCGTTGGCCGAACGAGGTCGAGGCGCCGGGTACGGCGACTCCCCTTGTCATCGGCGCGATAGCTCGAGTAAAACGAATTTATCGCATCAATTCATGATTGACTGGCATGAAGCTGCCCGCAGACGGTGTTCAGGCCTTCGTGCTGATCGCGGAGCTCGGCAGCTATCACCGGGCCGCCGAGGCACTCGGGCTGACGCAGACGGCGCTCACCCGGCGCATCCAGAAGCTCGAGGGCTTCCTCGGACTGACCCTGTTCGACCGCACCACGCGCGCAGTGCGGCTCAGCTCGGTCGGAAGCGAGTTCCTTCCCCTCGCGACGCGCCTCATCGCCGATTTTACGCAGGGTATCGAGCGCCTGCGCGCAACCTCGCGCCTCTCGGTCGGCGACGTGACGGTGGCCATGCTTCAGTCGGTCGCATTCCGGCAGCTGCCGGACGTGCTGAACGCCTACGCGCGCGACTATCCGCAGAACCGGGTTCAGATCCTCGAACGCTCGGGTGTGCTCGTAACCGAGGCCGTTCGTCAGGGCGAGGCCGATTTCGGCATTCATATCCAGCAGGACGATGATACGGATCTCATCGAGGATCAGCTGATGCGCGACCCGCTCGTTCTGGTCTGTCACCGGGGCCATGCGCTCGCGGGCGCCGAGGCGATCCGGTGGGCGGACTTGAGCGGCATCGATCTCATCACGCTGGGCGGCGCGAGCGGCAACAGGCGCCTCGTCGAAGCGGAGCTGACGGCCGCGGGTCTTCCGGGGCGTGGGCGGTTCGTCGTCGAGAGCACACCAACGGCGATCGCCCTCGTGTCAGCCGGCGTCGGGGCAGCGATCCTGCCGGCGGCGTCGAGGGCGACCTCAGTCGTCGAAGAGCTCGTCGAAGTACTGCTGACCGAGCCCATGATCCATCGCACGATCAGTCTCGTGCGACGGCGCAACGTCTCTCTGACGCCGGCCGCGTCGGCCTTCTACATCGTGTTGAAGGCTCGCCTGTCCGCCATGGTTGCTTGAACTTTTCTCCGCGGATAGCCATGGATCAGATGGGCCTCTTCGTACTTGAATCTTGCGCGAGACATCGAAGATGGCTTCGCAAGGCCGTCGACCTCTCATTGTGGAATCGCGCAGCATACCAAATGCGTGCTTAGTGCAAATTACTGTATCGAAACAAAGAATTGAACCGCAAGCGGCCGATCGCCAGCTTCGGCAGCTGCACCTTGCGAGACATCCTCACAACGATGTAAGTATAATTTCCCGTTTCACGAAATTTAATATAAATAACACTCGCCAGCGGTCATGCGCGCCTTGCGATACCGGAGGCCGCTGAGAGCTCTTAGTTGCAGCGAGCCGTACTTACAGGACCGCATTCTGCCGTCCGCCGAAGGACAAGCCTGCACCATTGACCGAGCAGTCATTGCGCAATCGCGCCATCTGCTTTGAACGGTCGTTGCGTGACAGGTTAAGAGTTCCTGTCGAGCGTCTCCCTGCCGGAGGATCTCCTTGGAGACGATGCGGGCCGAAGCGGCGCGACGTCTACCTCGTTGCGGTCGTGGTGGACATGATCCAGTTCGGCCGCCCGTGTGCGAAGCTTCCCGCTTCAGTTGCGATGGCGCAGAGGCACGAGCGCTCGCCGGGGCGGCAAGCGGGCAAAGCTTCGGGAAATCGGCGGGATTTCGCCCTACCGCTCTCTCGCGCGTGTCGGCGGATAGCCAAGCCTTCTGGTCGGCCAGATGCATACCGCGATCGCGCATCCCCGCCCTGGGCGATGCGCCGGCTGGGGGCGAACCGGAGCCTGGTCCGGCCGCCCGTGCCGTCGGCGGCCGGCTGAGCGGCCGTGCCGGGCCTTTATCCCCCGGGCGCGGTCGCCGTCATTGAGGGGCGTTGCGCGAAATCGGCGTACCACGCCGCCACGCGCGGGCGACCGATGCGCCAATCCAGCTCGGGGAAGCGGAAATCCAAGTAGCCGAGGCCACACCCCAAGGTAACCGTTCCGATGTCGAGGCGCGCCCCGAGATCCGTCGCCTCCATACGGTCGACGGCATCCGTCACCTTCTCGAGCTGGCCGCGGCTCCAGTCGGCCCAGCGCAGCGGCTCGGGCCGGAGCACCGCCTCGTAGCGGGCCAGCAGCGCTGCCCCGAGCAATCCGTCGCCGAGTGCCGCGTCGGTCAGGTTGCGCCAGCGCTCCGCCCCCGACCCGAAGAAGCGGCCGCCGCCGAGGTCGTCGAGGTACTCGCAGATCACCCGGCTGTCGTACAAGACGGTGCCGTCGTCGGTGAAGAAGGTCGGGACCTGCCCGAGGGGATTGTCCTGCCGGATCGTCGCGTCGCGCTGGACCGGACCGGCCGCGCTCGGCAGACGCTCGATCCGGTCGGCAAGGCCGAGCTCGTGCGCTACCACCATGACCTTCCGGACGTAAGGCGAGGCGGGAGAGAAGTAGATTTTCATCGGGAAGCGTCCTCCTATGGGTCGATGGGGGCCGGTTCGTCGCCCGGCCTCGCTTGAACGCGATCGAAATTGTCGCGCAGGAACAGCCCGGCGAAGTAGACGTGTTCGCGCATCAGGTCCTCCGCCCGGGCCGGATCGCGGGCGACGAGGGCCGCCAGGATCCGGTGGTGGTCGTCGTGCGAGCGCCGGATCACCCCGTAATCGTGCCAGAGGATCACCCGGCCGGACACGAACGGGATGGCGTGGGTCTGTCGCACGAAGCGTTCGACCCATGGATTGCCTGAGAGCAGGATGATCGCGTCGTGGAAACGCTCGTTCATCGCCTGGTAGGGCTGGAGGTCGCCCGGGGCCAGCGCGCCGCCCGAGAGGATGCGGTCGCCCTCCGCCAGGCAGCCGCGCAGGGCCGCGGCCACGGGGTCCGGGACGCCGTTCGCCGCCGCTAGCCTGCAGGCCAGCCCCTCGATCGAGGCGCGGACCTCGTAGGCCGCGAAGACGTCCTCGGCCCCGAACCGCCGGACGACGTAGCCGCGCTTGGGCTGGTAATCGAGCAGGCGCTCGGTCGCCAGCAGGGTCAGGGCCGCCCGCAGCGGCGTGCGCGAGACGCCGAGGCGCTCGGCCAAGGGCACCTCCTCCAGCCGCTCGCCCGCCGGCACGGTCCCGTCGAGGATCCAGCCGCGTAGGATCTCCGTCACATCCTGGGATCGCGTTCGCATCATGGATACATAGATCGCCCTCGACCAGAGATAAAGCCGTATATCGCCTTGACATCTCGGTTGCATGTATCCAAGCTGGTCTCCAACAAGAAATAGAGAGGGAACGGCCGTGAACCGCATCGCGCTCGTGACAGGAGGGGGCCGCGGCATCGGGCAGGAGGTCTGCCACGTCCTGGCAGGGGCCGGCCTGACCATCGCCGCCGCGGATATCGACGCGGAGAGCGCCCGCCGCAGCGCGGCCGAACTGCCCGGGTCGGGCCATGCCGGCTACGCGGTGGACGTCGCCGACGAGGAATCCGTCGAGGCGCTGTTCGCGGCGGTCGAGCGCGACCTCGGACCGGTGGCAGTCCTGGTCTGCAACGCCGGCAAGCTCCTCCTGCACGAGGGCCGCCGGCCCCTGATCGCCGAGACCTCGCTCGACAATTGGCAGGACATGCTCGGCGTCAACGCCACAGGGACCTTCCTGTGCGCCCGCGCCTTCCTGCGGCGGCGTCAGGACGAGCCGGTGCCGCACGGGCGCGTCGTCACGTTCTCGTCGGTGGCGGCCCAGCTCGGCGGCTACAATGCCAGCGCCGCCTACATCGCCGCCAAGGCGGCCGTCCTCGGCCTGACCAAGGCGATCGCCCGCGAGGGTGCGCCGCTCGGCATCACCGCCAACGCGGTCGCCCCTGGCCTGATCGACACCGACATGATGCGGCTCGCCGCCGGCGGCGCCGGCACCACGCCGGCCTCCGCCGCCAACGTTCCGCTCGGCCGCCTCGGCCAGCCGCGCGACGTCGCCGAAGCCGTGGCGTTCCTGGCCTCGCCGGCCTCAGCCTATCTCACCGGCACCACGCTCGACGTGAACGGCGGCTACCGGATGCAGTAGATCCGGGACCGACAGAAACAATCATAACAAAAACGATTACAACACACGCATACAACAAACGGGAGGAAGCGATGTCCAAGCACAGCCTTTGCCGGATCGCGCTCGCCGTGGGGGCGCTCGCAGGCCTGGCGGCCCCGGCCCGGGCGGACGAGCCCGGACTCACGCCGACGACGATCAAGATCGGGATGTTCGGCCCGCTCTCGGGCGCCTCGATGGCCTACGGCTTCGACGTGATGAACGCCGCCCGGATGTACTACGACAAGATCAACAAGGACGGCGGCATCCACGGCCGCAAGATCGAGATCGTCCAGGAGGACGACCGCTGCAACGCCAACGACGTAGTCGCGGCGGTCAAGAAGCTCGTTGAGCAGGACGGTGTGTTCCTCCTGAACGGCGGGTCGTGCTCGGCGCCGGTCGTCGCCGCCAAGGATTACGTGGTGCGCTCCGGCGTGCCGTGGGTGATGCTCAACGCCTCCGGCGACGGCGCGCTCTACCCGCCGCAGCCGAACATCTACGGCGCCTTCTCGATCTCGCAGCGCGCCATGGGCGGCTCGGTGGTCGAGTTCGCCAGCAAGGAGCTGAAGGCGAAGAAGATCGCCTACATCAACCACGACGACGCCTACGGTGCCTGGAACCTGGAGGGGGCCCGCTTCCAGGCCAAGGACAACGGCGTCACGCTTGTCCCCGAGGCGGTGAGCCCGGCGATCACCGACGTCACGGCGCCGGTCCTGAAGATGCGCGCGTCGGGCGCCGACGCCCTGGTGATCGCCACCTATGCCCGGCCGGCCCAACTCATCCTGAAGAAAGCGCAGGAACTCGGCTTCAACAAGCCGATCGTGATCGCGGTGAACGCCATCGCCAACCTGAAGCAGTTGTCCGAGAATGTCGGCTCGAAGGAGGCGTTCCGTAACGTCTACATCGAGGAGGTGCTGGCGGCGAAGCCCGGCTCGGAGAAGCTCGCCTGGATCTACGATCTCTACAAGGCGAACTACCCCAATCTCGCCGGCAAGCCCGATCACCCGCAGGTCTACATGCCCTACGGCATCCCCTCGGCGATGACCGTGGTGCGGGCGCTTCAGGCCGCCGGGCCGAGCCCGACCCGCGCCAAGGTGATCGAGGCCCTCGACCGCACCGACTTCGACAGCGGCGTCATGGCCGGGCCGATCGTGCTGACGAAGGCCGAGCACGCCGCCCAGAAGTCGTCGACCTACTTCAAGTTCGACGGCGAGGGTCTGACCGCGGTGCCGGGCAGCTTCGCCAGCCGCTGGACCTACCAGGGCCAGTGATCGCTCCGGGTCCTGTCTGATCCTCCGTGCGGGTTTTCACGCTCACCTCGTCGTTCCGGGGCCGCGAAGCGGTGCCTGGAATGACGAGGAGGATGTCGAGACCGTCAGGGCAAGGACAGCCCGCCACCTCCCCGTCACGCTGCCGAAGGCCATGGATTCCGAGATCGTCTTCCTGTTCCTCCAGCAGGGCATCGCCTCCGGCCTCGTGACCGGCTCGGTCTACGCCCTGCTGGCGCTCGCCCTGGTGATCGTGTTCCGCACGACCGACGTGGCGAACTTCGCCGAGGGCGAGTTCTACATGGCCGCGGCCTATCTGGCGTTCTTCCTCATCGCGCTCGTCGGGCTGCCGATCTGGATCGCGGCGCCCGCGATGGTGGTGGCCATCGCGGCTGCGGCCGGCCTGTTCCAGCGCGTCGTGCTGCGCCGGGTCGCCGCGGCGCGGGGCGTCTCGGTCAACCTCGTCATCGCGACCCTGGGCCTGTCCTACGTGCTCAAGGGCTTCGTGCGCGCCACCGGCTTCGGCGACACGCCGCGCTCGTTCCCCTCCGTGGTGCCCGAGGGCTCGATCACGCTGGGCCATGCCTCCTTGAGCTACCTCGACCTCGCGATCCTGGGCGCCGCGCTCGCGGTGATGGCGGCCTTCTTCGCGATCTTCAACCTGACCCGCACCGGGCGGGCGATGCGGGCCGTCGGCATGAACCGCCGCGCCGCGCAGCTCGTCGGAATCCATCTCGGCCGCACCGAGCGGCTGGTCTGGATCTTCGCCGGCGGCATCTCGGCGATCGCCGCGATCCTGATCGCGCCGAAGCTCCTGATGACCGCCGAGATGGGGGGCGTCGTTACCCTCGCCTTCGCGGCGGCGATCGTTGGCGGCTTCGCCAGCCTGCCAGGGGCGGTGATCGGCGGCTTCATCATCGGCATCGCCGAGAACCTCGTCGGCCTCTTCGTCTCCACCCGGGCGATCACTGTCGCCCCGTTCGTCATCATCATGCTGGTCCTGATCTTCAAGCCGCAGGGCCTGTTCGGCGGCCGGCTCCGCGTGAGGAAGGTATGAGCGCGCGCACCCTGACCGCCGTCGCGGTCCTCCTGATCGGGCTCAGCCTCGCGCTGCCGGCGCTCGCCACGGGCTACGTCGTCTATATCGGCAACCTGCTCCTGGTCTTTGTGGTCCTGTCGCTCGGCCTGCACATCGTCATCGGCGAGGCCGGCCAGTTCTCCCTCGCGCACGCGGCCTTCTACGGCATCGGCATCTACACGGCGGCCTTGAGCGCGAAGGTGCTGGGCCTGCCGTTCTGGCTCGCGCTCCCGGCCGGCGGCCTGCTGGCCGCCCTGTGTGGGCTCGCGATCGGGGTTCTGTCCTTGCGCATGCGCGACATCTACCTGGCGCTGTCGACCTTCGCTTTCGGCGAGGCGATGCAGTGGGTCTTCCTCAACTGGACCCCGGTGACGGGCGGGCCGAACGGGCTCGCCATCCCGCCGGCTGAGGTGTTCGGTCACCCGATCCTCACCGACAAGGCCGCCTTCCCGCTCGTCGCCGGGGTGACGCTGGTGATCGTGGCGCTCGTTGCCGGCCTGCACGCCTCTGGCCTCGGCCGCGCCTTCCGGGCGGTACGGGAATCCGAGGTGGCGGCCGCGGCGGTCGGCATCAATGTGCGGCGCACCAAGCTCCTGGCCTTCACCCTCTCGGCCTTCCTGGCCGGGGCGGCGGGCGGCCTGTTCACCACCTTCTCGACCTTCATCCACCCCGACAGCCTCGGCTTCCAGACCACGATTCTGGTCCTGACGATGATCGTGGTCGGGGGCGTCGGCTCGGTGACGGGGGCGCTCGGCGGCGCGGTCGCGTTCGGGCTGGTCTCGGAGCTGTTGCGGCAGGTGCCGTCCTACCAGGAGATGATCTACGGCGGCATCCTGATCCTCGTGATGATGTACGCGCCGCGCGGCGTCTTCACCCTCGTCGGCCGGCGGTGAGCACCACGATGGACGATCTCCTCACCCTCGACGCCGTCACGATGCGCTTCGGCGGCCTCACGGCGGTGAACGGCCTGTCGATGGCCGTGAAGCGCGGCACGATCCACGCCCTGATCGGCCCGAACGGCGCCGGCAAGTCGACCGTGTTCAACTGCGTGTCGCGGATCTACCGACCGACGGAGGGACGCATCCGCTTCGACGGGCGCGACGTCACCGGGCTGTCGGCCCACGCCATGGCGGGGCTCGGCATCGCCCGCACCTTCCAGAACCTCGAACTCTTCAACGAGCTGACCGTGCTCGAGAACGTGATGCTCGGCGCCTATTCGCGCCACGAGACCCGCCTGATCGACCGCCTCCGGCCGCGCTCGCCCAAGACCCGGGCCTGGGCGGAGGAGATCCTCGAGGGCACCGGCCTGAAGGACTTTCGCGAGACCAAGGCGAACGGCCTCGATTTCGGGCGCCAGAAGCTGCTCGAGGTCGCCCGCGCCCTGGCTTTGTCGCCGACGCTGCTGCTCCTCGATGAGCCGGCCGCGGGCCTGCGCTCGCGCGAGATCGAGCGCCTCGACGCGATCCTGACCGACCTGAACCGTGAGCGCGGCATCACCGTCCTGCTGGTGGAGCACGTGATGCAGCTCGTCATGTCGATCTCCGACCGGATCACCGTCCTGAGCTTCGGCGAGAAGATCGCCGAGGGCACGCCCGAGGCGGTGCGCGGCGATCCGCGGGTGATCGAGGCCTATCTCGGCACCAAGCAGCCGAGCGAGACCGCTCACGCGGAGGCAGCGCATGGCTGACCTCCTCGAGCTCGACGCCGTCTCCGCCGGCTACGGCCGCATCGAGGCCCTGTCGGGGGTGAGCCTGCGGGTGCCGGAGGGCGGGGTCGTCGCGCTGCTCGGTGCCAACGGGGCCGGCAAGACCACGACGCTCAACGTCATCTCCGGCATCGTCGCGCCGACGCGCGGCGAGGTCCGCCTCAATGGCCGCTCCTTGCGCGGCCTCGGCTCGGACGCGATCGTCGCCGCCGGGATCTCGCAGGTGCCTGAGGGGCGCGAGATCTTCCGCGACATGAGCGTCCATGAGAATCTCGTCATCGGCGCGCATGGCCGGCACGACAAGGCCGGCATCGCCCGCGACATCGAGGTGATGACCGGGTACTTCCCGATCCTCGCCAAGCGCTTCAGACAGATGGCCGGCACCATGTCGGGCGGCGAGCAGCAGATGCTGCTGATCGCCCGCGCCCTGATGGCCCGCCCGAAGCTCCTCCTCCTCGACGAGCCATCGCTCGGCCTGTCGCCGCTCCTGGTGCAGCAGATCTTCGACATCATCGTGCGGCTGCACCGCGACGAGAAACTCACCCTGCTCATCGTCGAGCAGAACGCCGCCGTGGCGCTCGCCGTCTCGGACTACGCCTACATCCTTGAGAACGGCGAGGTGGCGGCGGAAGGCCCCTCCGCCGCGCTCGCCGCCGACGACAGCCTGCGCGCCGCGTATCTCGGCGCGTGACCTGCCCCGGAGATCAATCATGATCGACAAACCCTATGTCCTCGTCACCGGGGCCGGCAGCGGCATCGGGCGCGCCATCGCGGAGCGCCTGGCCGAGGACGGCTTCCACGTCGTGGTGGCCGACCTCGAAGCCGCCCGCGCCGAGACGGTGGCGGGCGCGCTGCGGGCGCAGGACCGCTCGGCCGAGGCGCGGCTCCTCGACGTGACCGACGAGGCGGCGGTGACGGCGCTAATCGCCGACCTTCCGCCGCTGCGGGCCCTCGTCAACAATGCCGGCCTCTTCCGCGACAAGCCGATCGCGGCCACGACCGCCGATGATTTCCGACGCGCCTACGAGGTCAACACGATCGCGCCGTTCCTGCTCGCGAAGGCCGCGCTCACCCGGATGGAGCCCGGCGCCCGGATCGTCACCATCGCCTCACGGGCCTATCTCGGGGCGCTGAACCAGGTCGACTACGTCGCCTCGAAGGGAGCCGTGGTCAGCCTCACGCGGGCACTCGCCATGGAGGTGATCCGGCGCGGCATCCTGGTCAACGCGGTGGCGCCCGGCCTCATCGACACGCCGCTCTTGCAGCAGATGACGCCGGAGCGGATCGCCGCCCAGCTCGCCCTGCAGCCGACCGGCCGGGCCGGCCGGCCCGAGGATGTCGCCAACGCCGTGTCCTTCCTGGTCTCGCCCCGCACCGACTTCATCACCGGCCAAGTCCTGTTCGTCGACGGCGGCAAGTCGCTCGGCGGCACCGCCGTCTGATCCGCTCCGGGAGCCGTCTCATGACCGAACCTTTCGTCGCCCTCGTCACCGGTGCCGGCTCGGGGATCGGCCGCGCCACGACCCTGCGCTTCGTGCGCGCCGGGGCCCGCGTCCTCGCCCTCGACCTCAACGAGGCCGGTCTCGCCGATACCCGGCGTCTCGCCGGCGATTCCAAGGCTGTCGCGCTCCTCGTCAAGGACGTCACAGCCGACGACGCACCGGCCGCCGCCATCTCCGAGGCGCTGCGGGCCTTCGGGCGCCTCGACTGGCTGGTGAACAATGCCGGCATCGGCAACGCCAAGGCGGCAGACCAGACCAGCGACGCGGAATGGGACCGCTATATCGACATCAACCTGCGCGCGCTGTTCCGCTTCTCGCGCGAGGCCCTGCCGCACCTGGCACCGGGCCGGGGAGTGATCGTCAACCTCGCCTCCGTGTTCGGGCTGTTCGGCCACCCGCGGGTCGCCCCCTACGCGGCCACCAAGGCGGCGGTGGTCGGGCTGACCCACCAGATGGCGGCCGATTACGGACCGAAGGGGATCCGGGTGAACGCGGTCGCCCCCGGGGTGATCGAGACGGCGCTCACCCGCGAGCGCATCGACACGGATGCGCGCTTCCAGGCGCTCAATATCGACCCGATCCCCTTCCCGCGCCTCGGCCGGCCGGAGGACGTCGCGAACGCGATCCACTTCCTGTGCTCGGAGGAAGCCGCCTACATCAACGGCCACGTGCTGGCGATCGACGGCGGCTGGAGCGTTACCAACTACTCGCGCCGGGGCGACGCGCTGTGAGCGGGCCGGCAGCCGGCGCCCTTCCGGCGACCTTCGACCTCGAGACGGACGTGATCTGCGTCGGCGCCGGCGCCGGCGGCATGAGCGCCGCGCTCACCGCCTCGATCGAGGGGCTTGCGGCGATCATCGTCGAGAAGACCGACCGGGTCGGCGGCTCCACCGCCGTCTCGGGCGGCGCGGTCTGGATCCCGAACACCGACCGCGGCACGGCGGCCGGCCATCCCGACACGCTGGAGCGGGCGAAGCTCTACCTCGACCGCATCGTCGGCAACTGGTCGAGCGACGCGATGAAGCTCGCCTATCTCGAGGCCGGGCCGCGGATGCTCGACTACCTCGAACGGCACACCGAACTGCGGCTCGCGGCGCGGACCTATTCGCCCGACTACTATCCCGACACCGAGGGCGCCTCGCTCGGCGGGCGCGCAATGGATCCGCTCGCCTTCGACGGACGGCAGCTCGGACCGCATTTCGCTAACCTGCGCGACCCGCTCCCCGAATTCACGGTGCTCGGCGGCATGATGGTGACGATGACGGATGTCTACCACCTCCTCGGCGTGACCCGCTCGCTCGCCTCGTGGAAGCACGGGATGAGGCTCGTCGCCCGCTACGCCGCCGACCGGCTGCGCCACCACCGCGGCACCCGCCTCGTCCTCGGCAACGCGCTGGCGGCGCGGCTTTACAAAAGCGTCCTCGACCGCCGGATTCCGGTCTGGCTCGACAGCCCGGCGCGGCGCCTCCTCGTCGAGGAGGGGCGCGTCGTCGGCCTCGTGGTCGCCAGCGAGGGACGCGAGGTCGCGATCCGCGCCCGGCGCGGCGTCGTACTCGCCACCGGCGGCTTCCCGCACGACCCGGAGCGCCGCGACGCCCTTCTGCCCCACCCGACCGGCCCCTGGTCGATGGCGCCGGCCAGCAATACCGGCGACGGATTGCGGCTCGGGGAGGCGGCCGGGGCGGTCGTGCGGGGCGAGAACGCCGCCAACGTCTTCCACGCGCCGATCTCGATCCTCACCAAGCCCGACGGCACGGTTTTGCGCTATCCCCATCTCGTCTGGGAGCGGGCGAAGCCGGGATTGATCGCGGTCAACGGCGCGGCCCGGCGCTTCGTCAACGAGTCGACCTCCTACCACGAGTTCGGCCTCGCGATGCATGAGAGCCACCGGAGCGTGCCGAGCATCCCGGCCTACCTGATCTGCGACGCGGCCTTCCTCCGACGCTGGGGCCTCGGCCTCGTGCTCCCCGGCGGGCGCCCGTTCCGCAAGCTCGTGAAGGCCGGCTACCTCGTCGAGGGCCGTAACCTCGACGACCTCGCGTGCCAGCTCGGCCTCGACGGCGGCGTCCTCGCCGAGACCGTCGCGTCGTTCAACCAGGGCGCGCGGGAGGGACGCGACGCGGCGTTCGGCAAGGGCGGCGACGCCTACAACCGCTACCTCGGCGACCCGACGATCAAGGACGGCAATCCCTGCCTCGGCACGGTCAAGACGGCGCCGTTCTACGCCGTGCGGGTCTATCCTGGCGACATCGGCACCGCCGGCGGGATAGTGACCGACGAGCATGCCCGCGTGCTCAACCGCAGCGGCGAACCAATCCCCGGCCTCTACGCCGCCGGCAACGACATGAACTCGGTCATGGGCGGGACATACCCGGGACCCGGCATCACGCTGGGACCTGCTCTCACCTTCGGTTGGCTCGCTGCCCGCCACTTGGCTGGGGCGTGAAGTCAAAGGCGTGATCCGATTTTGAGTGGTAAGACGGTTTCCGAGACGGGATCCCGACTTGACGGCGTTGTCCGAGTCGCTGCAATGGCTTCGTCCTGATCGCGGGCTTCCCTTCGCGTCTTCTTTGGTCGTTTATGTACTCGAACCTGCTGATGTGGTGACCGCTGCATAAAGGTCCGTTTCGTCCTACCAAGCGGACGTATCAGCCAGCAGGACGGAAAGTCTGCAAGGGGTCATATCCGGCTGGGCTCACGAGGCTCGCTCCTCGCAGAGCTGCCCCAAATAGCTGCAGCTGTCGTGCTGGGCTCAGGATGCCCGAGGACCGGCGGGACAGCGAGGGAGCATGCCGACAGCAGGACGCCCCTCGAACGCGCTGTATGACGCTCCTAGCGCGTCAGCACTGGGCGACCTCCCCCACGCGGGGTGAGGGCGCTACCTGTCATGCGTGCGCCGTCAACCCTGCCGCGTTCGTCCGCCTGTGGTCGGCTTGAACATACGCGGTATCGATCAGGCCCTTGCAATGGCGATGCAGACCATGACCCTGGAACCACGGTCGTGCCGCTGGCGTAGTTCCGCTTCCTCGGCGGCGCACGTCTAGCACCGGTTTTCGGCGGCCGTACCCAGCCCGGGTGCCTTCAGCCGATCAGGCGACAATCGTTGGGAGAGGGTCGTTGAGCTTGTCGAATGCATTTGCACAAGGCGTTTCGTTGATCGGTGGAGCCGCGTCCAGGCTGCGGCGATTTCGCGATGGCAGCTACGAACCTGCCTGGGGCAGCGCGCCCACCATTCCGACCGCGAAGCCGCAGGGCCGGATCATGACGCTGAAGATGCCCTCAGCACGCGGGTGGTCACCGGGGCAGCTTCCGGTCGCTGCTCCCGGCCTGAAGGTCAATGCCTTCGCCACCGGGCTGGACCATCCACGCTGGCTTCATGTGCTCCCGAACGGGGATGTGGTGGTCGCCGAATCGTCCGGCGAGCCGCGCAAGGTCATGCGACATCTATTCGACCACGCCATGACCGCGACCATGAAGCGGGCCCGCGCCGCGGGGGTGAGTGCAAACCGCATCACGCTGCTGCGCGACACGGATGGTGACGGTGTGGCGGAGACGTGCGAGCCGTTCCTCACGGGCCTCAGCCAGCCGTTCGGCATGGCCCTCGTGGAGGACAAGTTCTACGTCGGCAACACCGACGGCATTGTCGTATTTCCCTACGCCGAGGGCACTACCACGATCGCCGGGCCGGGCCGCAAGCTGGTCGACTTCAAGCCGGGCGGCCATTGGACACGCAGCTTGCTGGTCAGCGCGGACGGGACGAAGCTGTATGCCGGCGTCGGCTCGCTGAGCAACATCGGCGACGATGGCATGGCGGTCGAAGAGGGCCGCGCGGCCGTCTACGAACTCGACCTCGCCAACGGCACAAGCCGCATCTTCGCCTCGGGACTGCGCAATCCCGTCGGCCTCGCCTGGGAACCGAACACGGACGTGTTATGGACGGTGGTCAACGAGCGCGACGGGTTGGGCGATGAGACGCCGCCGGATTATCTCACGTCCGTGCAGGATGGCGGGTTCTATGGCTGGCCGTACTCGTATTGGGGGCAGACGGTCGATGACCGCGTGCCGCAGGACGCCGCCGCTGTCGCCCGCGCGATCACACCGGACTATGCGCTGGGCGGCCATACCGCATCACTGGGACTTTGCTGGGTACCGGCAGGAACGCTGCCCGGCTTCCCGGATGGTATGGCGATCGGGCAGCATGGCTCTTGGAACCGGAGCACATTGAGCGGCTACAAGTTGGTCTTCGTGCCGTTCGAGAACGGACGCCCTTGCGGCCCGGCTCGCGACATCCTGTCCGGCTTTCTGGCCCCGGACGAGAGTGTTTCCTATGGCAGGCCGGTTGGCGTCACGCTCGGTCCCGATAAGTCGCTGCTGATGGCTGACGACGTCGGCAACGTGGTCTGGCGTGTGACCGGGGCCTGACTCTGGCCTCGAGGCTGTATGGCCTTGCCCCTGGCCCGGTCGCTTGGCGCTGGGCTGGCGGCGGCTTCGACATCCTGAATGGCGTCTACGTTGCTTCTCCAAATTTTCCTCATTATCGCATAAGGAAGGCGTATGGAACCGGATCAACCTGGACACAGCGCTAGACGCTGCAACCAACCCCTTACGGAGAGTCGGTGGGTGGCGAAGCGACCGGGCTCGTAGGAGCGGAACCCGGCAAGCCTATGGGGCGACATCTACGTGGGGGTCTCCATCAGCACGCCTCATTACTGGTGCCACAGGAGGGCTGTATCCCGAGTTCAGCGGCAGTCTGCATCTTCAACCCACAAATGCTTTCGGGTAGGGCTACCGCCTCGTGTTTGAACTTGCGGGGTGAACTAGTGCACTGACGCGGACGAACGCACCACGCCCGCTCTCGCCAACCATCTGCAACCGCATCAGAAATCGCAACGAGCTATGTACGTTTTGAAGGCGTCAGTGCACTAGTCGATGCCGGCTAGAGCAGCGCCCGATCAGGCTGAAACGTAGCAGTCCGTCTGGTAGCCTGCTGCATTGAGGTAGTTGCGACACTCCTGCGGGGTGAAAGCTGCGAAAGCTTGGCGGATCGCAGCATGCAGGTCTTCGACCGTGCGCGCGGCTGCGGTGCGCAGCAAGGTTTTGAGTTTGGCGAAGGCCTGCTCGATCGGGTTGAACTCCGGGCTGTAGGGCGGCAGGTACACCACCCGCGCGCCAGCCGCCGCGATGGCCTCGCGCGCGCCCGCCACCTTGTGGGCCTGGAGGTTGTCGAGGATCACCGTGTCGCCTGGCCGGAGCACCGGGACCAGGGTGTCGGTGACGTAATCCACGAAGCGCTGGCCGTTGGTAGCGCCCTCGAAGATCGCCGTTGCCGTCAGGCCGCTCGTGCGCAAGGCCGCCGTGACGGTGGTAGTCTTGTAGTGCCCGCACGGCATCGGCAGGCGACAGCGCTGGCCGCGCGGGGCCCATCCGTAGCGACGTGCCATCCGGGTCGACGCGGCTGTCTCGTCGATGAACACCAGACGGTCCGGATCGAGGTCGAGTTGACCCTCGAACCACGCCTGGCGCGCCTCCGCTACGTCCGGCCGGTCCTGCTCGGCAGCGTGCAGAGCCCCCTTTTGCGGGTGATGCGATGGCGGGCCAGGAAGCGCGACAGGCTGCTGGTGCTGGTGGTGACGCCCTGCTCGGCCAAGGCGTCGCGCAGTTCCGCCAGCACGATGTTGCCGCGCTCCTCGCAAAGCCTCAGGATCCGCGGGGCGTGAGCCTCGATGACCTGCGAGCGCTGGTCTCCGCCCATCGGCTTGGGTCGGACGTGGCCGTTCTGGAGATGGCGGGCGTGCCAGCGACTGACGCTGGCGGCGCTCACGCCGAACCGCTCGCCAGCTTGGCGGCAGGACGCGCCTGCCAGGACGGCAGACACGACGCGCTCACGGAGATCGACGGACAAGGGTGAGGTCATCGCTGGCTCCTTCAGCCAACCAACGCCCTACCCAACTTGGCCGTTGCAGGCCGATCGCACAGCGCTCTAGGTCGATGCCGACCTGCTGCTCGCCAGTACACGCGATCATGCCGTGACGCTGCTCGGGCCGAGCCCATAGGATACGCAGTGGCAGTGGCAGTGGCAGTGGCGTCAGTCGGGAGCCTTCAGGCTTCAGGACTTCCAGATCGACTGGGATCGGAAGATCGCCACCTGTCCGGCCGGTCACACAACGACGAGTTGGAGCCCCAATCACAACGTGGGTCGTACAGTGATCCGCATCCGCTTCTCCAGTGCGGACTGCAAGCCCTGCGCGCTCAAGGAGAACTGTACGCGCTGCCCGCGCCGGTTGCTCACGCCGCGTCGGCGCGAGGAGCATGCCGCGCTGGAGGCCGCGCGGGCGCGAGAAGCCGATGATGCCTTTGCCGAGCAGTACCGCTGGCGGGCGGGCATCGAAGGGACACTGTCGCTGGGCGTACGCACCATGCATCTGCGGCGGGCTCGATACCTCGGGCTGACCAAGGTCCACCTCCATCACGTCCTAACTGCCGCCGCCCTCAACATCAGACGGATCGTCGACTGGCTGGCAGGCGAAACCATCGCGTCGACCCGCCGATCACCCTTCGCTCGCCTCACCAGTCAAGCTGCCTGAGCCGCGGCATTCGCCAGCAGTATCCGATCCGGGCCAATCCCACCTCGATGCCTCACGCACACGCCTCGCCTGAGCCAACATCGGACAGGCCTCCGCCAACGGCTGCGGAGCGCTGCTCAAGCCTCGATCCGCTCGTCGGACCTTACGTCAAATTTTTTTCGGGCGCCAGCCGGACGGTGGATCTGCGCAGCAGGAACGCCTATAATTGAAGTGGGGTGGTACGCGCCACCCTGGGGCGTGGAAACCCCTAGCACACCGGTTTGGTGCCCGCCGGCTTGGGCACCGGATTCCTTGACCATGCGGTCGGGGAGCGTGCGACGCATGTCCAGGCGCCTCGGTGCTAAAGGTCGTAGGGACCGGGTGTGCTCGGTTTTCCAACTCCCCGACTATGGGTGGTCGAGGCTCGTTTGCGGGGGCGTACCGCGGACACGGGCCTGTCGGGGAAGCGATCCATGCATCGCTCGGTCATTCGCACCACGATCCTGGAACAAGAGGCAGCTTCTGCACGACGCGTTCGCCGCGCGTCTACGACCAGAACCTCGCAGATGCAGCGCGCCGTCCGACCACCGAGTCGGAGGATGGTCTCTCGCATGCGGCCTTCCGCCGAGCACGACCTAAACTGGTGGCGCGGCATCTCCCGCCGACGCCCGGACGATCCCGGTCCGCGTGCCGCGGCCCAAATCAACCCCTCGATCTCTGAATCCCGAATGCCCCGTAACCCTGAGCTGGCCGTTGATCCCGCCAGCTTGGCACGCGCCGGGGCCGCTCCAGGGGCGAGCAGTCCCCCAGGATGCAGGCAAGCATGCACTGGTCCTGTATCCGACGCCTCGGCCCAGGACCAAGCCGGAGGTCGGGCCGGCACCGGACCCCGGTCCTTAGAACTTCGGTCCGACATAGTCGGCACGTCGCGCGGGTCGGGTGTTCCGTTCTCGACCCGATCATGGCTGGCGCCGGCCCTGCGCACGCAGCCGACTTCTTCCCCAGGACTGGAACACCGGACCGCTTCACTTGAGACGCGCCGGGAGGCGCCCCCGGCTCGAACCGTACAGAGAGGATCCATGGCAGACCGCGTTTGCGACCTACTGAGGCAGCTCTGGGATTTGAACAAGAAGGACGGCATCCGGCAGTCACGGAGCGAGCCGTCCGACCCGCCGGATGACATCGTGACCCTCGATGCTGCCAGAACGATGCGTCTCAGCCCGATGCTCAGGGAGCGCTACGCGTTCGCCGGCAGGTGGCGAAAGGCAGCACTCGACCAGACCTGGTTGGATCTCGACGCCATCGACGCCGCCGTCATCGAGACGTGCATGAGCCGGGAGGCCCATGCGCAGACTGCATCACGGACGCTCCCGTGGGCGATCACCGAGGCACAGGTCACCCTGTTCGGCATCAACGACGATACGCGCGAGGCGACCTATCTGATCTGGCTGCCCGATCGCGAGGAGCCCGCCATCTGCGCCTTCTACGGCGGACGGAGCGACTTGTTCAGCGATCTCGGGCGCTTCCTAGAGTTCCTGGTTGGCGATCGCGTTCACGACGACACCGTCGAGTTGGCGGCCCGCGCGGTCCCCGAAGCCGCCAGGATGGTCTCCAGGCAGACCGCATGAAGGGCGGCATACGCCTCGAATGGATTGAGGGTCAGCTCCGACGCCGAACAGTTCCGATCCTGCATCAAGAGGAAGTGGGAACCGATGGCGTCCTCTTCATTCAGACAATGTTGGGACGCCGACCTGCCTTCATCTTCGCAGGAGGCAGCTCTCCGTCCTCGGGTCGGCGCAGCACCTCGCAGCTTTCGACCGTGAGCGCGGCTGCCAGTTGGTCAAGAACATCGACCGTCGGGTTTTCCGTCGCCCGTTCGATGCGGCCGACGTAACTGCGGTCGAGGCCTGCATCGACCGCCAGGGCCTCCTGGGTCAACCCGAGGGCCACCCGCAACCGCCGCACATTCCGCCCCACGAGAGCCCGCCCGTTCATAGGGGCTAGCGAGCCCTTGTAGGACGATCAATCCACGGATCATGGTCCTCTTCCGACGCGCTCGCAGTGGATCACCCGTATCACTCAGACATCCCGGCTCGTTAGTCCATGAACATCCGCCAGCTGGAAGCCTTCCGGGCCATGATGCAGGCCGGCACGACCAAGGGTGCCGCCGAGCTGATCGGCCTGTCTCAGCCCGCCGTCTCTCGCCTGATCGAGGCCTTCGAGCACACCGTCGACATCCCGCTTTTTGCACGTGCCCGAAACCGTCTCACGCCCACACCCGAGGCCATCCTGCTGTTCGAGGCTGTCGAACGCACCTTCACGTCCGTCGATCGGATCCGCGAACTCGCGGCCGACATCCGCGCAGCCGACACCGGCAAGCTCTCCCTCGCCGCCCTGCCGGCCCTCGCCTTCGGCCTCATGCCGGCCGTGCTTGAGACCTACCGCGCCCAGCATCCCCGCTCGAGCATCACCCTCGCCGTCCAGACCTCCACCCGCGTCGAGGAACTTGCTGCCGCACAGGCGATCGATCTCGGCTTCGCCGAACTGCCGCTGGTGCGCGGGGGGGTCGATGTCGAGACCTTCTGCCGGGCACCGCTCGTGCTCGCCGTGCCGAGCGATCATCGGCTGGTGGGCCGCGCTCAGGTCACGCCGCAGGACCTCGCCGACGAACCGCTCATCGTGCTGCCTCAGACGAGCCTGTCCCGTCAGCGCCTCGACCAAGCCTTCGCGCGTGCCGGTCTGACCTGCAGCCCGGTACTGGAAGTGCAATACGCAGGTTTGGTCGCGACCCTCATTGGCCGTGGCCTCGGCATCGGCCTTCTTGATCCGTTCACGGCCGCGGCAACTGACGGGCAAGAACTGGTGCGGATCCCGTTCCGGCCAGCAATCCCGTTCGAAGTCGCGGTTCTGCACCCGACGCAGCGTCCCCTGTCACGGGCGGCTCGGTCGTTTCTGGCGATCGTACGTCGCGAGCGCAACGGCGTCCTCCATGCGCAGCAGGAGACGGAACCGGCTGAGTGTTGAGAGTTCGGAGCAGAGTTCTCCCCGGCCTGATCGCCTCAATCTGTCGCATCGAGCGACAACACGCCGCGAGGAAGGCAAAGCCCGCGCACGATGCTCGGGCTCCGGCCGATGATGCCATCATCGCGCGTCGGTTCAGTCATGAGATCCTGTCGTGACGCGGCCCTCGCCCCACTTCGGCCATCATCTCGTCCGCGAGCGGACGCTGCAGTTGCAGCGCCTCCTCGACCGGCGCCTTGAGCCAGGTACGCCACTCCTCCGCGGTCGTGAGCAGCACCGGCATCGCCTTGGGATGCACCAGTCCGACTACGCCGTTCGCCTCCGTGGTCAGGAACGAGAACAGCCGGTGCTCCTCCGGCACTGGCTCGTCCCGCTTCAAGCCGCGCATGCCAGTCCAGGGTCGCCAGATGCCTGCGAAGGCGAAGAGGGGCCGGCTCCCGTCGGGGGCGAACCAGACAGGCGTCTTGCGCGGCTTCGTGTCGGCGTACTCGCTGAACGACGTGACTGGCACCAGGCAGCGGTGCGCCGGTTTCAGCCAGGGGCGCCAGTAAGGCGAGGCGACGTTGCGCACATTGGTGACCGGCTGGGTGCCAACCTTCGGCGGCGGCGGGAAGCCCCAGCGCATCATCGTCAGCACCCGCTCGCCTCCGGCGGCGTGGATGACAGGCGCCATCTGGTTGGGGAAGATCCCGGGCAGCGGCGGCAGGTTGCCGACTTCGTCGCGATCGACCGCGAAGGTGCGCCGGATCTCGTCTTGGGAGCGGGCTAAGCTGTAGAGGTTGCACATGGTCGGATCGTAGCCGATCCAGCCCGACTCGTCCCTTGATGCCACGCAAGCGGCCTGTGACAACAGCCAAGGTGAACGGACACCGTAGGCGGCTGGCATGAGCGAGAGAGACGAAGCCGAAGAGCGTTTTCAAGCCTGGGCCGCCCAGCAGACCACCGGCCCGCATCCGCGGAAGTACAACCAGACGCGCCGGTGGGAGGATCGGTTCCTCGCAGTCGCAGCAGTCGTGTTCTCGGCCCTTTTCTGGGGCGCCGTATTGTTCGGCATGGTCCGTTGCGTCGGACAGGCGGTGGCGCAGCCGGCCGCTCAACCGTCGGTCCAGAATCCGTTCGATCGCAGCGCACCGCCGCCTCGGCGCCGGGAGACGCCAGAGCGGCCGCGGGCGGCACCGAGCGGCCCCTTCGACGCCGAGATCGCCAAGCGCCTCATCGCCGAATCGATCGCCCGCTATCGCGGCTCCTGCGCCTGTCCCTACCAGCACGACCGGGCCGGCAGATCCTGCGGCCGGCGTAGCGCCTACAACCGGCCGCGCGGGGCTAAGCCGCTGTGTTTTGAGGCGGATGTCACGTCGGACATACTGGCGGCAGCCCGGTCTCTCCGGTGAGCTCGTTGGGCAGCACCGAAACGCTCGGCTGATCGACCGCACCCGTTTCGTCCCGGTGTCGGAGAATGCTGCGGCCGAGACCATTCCTCCGGCGCGTGTTTGCCTCGCGCATGAGCGTGCGCGAATGCTCAGTGAGGGCATAGCCGACATCGTTCATCGCATCGGCTGTCTCCTCGGACAGATTGGTGGCTTGGCAGGCGAGGTCCATAAGGGGCTCCATCTGCTCGACGATGAGCCCGAGAGCCCGCACGAGCGACGGCAGGATCGCCGCCACCTCGTCGATCGTCGGGGGAGGCTTGGGGGGCATGAGGAGATCCTCACTCCCGACCGCCGGCGAGCGGTTTCGTTGGTGAGTCGTCATCGCCGCCTATTCCTTTCGCCGCCAGTGGGGTTCGTTGCCGGGCGCGCACTTGATCGGTCTAGGACGCCGGGCATGTGCCACCGCCCTTCCGGACGGATGATGACGAGAGGATCTGCGCCGACGGCGATGGCCTCTGGATCCCGCGGGAGCTCGGCCAGCATCTCCGTGTACTCGTGATCGGAGAAGGTAAACTCGCGGGCGCCCTCGAACCGCCGGGCCCCTGCCCTGCTCCAGAACGGCATGAGCCGCCGCTGGGCGTGTCCATAGACCCGCACGTATCCCTTCTTGCGGCACAGCTCATGGGCCGCACGGACGATCACGAACGCATGCGTGAATTGCGGTATTCCGGCCTCACGGCCAGTCGCTCGACCTTCGCGAAATCCGCGAAGCACCGGATGCGCAACGAGGCCGCCGGCTCGTCACCCACGTAGCCGAGGAGATGCGTCGACGAGAGGTCGTTGCCGTCGAACTCCTCCTCCAACGGACAGGCCTGTTCGGCCAGGAAGGCAACGCTGCGGATCGCCATCACCTTGGTGAGGTCGTCCAGCGATCGAACCACAGTGACCGTGTTCACTTCGGTCGTGCTCGGATAGGTGTCGTAGGCCGGGCGAACAGTGTGCTGCGGGCTCCGCCTGTAGATGTGGAATCCGCGTTGCCCGGCTTCGTCGGCATCGAGCGGCTTGAATCCGACGGTATCGATCAGGCGGCGACCGGCCGCCGTCGGCCCCCAGGCGAGCAGATCCACATCGCTGTAGAGCGGCGTCGACATCTGTTGGAAGGCGAGCGCGACGCCGCCGGCGAGACGCCCGGATGCGTAGATCGCCCACACATAGAGCGCCGCAGGCTTTTCATGCTGGGCTGCGATGTAGTTCGGCGAAGGATTGGCACCGTCGAACTGACCGCCGAGCAGGGCCGTTCTGCCTTCGGACGTCAGCGGCAGCCACGCGATGAACCCTTCTGCACGGGGGTTGGCGCAGTCGTACTTATCGCGTCTTGCGAAAGCGCTGAACGTCGAAGGATTGGCCGACATCACCCGTCTGACGACGTCGAGACTGGCTTGCGACCCCAGTTCTCTGCGGCAGACGTCGAACAAACGCTCGACCTCAGTGTCTGTCCGGGATCATGCTGATTGTTGGCAGAGTTTTCTGAGCATGATGCGGATGGAAGCAAGGCGCAGGAAAGCCAGCGCCTTGCGGGTGCGGCACTCCCAATCCTTCGCCAGCCGCCGGCAGCGATTGAGCCAACCAATCGTCCGCTCCACGATCCAGCGCTTGGGCAGGACCTCGAACCCGACCGCCTGATCCGACCGCTTGACGATTTCCACCGTCACAGACCGGCAGACCCGTTCCAACGCCTCCCGGAACACCGGCCCCTGGTAGCCGCCATCTGCATACAGCTTCAGCAGGAACGGGTAGAGACTAAACAGCGTCGCCATGACCCATACGCCGCCATCACGATCCTGCACGTCGGCCGGATGCACCAGAGCATGCATCAGCAGACCTTGCGTATCGACGAGGAGATGGCGCTTCTTGCCTTTGATCTTCTTGCCCGCATCATAGCCGGACGGGTCGATCGTGCGCCCCCTTTTTCCGCGCTCTTGACGCTCTGGCTGTCAATGATCGCTGCCGTTGGGCTGGCCTCACGTCCTGCCTGTTCGCGGCAGAGAACGTAGAGGGTGTGATGGATGCGCAGGAGAGTTCCGTCGTAATCCCATAGATCGAAGTAGCCATGCACCGTCGAGCGAGGCGGTAGATCTTTTGGGATAGCGCGCCATTGGCACCCCGTTCCAAGGACATACATCAAGCCGTTGACCACCTCGCGCAGATCAACCGTTCGTTTGTTTCCCCCGCGTCGAGCCGGCGGGAGAAGGGGAGCAACAAGCGCCCATTCCTCATCCGTCAAATCAGTGGAATAGCGAAGCTTGCTGCGGTCGTACCGCTGGCGGTTCTCAGGCGTCCACATCGCTCAAGCATACGCCTGTCGGCGCGAACCGCAACGCGCTCCGAAAAAACAAATTCTTCCCGGACAGACTCTCATCGATGCTGGGGGTGTAGATGACCACGTGACGCGAAATTCGCGTCACATCCATGTCGGCGAGCGCGCGGCGTGGGCGTGGATGCCGCGTCGCCTGTTGAGGGGCAAGAGAACCCGTTCTTGCTAAGTGAGATGACACCAGGAAGCTCCAAGTAGATTTGAGTGGAAACTTCCCGTTTGATTGCAGAAACAGAGGATCGTGTATGCGCAAGCCACAAGAACGGGGTGTTCTGAAAACAGAACACCCGCCAGCCGATCGGCAGTACACGATGCCCGACTGGCATTCGCTCTGGATGCTGCTGGAGATCCATCGTTGCGGCTCGTTCCGGGCGGCCGCCCCACGGGTCGGGCTGTCGTTCAATGCGCTGCGCAGCCGCATCAGCGAGTTGGAGGCCACCTTGGGGGTGTCCCTCCTGACGAGAGGCGTGACCGGCATCAAGCCGACCCCGGAAGGCGCCAAGATCCTGGCTGAAGCGCAGAAAATGGAGGCTTCGGCCTATCGGATACTCCGCGCGGGAGATTATTATTCGAGCGTCATCGACGGGGAAGTCAAGATTGCCGTCACAGAGGGCCTTGGATCTGCTTGGCTCGTGCCCCGCATCATTGAATTTCAGCGTCGGCACTCACGATTGCGCATCGATCTTAGCTGCGGCATGACCTCGGCCGACGTGCTGAGAATGGAGGCGGATGTTGCAGTGCAGCTCACACGTCCGCAGGAAGCCGACCTGAAAGTAGTGCGCCTTGGTTATCTGCATACGATGCCATTTGCATCGAACTCATACGCAAACAAATTTGGGCTACCAACTCGAATTGAGGAAATTAGTGATCATACTCTTGTATTTCAAATTTCTGAGGAAACATCCACGCTCTCGACATATGGGAAGACTCTCCCGGCGCTCCCCCGTGCCCCTGCGATTGCAATCAAAACAAATGCGAGCAGCGCCCATACTCTGGCTGTCGCAAACGGGGCCGGCATCGGATGGCTACCGACTTACGTCTATCCGTTGGGAATGGACCTGATTCCGATCGATTGTGGCCTCAATTTTCGGCTCGATGTGTGGCTGACATATCATCCCGATGTGGACCGCGTTCCTCGGATCCGCACCGCCATTGATTGGCTGCGCGCCTGTTTCGATGTACGTATATTCCCGTTTTTTGGCGAAGAGTATATTCATCCCAGAGATCTGGCACCACTCAGCGATCACAATGATATTTTTAAAATATTCCAGGGATTTGTAAATGATCGAACGGATTAGATTCATGGTCGCAGCTAAACGGCTTGAACGGTCGGCACCTCGCTCAACCGCGTCGTGAACCGCGACGAGCGCATCTCGAACTTCGTCGACCAAGTGCGCTTCTCGATCAACCCCGCCCGCGCCGGCACCACGGCACCACGGCCGAACCGGCTGTTGCAGGCGTCCATCGCGGCCATCAGCGCGCCGGACTTTTCCCGGTTGAGGGCATCGAATAGCGGCCGGGGCGCCTCGTCGAGCGGCACGAGATCCTTCGTGACCAGCCCGGCCTTGCTGTAGCGCCAGGGCGTCGGCCCCTGCTCCTTCCAGGTCTTTGCCACGCCGTGGAGCGCGGCCTGGATCAGGTGCCGGCTGTCGTTCGTCGCCTCCGGCAGGTGGACCACCGTCGAGACCGAGCGCATCGGGTCGCCGCGGTCGTGCTCGCTGGTGTGGTAGAAGACGGTGACGGCCGAGACGGCGAGACCGTCCCGCCGCAACTTTTCGCCGAGCCGCGTCGCATGCGCCGCCACCGCCTGCTCGAGCACGGTCCGCTCGGTGATCCGTGACGAGAATGATCGGGTGACCGCGCAGCCCTTGCGCCGGGCTGGCACAATCTCGAGGGGCAGGCAGGCGCGGCCGCGCAGCTCGTGGATGATGCGTTCGCCCACCACCGTCAGCGAGGCCCGCGCCGGCCGGGGATCGAGGTCCCGCAGGTCCGCCACCGTGTCGATGCCCATGGCGATGAGTCGCGCCAACGAGGCGCGACCGATGCCCCAGACCTCGCCCACCGAGATCCCGACCATCCAGGCAGCGCGCTCCGCCTCATCGGACAGATCGCACACGCCCCCGAGCTCGGGGATGGACTTGGCGATGTGGTTCGCCAATTTCGCGAGGGTCTTGGTCGGCCCGATTCCGACGCAGGTCGGCAGGCCGGTCCACCGACGGACGGTGGAGCGGAGGTCCCGGGCGAGCGCCACTCGGTCACACTCGCGCACGTCAGAAAGGTCGAGGAAGCTCTCATCGATCGAGTAGACCTCCACGTCGCGCGCGAACTGGCGGTAGACCGTGTTGGCCCGGGCCGACATGTCGCCGTAGAGGGCATAATTCGAGGAGAACACCCGAACCCGCTGCTGCCGACACAGGTCGCGGATCTTGAAGTACGGCTCGCCCATGCGGATGCCGAGCGCCTTGGCCTCGGCGGTGCGGGCGATGGCGCAGCCGTCGTTGTTCGAGAGCACGATCACCGGCACGCCGGTCAGGCGCGGATCAAATACGCGCTCGCACGAGCAATAGAAGCTGTTGCCGTCGATGAGCGCAATGGCGCGGGTCATCGCACAAGGCTCGCACGGGCCTTCACGTGGTGCCAGCGCACCGAGAATAGCAGCACGCCCCAGAGTAGCCCCTCCTCCAGATCCTCCAGGGCGAATTCCTGATCCATCTCCGGGTTGTCGAACGTAAGGCTCAGCCGGTTGCCGGTCATGATCAGGCGCTTGAGACTCATCTCGCCGTTGACAACTGCGACGACGACCGCGCCGGGGGACGGCGAGAGCGAGCGGTCGACCACGGCCAAGTCTTCGTCATGGATGCCGGCGCCCTTCATGCACCAGCCGCGGACGCGCCATATGAAGGTGGCGGGCGGATTCGGCACGAGCCAGCGCGGCAGCTCCAGTGCACCCTCGATGAAGTCCTCTGCCGGGCTCGGGAAGCCGGCGCAGAGCGTCGAGAGCATGAACGGGATCCGCACGAGCCCGCCGCCATCCGCCGCTTGGCCACCGACCCGATAGAGACTCACGCGCGCCCTCCGTTCTAGAACACAAAGAGAACAAACAGGCCGGAGGTTCCCGGTCAAGGCCCCGCTTCGGGCCTGTGCGCGGCCGGGATGACAGGGTCAGGAGATCGTTATGGGGATGCGGACCACCTTCATGGTGCAGACGTTCGAGATCAACCGGAAGCGGCTGAGGCCAGGTAGCCGGGACGTAGCGCCTACGGAGAGCGAGGCGCTCAATCGGGCGGAGGCAATCGCTCGACGGGTGCCGGGCACGGCGGCCTTGCGCGTCGTGGCGGACGACGAGACGGGCGAGTTGCAGAGCGTAGCGATCCTCGGCCAGTTTGGCGAGGTGCCGGAGGATTGCGCGAAGCAGGCGAGCGGCGGATGACCTTGCGTCTCAGTCTGCACGGGCGGCGCGGGCGCCTGTCCTCACCTTGAGCGAGCCCGATAAAAATCGGCAACCATTTCCGTTTTTGTGTTGCCTAGAAGGCAACATTTGCCTAGGTTCCTTACAGCGACAGGCGATGCTGACCATTCAGCGTTTCACAAATTGCAAGGTCGCCATTTACGCCGACGATCACCTGCCGCCGCACTTCCACATCGAGAGGCGCGGCTGGCGTGCCCTGGTCGAGATCGAGACGCTGACGGTCCGCTCGGGCGACGCTCGCAGGGGCGCCGAGGCGATGGCGTGGGCCGAGGCCAACCGCGATGTCCTCTGGGCCGCGTGGCGTCGCCTCAACAAGCTAGGGTGAGACGATGGAAGCGCAGAGCACCAATGCCGTCCGGGCCGGCCGCGGCCGGACCCTGGTCGTCACCTGGAAGAACGGTGCCGAGAGCCCTGTCGACGTGAGCGAGCACCTCGGCCGGTTCGAGGTGTTCAGGCCACTCCGGGACGACACCGACGCCTTCCGGGCGGCAACGGTCGGCGAGTGGGGCTGGAACGCCCACTGGTCCGACGACATGGAGATCAGCGCCGACACGCTGTGGCGACTGGCGCTCGAGCAGGGCGCCGCCTGGCTGCTGTCGTGGCGGAAGTCCCGGACGCCGAAGCTGTCCCAGGCCGCGGCGGCGCTCGGCGTCAGCCCGCGCATGTGGCGCTATTACGAGGCCGGGACGCACCTGCTGCCGAAGACGGTGCGACTGGCGGCACTCGGCCTGGATCGCGAGGCAGAGGCAGCCTGACACTCCATTACGGGACTGAGAACACAAAAACTCCGCGTCTGGGAAGCGAGCAGGGTCGGACTTCACCAGTTAGTCCGCTTCCCAGCCTCCCTGCCCTTAGGAACCGGCGCGACCTGCCAACTTGCGCGAGATCGCGCAAGCCGGCTTGCTTGCTCCAAGACCGGACTGAAAGGCGGTCTACCCCACCTGCAGACATGGATCGTCCACCTTGGCCGCCCATGATGTGCGGCAGCGAACCGTTTGACGGGCGCACAGATCGCTGCGCGATGCGATGTGCGGCGGCCACCACGAAATGCGCCCGCGAGCTCGTCGCCTTCCTGGGCGAGGATGCGGCGCACGACCATCCGCGCGGTCGGCAAGAGCGCGCGAGCCCCACCGTTGCACAATGATGGACCGGATGTCCCCTTCCGCCATGATTGTCGCAGCGCCTCATCTCGAAGCCAGGGCGTGGTGATGGAGGTCGAGCCGCAGCGCGCCACCTCAATGCCGTCAGGCAGTCACGAGACAACCTTTGCCGGCAGAACGCCGGTCGGCGCCTTGCGCGTTTGGCACTGCGGAGGTCAGGAGAACGAAATGGGGTGCTGCGGGCGCGCTCCACCAAATCGGGGACAAGCGCAAGGCTCCCGTTACGATCCGACCTCGTCGACGTCCCTCATTCTCGGAGTTCGGCTCACGAGACCGGCGTATCGCACCATCGATACCTCATTCATTCATCATGACATTGCCGTATGCACACAGCCCTGCTTGACGACGCTCCACGCATATCCATAGCGATTTCAGCGCGCTCGCACGCTTAAACGAACACTTCCGTTCCGTAAAAGCCCGTTGTTATGAAAATCACATTTCTATATCGTGACGTTTACATTGGTTTATTTTATAATACAATTCTTTTCTATGAAATTATTTTCTTAGCACGCGTGACGGCAGGCAGGCTCGATGAGACGGCGGCTCCCTCCCTGGCGTGGGCTCGAGGCCTTCGAGGCGGCAGCAACCGCCAGGACCGTGACCGGCGCGGCGGCGCGCCTGCACCTGACCGAGAGCGCCGTGAGTCGACAGATACGGGCTGTCGAGGCCCATCTGGGTTCTCCGCTCCTTCTTCGCCTGCCCAGTGGCTTGGTTCTCACCGCGGCGGGAGCCGAGCTCCTCCCAGTCGTGGTGCAAGCCCTCGATAGCCTCGAGAGCGCAACCGAGCGGCTGCGGGTGCATCCCCGCGCCCCCCGTCTCATCGTCGGCTGCGAGCCGGCGCTCGCCGAGCGCTGGCTGATCCCGCTTCTCGCCGCAGCCCCACCGCCCGGGCTCGTCGTGGTCGAACTGACCTTGCTCGACCCGGGCGGCGGTCGCGCCGTGCCCCACCTGACGATCGCGTGGCAGGACATCGGCGGGGAGATGCACACGCCAACCTCGCCGCTCCCGGACGCCTTCGGGCCGGTTCACCACCCCCTCGCGCTACCGCGCCGGCCATGTGTCGGGGCCACCCGGATCCACACCCGGTCGTGGCCCGATGCCTGGGAGCGCTGGGAACGTGCCGCAGGGCAGGTCGCCGATGGTCGGGCGGGCGAGGTGTTCATGGCCGATCTCGCTCTCGCGCTTCGCGGCGCCGAGGTCGGTCTCGGTCGCGCGATCGTCCCCGAGGCCCTGGTGCGAGAGGAACTCGCGGACGGCCGATTGATCGCCCCGTTCGGCTTCCGGCCGCTTGGGCGCCGGCTCGCCATCGTGCCGAGCGGGAACGCGATCATGCCTGCCGCGCTGCTACCGGTGCGCCGCGATTTCATCGCCTGGCTGCACCGCGAGGCACAGGTCTCTTCCGGACGATGAGCGAGACCGACCTCTCATACGATTTCCGATTGATCACTTCGCGATGCGGAAATCGTCTTCGCTCACGCGCCGCGCGGGCTGGTGATACGAAATCCGGAAGTGATCTTCCGGATTTCGTATCACCAGGAGCCTTCACGGGATGCTCGCGGAAGGCGGGTCGCGTGCCAGCAAGCGTACCGGACCGCATGAGGGTTGCGCGCTCAAGCCCCCACCGACATCCGCACACGGCCGGAGCGGATCGACGCCACCGCGGCCTCGAGCACGGCGACCCCGTGCGCCACGTCGCCGAGCGGGACCGGGTAGGCCTCGTCCCCCCGCACCGCCCGCGCGAACGCTTCGAGTTCGGCCCGTTCCGTGTCGAAGACGGGGAAGACGAAATGCCGCGAGGCGCCGCTGCGCTCGACGATCTGAAGGCTCGTCTCGTCCGGCATCGCGGCGTAGCCCCGGACACCGAACACGCGCAGTTGCCAGGTCCAGGCCGTAGCCATGAGCGTCGCGACATGGCCAGACGGGCCTGACCGGAAGCGCAGCATCGCACTCGTGGTGTCGTCCATCGGAATCGTGAGGACCCGGCGCATGCTCTGGGCGGTCACCTCCTCCACCGGCCCGAGGCAGTCGATCAAGGCGTCGAGGCTGTGGATGCCCATAGCGGTCAGTCCGCCGGCAGGTGCATCCGCATCACCCGCCCGCCAAGCATCCGGCGTGTAGGCAAGGCCGAAGGCGCCGGCAAACATGGCCTCGGCGTGGAGGATGGACCCAAGTTCACCGGCGAGCAGGAGCTCGCGCAGAGCGCGGAAAGCCGGCAGGAAGCGCCGGTTGTGACCGAGCGCCAGCACGCGCCCGGCAGCCTTGCAGGCAGCGATGGCGGATTCAGCCTCCGCCAGGGTCAAGGCGAGGGGCTTCTCGACGAAGACGTGCTTTCCCGCCGCGGCCGCGGCGCGAACCTGGCCAGGATGGGCGCTGTGGGGCGTTGCAAGGACCACGGCATCGATGGCCGGATCGGAGAGGCACTCCTCGAAGGAGCCGAGCAGCAGGCGCTGGCGGTCCGCGAAGGGCTTTGCGCGCGCGGCCGAGCGTACGGCGGCGCGGGTGAAGTGGATCTCGGAACCGCGGGGCTGCCCGTCCTCCTGCACCGCGACGACGAGGCGCCGACCCCAGCCTCCAAGACCAACGATTGCTGCCCGGATCACATCCGACCTCCCCGTATAAGTCCGGCAGAGCATCACGAACCGCGCCGATCGCAGCCTCGCGCCGGAACGCGAACTGTTGCGCCAGAGCCCGGCCCGCACCATTGCCGTTGCGGAAAGTCGACTTTCCTTAACGGCACTGGTGCGGCGCGCTCCTCCGCCCGCAGGCTGCCCCGGCTTTAACCTTGGACAAGTCAGCGGCGGGAGGCAGTAATGCGGATCGGTGTTCTGCGCGAGCGCAAACCCGACGAGACGCGGGTCGCCCTGACCCCGCGCGAAGTCGGCGTCCTGGCCGGGCGAGGTCACGCGGTCGATGTCGAGCCCGGCGCGGGAGAGGCCGCCGGCTATCCCGACGCAGCCTTCGTCAGGGAAGGCGCCACCCTGTCGCCGAAGGCGCAGATCCTCGCGGCGTGCAGGCTCCTCCTGAAGGTCAAGGCTCCGCTGCCGGAAGAGTACGAGGACTACGCGCCCCACCATATCCTGATGACCTTCCTGCACTTCGATGAGAACATCGATCCGGCCTCGTTGGAGCGCTTGGTCGCCAGGGGCTTTCTCGGTATCGCCTGCGAGGCGGTGCGCGTATCCGGACGCGCACCGATCCTCGAACCAATGAGCCGCCTGACCGGTCACCTGTTCGCCCAGCGGGCGATCGAGCTCTGCACGCGCCACTCGGGCCGCCTGGCCCCGGGGCTCGATCCGGCGCTCGGCCAGGTCGGGGCGCTCCTGATCGGGACCGGTGAGATCGGCCTCTCGGTGCTTCAGGTCTGGCGCGCCCTGCGGCTCCGGCTGATGGTGATCGCCAACCGGGACCGCGACGCGGTCAATGCGGAGGCCAACCGCCGTTTCGGGACGCGGGACCGCGACTACCTGCCGGCCGACGAGGTGACCTTCCTGCAGATGGACGTGACCGACCCGGCACGCACGCAGGCGGCGCTCGCCGCCGCGCTGCCGTCGGTCGCGATCGTCCTCAACGCCGCCGTCCGCCGTCCCAGCCTGCCCCGCGACCGGCTGGCTCACCTGATCAGCCGGCCGATGCTGGCAGCCCTCGCACCGGGCTCGATCATGTGCGACGCCACCGCCTGCGACCGCGACCTGATCGAGACCTGCGTGTCATCGCCCGATCTCGCGGCGGTCGAGACAATCGACGGGATCATCCATTACAGCCCCGACCACATCCCGGCCCTGGTGCCGGGTACCGCAAGCGACCTCTACGCGGCAGCCCTCCTGCCCTTCGTGCTCGCTCTCGCCGAAGAGGGCGTAGCGAGCGCCCTTCGCCCCGGCACGCCGCTCCACGGGGCGATCGCCTGCGGGGCCGGCCGGCTTACTGACGCGCGCAGCGCCGCGCGCAAGAACCTCCCGGCCTTCCCCATCGACGCGGCGCTGGCGGCTTGGTCGGCGGATGCGGAGACCGTGGCATGATCCCCTCCCCTCCCCTTCTCGTGACCCCCGGCCCCGTCGCGACGAGCACGGCCGTTCGCGCCGCGATGGCCGTCGACCGCTCTGCGGCCGAGCCCGGTATGATCGCGGCCCTGCTACAGATGCAGGCGCAGGTCGGTGCTCTCGTCCGGATGGACGCCGCCTACGCGGTCATTCCGGTTCCGGGCAGCGCCACCCAGGCCAACGAGATGGTCCTGCGCGCCCTGCCACCGCCGGGCGCGGCAGTGCTGATCGTGACGAACGGCGCCTATGGCGACTGGCTGGCCCATCTGTGCGCGACGATGGGGCGTCCGCATCACGTCCTGCGTACCCCGCCGCTCGAACCGATCCGGCCCGAGCGGGTCGCCCGCGCCCTGAAGGACGATCCGGCGATCAGCCACGTCGCCTTCGTCCATGTCGAGACGAGCTCGGGCCGGATCAATCCGCTCGCGGAGATCGCGTCGCTCTGCCGGCGGCTCGGCCGCGGGCTCATCGTCGATGCCGTCGCCTCCGCGGGAATCGTTCCGCTCGATGTCGCGCATGACCGCCCGGAGGCGCTGGTCCTGTCCTCGAACAAGGGTCTGCAGGGCCCGCCCGGCCTGGCCTGGGTCGTGGCCGAGCGCGCAGCGCTCGAGCGGGGCCGCGGATTTGCCGCGTCCGCCAGCCTCGACCTCTTCGACCAGCACCAGCATGTCGAGCGCACCGGCACATTCCGCTTCACCCCACCGACCCACGTGCTGTGCGGCGTGCACGCCGCCCTTGAGGAACTCGCGGCCGAGGGGCTTGCGGCCCGGGCGGTGCGCTACCGCGGGAACTGGGAGGCTGCCGCCGCCGTCCTCGCGGCGGCGGGCTTTCCGCCGCTGCTGCAGCTGCCGGACACAGCGCCGATCGTGGTGACGGTGGCACTGCCCGAGGACGGCCCTGCCCCGGCCACCGTGACCGCCGCGATGGCGAGCCGCGGCTACGTGCTCGTCCCGGGCCGGCTCGCCGTGCCGCGGACGGTGCGGCTCGGCTGTATCGGAGACCTCACGCCCCCCGACACGGCGCGGGCCGCAGCCGCTCTCGCGGAAGTCCTGAAGTCCGGCCCGATCATCGCTTGAGGATGACGGGCTGCCTCACGCCAGGGCGGGGATTGCCTCCCGCCCCGGCTCCGGTGGGAGTTCCTCGGGACGAAAGCAGGCAAGACCGGTCTCGTCGAGCGGCGGGCGCTCCTGCGTGCAGCGCGGCAGACGGCGAGTGCAGGCCGGCGCGTAGAAGCAGGCCTCGCGCGCGCCGAGCCGGGGATCCGCCCCGGCTGAGCCGTCATAGGCGGTCCCGGCGACGAGCCGGGCGGTGTAGGGATGGCGGGGGCGCCCCAGCACGGCATCGGGCGTGCCAAGCTCCACGATCCGCCCGAGATACATCACGGCGATGCGGTGACACAGGAACTGCGCTGCAGCAAGGTCGTGGGTGATGAACAGGAGTCCGACCCCGGTCTCGGCGTTCGTGCGGCGGACGAGGTTGAGGATCTGCGCCCGCACCGAGACGTCGAGCTTTGAGACCGGCTCGTCGGCCACGATGTAGTCCGGGCGGGTGGCGAGCGCCCGCGCCAGCGCGACGCGCTGGAGCTGCCCCCCCGACAGCGCGTGGGGAAATCGCGCGGCGTGCTCGGACGACAGCCCGACCTGGGCGAACAGGGCCTGGACGATGTCCCCGCGCGCGGACGGCGGCCCGATGCGGTGGACGTCGAGGGCGAGACGGACCGCATCGCCGACCCGCCGGCGCGGGTTGAACGAGGCGAGCGGGTCTTGGAACACCATCTGGAGGCGCCGCTGCGCTGGCGTGCCGGGGGCGAGTGCGGATCCGCCGAGCTGGATCGACCCGTGCGTCGGCCGATGCCGACCGACGAGCGTCAGGCCCAGCGTCGTCTTGCCCGAACCGGATTCGCCGACAAGGCCGACGATCTCGCCAGGCGCCAGGGACAGGCTGACCGCGTCGAGGATCCGCATCCGCGGCGTGCGCCAGCGTGACGCCAGGGACATCTCGAGGCTCACGCGGTCGATGACGAGGGGAGCGGAGGGACAGTCAGACATCGGGGTGATGGCACCGCAGGAGGTGGTCGGGACGGAGGGCGGCGAGGCCGGGCGGATCCGATCGGCACAGGGCGTCGGAGCGCGGACAGCGGCTGAGGAACGGGCAGCCGCCGGTCTCGCGGCGGCCCGGCTCGCCCACCATCTCGATGAGGACGGGATCGCGCGCGGCGAGCGAGCGCACCGTCGCGATCAGGCCGCGCGTGTAGGGATGACGGGGCACGTCGAGGACGGCGCCGGCCGGACCGATCTCGACGATCGTGCCCGCGACCATGACGGCGACGCGGTCGCACAGGTGGCGCGCCGCGGCGAGATCGTGCGTGACGAACAGGACCGCGCAGCCCGTGCGGTTTTGCTGCTCACGGACGAGGTCGAGGATCTGCCGGGCGACGACCGCGTCGAGATTCGTCGTCGGCTCGTCCGCCACGATGAGGTCGGGCTCGAGCGCACCGACCATTGCGATCAGCACGCGCTGGAGCATGCCGCCGCTGAGCTGGTGGGGATAGGCAGCAAGCACCCGCTCGGCCGCCCGGACCCCGACCGCGGACAGCCAGCGGGCTGCGGCGTCGGGCCGCCGGTCCCCGCGCCGACGCAGCACTGCCCGCATGTGCCAGCCGATGCGCTTGGCCGGGTTGAAGGCACCGACCGGGTCCTGGACGATCATCCCGAGGCGCCGGCCGCGAAGCGGCGCCAGGACCGGCTCACCACCCCGCAGGTCGTGGCCGTCGAAGGTCAGCTGTCGGGCCGTCGCGCTCGCCCCGGAGGGCAGGAGCCCGAGGAGGGCGAGGCCCGTGAGAGTCTTGCCCGAACCCGATTCGCCGATGAGGCCGAGGGTCTCCCCGCGGGCGAGCGCGAGGTCGATCCCCGCCACCGCGGTCCAGGGCCCGGACGGCCCCGGAACGGTGACGGCGAGGTCGGCAACCGACAGGAGGGGTGTGGCAATGGTCATGAGCGGCCCCTCAGCTTGGGATCGGCGAGTTCGCGCAGGCCGTCTCCGAGCAGGTTCAATCCGAGCAGGGTGAGCGCGATGAACAGGCCCGTCAGCGTGAGCACCCAGGGTGCCTGGCCGAACACCTCGCGGCCCTCGGCCATGATGGTGCCGAGCGAGGGCTGGGGTGGCTGGACGCCCAGCCCGATGAAGCTCAGGCCCGCCTCGATCACGATGCCGAAGGCGAGTCCGAGGGTCGCCTGCACCAGGAGCGGGCCGGCGATGTTCGGCAGGATCTCGCGCAGGAGGATGCTCCGGCCCGACTGGCCGATCACACGGGCGGCAGCGACGTAGGTCAGGCCTCGGGCGCTCGCCGCGAGGTTGCGGCTGAGACGGACGAAGATCGGCGCGTAGACGAGGGCGATCGCGAGGATCAGCGTTCCGGTGCCGAAACCGAGCACGACGACGAGGAACAGGGCGAGGACGAAGCTCGGAAACGAGAACAGGAGGTCGGAGAGGCGCAGGAGCACCGCGGCGAGGAGGCCGCCACGCTCGGCCGCGACGAGCCCCGCGAGGGTTCCGGCGAGCGCCGCGAGGGCGACGCCGGTGGCGCTGACGGTGAGCGACAGCCGGGCGCCGGCGAGCACCCGGGTGAGCACGTCGCGCCCGAGTGCGTCGGTGCCGAACGGATGCTGCCAGTCGGGAGGTGCGAGGAGCGCGAGGACGTCCATGTGGGTGGGGTCGTAGGGCGACAGGGCAGGGCCGACCCCGACGAGCAGGAGCACGAGGCCGGTGACGAGGGCGCCGAGCGGCGCGAGGCGATGGGCGAGGAAGGCGCGCATGCGAGGCCTCTAGCTCCGGCGCGGATCGAGGAGGGCGCACAGCCCGTCCGTGGCGAGGTTTGCGACAAGGACTCCGAGGAGGAAGACGAGCGCGCAGGCCTGCACGAGCGGGTAGTCGCGCGCGAAGGCCGCATCGACCATGAGGGCACCGAGACCGGGCAGGCCGAAGATGCGCTCGATCACCACGGTGCCGCCGAGGAGATAGCGGACCTGCAGCCCGACCACCGTGACGAACGGGATCAGCGCGTTGCGCAGGACGTGGTGGAGGAAGATGAAGCGGCCGGGATGCCCGAGCGCACGCGCGACCCGCACGTGCTCGCTCAAGGATTCCTCGATGAGTGCGGCGCGCAGGATGCGGGTGAAGCTCGCGGCCATCGGTGCGGCGATGGCGAGCGCCGGCAGCGTCGCGCTCGAGAGAGCCCCGGTCAGCGAAACCGAGGGCGGGACGTAGCCGAAGCTCGGGAACAGGCCGAGGCCGAAGGCGAGGCTGCCGATCAGCAGGTAGGCGACCCAGAAATCCGGCATCGCGACGCCGAGCACGGCGAGCGTCGTGGCGAGGCTGTCGGGCCACCGGCCGCGCCAGCGTGCCGCCACGGCGCCGAAGACGAGTGCCGTCGTCGTGGCGATGACGAGCGCGTAGGCACCGACGAAGACGGTGACCGGCAGACGCTCGGCGATGAGCCGGGATACCGGGATCCCGCTCGCGACCGCGATCGAGGTGCCGAAATCGCCGTGCAGCGCCGGGAGGAACCAGGCCGCGAACTGGACGGGCCAGGGCTGGTCGAGGCCCCAGCGGGCGCGGTAGGCCGCGACGGAGGCGGGCGTTGCCCCCTCCCCCAGGGCCGTGAGCGCCGGGTCGCCCGGGCCGAGGCGCAGGGCCGCGAAGATGCACAGGGCGCCGAGGAGACCGACCAGGACGACGCCGCCGGCATGGCGGAGAATCGGCCCGGAAAGACGGAAGGCTGCAGTCATGCGCGCAGCTCCAGATGGGCGAACTGGTCGCCGAAATTCGAGTAGGGAAGCTGCGTGAAGCCAACGAGGCGGTGGGTCGCGACCTGATGAATGTTGGAGCAGAAGGCCGGCCAGACCGGCATGTCCTCGAGCATCAGGCGGTCGGCCCTGGCATAGATCGCGGCCCGGCTCCTCGGGTCGAGGGTGGTGCGCCCCTCCGCGAGCAGCGCGTCGAAAGCCGGGTTGGCGTAGCCCTGGAAGTTGCGGGCGCCCGTGGCGCCGAGGATGTCGCCGAGATACTCGTCGTAGTCGACGAGGCCGAGCCAGCCCCAGACCGCGGCCTGGTACGCGCCGGCTCGCAGCTGGGCAAAGACCGCGTTGGTGTCACCGGCCTGGACGGTGAGGCGCGTCCCGAGCGTCTGGTTGATCTGGGCGACGACGATCTCGCCGAAGCGCCGCCACCAGGACGAGCCCCAGACGAGAACGCTCGCCGTGATGGCCTCGGGCCGGTAGCGTGCCTTGGCGAGCTCGGCGCGGGCGCGGTCCGGATTGTAGGTCACGAGATCGGGAAGCGGGCCCTGATGCGCCAGCAGCGCGGGGGGCAGCAGGCCCGGCGTCGCGGTGCCCTCGCCGAACAGGACGGCCTTGACGAGGGCGTTGCGGTCGAAGGCCATCGAGAGGGCGCGGCGCACGTGGAGGTCGTCGAACGGCGCCTGCCTGTTGTTGAGCGCCACGTAGCGCGTGTTCAGTCCGGGTTGCTTGAATACCTGCAGCGCGGGCCGCGCCTCGAGGGCGCGGACATCGGCGAAGGGGGCCGTGCTCGTGAGATCGACGGCCTGGCCGAGGAGAGCGGTGAGCCCGCTCGACTCTTCGGGGATCAGCAGGACGTCGACCCGTGGAATCCGAGCGGGTGGGCCGAGGTGTTGGGCGGCCGCCTCGAGCTCGACGCGCTCGTTGGGCCGCCATGCCCGCACGCGATACGGACCGCTGCCGACGGGTGCACGCGCGAACGCCTCGGGTCCGAGCTCCCGCAGGGCCGCACGCGACACGATCTGCGTCCCCGTGCGGGTGTTGGTGAGGGCGCTGAGCAGGGGGGCAAAAGGAGTGCGGGTACTGATCCGCAAGGTCAGCGGATCGCGGATGGTGACCGCCTCGATCGCCGTGAGCTTGCCCCGGTTCGGCGAGGCGGTGGCTGGATCGAGCACGCGCTCGAGAGAGAACTTGACGTCGTCGGCCGTGACCGGTGCGCCGTCGTGGAAGCGCGCCTCGGGCCGCAGGCTGAACTCGAGCGTCGTCGAGTCGAGGACGCTGAAGCGGGCCGCGAGATCGCCCTCGATCTCCATGCGGGCGTTGAAGCGCAAGAGGGCGTTGAACAGCGCCCAGATCACATAGTTTTCCGAGAGGAGGCTGGCTTTGGCCGGATCGAGGGTGTTCAGCACCGAGAATCCGGCGATGGCCGCGCGCAGGGTCGCGGTGGGCTCGGCGCGGACCAGGCCCGCGCCGGCGAGCGGGCTGAGGACGGCACCGGCGACGAGGCTGCGCCGAGTCAGGACGGACGGGGTCACGGGTGATCTCCTTGGCGGGACGCGGCGGTCACGGTTGGAAGGTCCGGAGGGCTCAGGTTCGAAGGGGCGAAAGGCGAACCGAACAGTCGCGAGACTTCGTCCGTGTAGGCCTCGACGGCGGCGCGCCGGGCGGCGGCGTCCCAGCCCAGCGCCTCGCCAACGGTTGCGGCGGCGCGCACGATCTCGTGCGATGCGAGGGGCTCGCCCCAGGCGGCGCCGGTGCGCCGGAACAGCACGTCGGCGAGCGTTGCGGCGTGCTCGCGCTCGACCGCGCGCTGCAGGTCGGCGACGGCGGAGGGCGTGCCGGGCCGAAGCGCCTCGCCGATCAGGCCCGGCGGCACCTCCGGCCCGGAGTAGCGCACGGCCTGGGCGGCACGACGGGGGATGAGGCCGCAGGCAGCCGTGTCGGCGAGCAGGCGCCCGGCGGAGCGATGGCTCATCACCGGACCGGCCGTCAGGGCGAAAACACCCGGCAGACCGTCCGCGCTAAGGTCGTGGAGTTCGCGCGAGCGCCGGCCGAGCGGCAGTGCGGGGTCGTAGGTCAGCGGCCGGACCCCCGCCCAGCTCGCGACGACAGCCTCGGGACTCAAGCGACAGCCCGGCAGGAGATGGTGCGCCTCGGAGAGCAGGAACGCGGCCTCGTCCGGCGTGACCGCTGCAGCGTGGGGGTCCCCCTCGTAGGGCGTCTCGGTCGGCCCGAAGAAGTGGAGGTTGCGCCAGGGGATGCAGTAGAACGGCTCGCCCCGGCGGCTCAGCGTGGCAATCCCCGTCCCGGCGCATTCCGCAGGGAGCCGCACCAGGATATGCGCCCCCTTGGTGCCGACGACACGGCGTCGGGCGTGCGGGACGACCCCGCGCGTGACCGCATCGATCCCGGTGCCGGCAAGGTTAAGGACCCGGCGGGCCGTGACGTGGACGGGCGGCTGCGTACTGAGGGTGTCGCTCAGGCGCACCTGCCAGCCCCCCCCGGGGAGCGATCCGAGGAGAGCGGCGGAGGTGTAGTTGCGGACCCGGGCGCCACAGCGCTCCGCGTCTAGCACCGCGTCGAGGCAGAGCCGCTCGGGCCAGTCGATCTGATACTCGCGGAAGCAAGCGACGGCTTGAAGCCGCTCGGGGTCCCGCAGGGCGCGCAGGAGCGGGCGGGCCGTGGCCTCCTCGGGCGACAGGCGCTTGTAGTCGAGGGGGACGGAGGTCCCCGCCCCGAGCCCCGCGAGGATTCCGAAGGCGGCGTCGATCTGCCAGGACCGATAGGGACCATCCCGGTAGACGGGAAAGCAGAAGCGCATCGCGGTCACCCGCTCGGGAACCGTACGGACGAGTTCGGCCCGGGCCATCATGGCTTGACGCGCCATGCGCAATGCCGTGAGCAGCCGATCGGGCCGGATGAGAAACTCGGCGAGCGAGCGGCCTGGGGCGAGGTAGCGCAGGCCGCAATGCAGGAGACGGCTCGAGCGGGCGGTGGCGCCGGCCCCAAAATCGGCCTTGTCGACGAGGAGCACGTCGTGGCCGGACGCCGCGAGGTGCTGGGCGGCGCTCGCCCCGTTGATGCCGGCACCGATCACCAGCACGTCGACGGCGAGGCCGGAGAGGTGGGAGAGAGGAGCGCGCATGCTCAATGCATCCCGCTGGCGGCCTGGAGCGCCGCGATCAGAGGCTTGATCGAAGTCGCGCGCGAGAGGTCGCCCACGGCCTCGATCAGCGGATCGACCGGGCCCCGCGCGAGACCGCGGAGCTTGGCAGCGAGCGCCTCGTCCGACAGGAGGGTTTCGGGATTCCATGGGTCGCCGCACGCGGTGTCGCTCTCGGCCCGAAGGATCCTCCCGTCGGCGAGGTGGACCTGGATTCCGCCGGGAAGCGCGCGCATCTGATTGTGGGTGAGGCTGTGCACAAAGTCCTCGCCGCGCGGATGAGCCTCGAATCGGACCTTGGCGCGCAAGTCGGCAACGGCCGGGTCGTCGTCCCAGCGCGGGTCGCACCAGGCCGGGCCCGGCGGCACGCCGAGGAGCCGCATCGCGATGAGGTGAGGATAACTGAACTGCCGGCTCGCGAAGGTGCGGGGCGTTTCTTGCGTGAAGCGGGCCGAGGCGGTGAGCGGGCCGGTCTCGACGACGATCGCCGTGATGGCGTCGGCGGCGGGGTGCTCGCTCGCCAGGATCGCCTCGAGGGCGGTCAGCACCGGATGCGTGAAGCGGCAACTCGGCCAAGGCTTGTAGGTGATGTAGGCGATGAGCCAGCGTTCACCGAGCCCCGCGGTCAGGTGCGCCTCGGTGGGCGAGGCCGCGCCCGAGAGCCGCGCCAACCCGCTCGGTCCGTCGAGGATCGTTGGAAATCCCCGGGTGCCTGCCTCGGCCGCCAGAGCGCCGCCGGCCCCGGTGACGGCGCACCAGCCCGCATCGCAATACTTCGCGTTCGGCAAGTCGATCGCCGCAGCCCAGTGTGCCCCGGCCGGTACCGGCGTATTCGCGCCTGCCAAGCCGATGGTCTGCGCGAACAGGGACGCATCCTGCTCAAGGAGCCGTGCGGCCGCACCGGCTGCTGCGAGGACGACGGGCGCGGCGACGCCCCAGACGGATGGAAATCCCGTGACCCGCCCGTCCTCGACCTCGATCATCGGTCCGATCTGGCTCGCGAGCCGGGCGCCGAGTTCGTAGCCGGTCAGGATCGCGCTCAGGAATGCCGCACCCGACTGCATCCGCGCTTCGGCGAGCCCGAGTGCCGCTGCAACCGCCCCGACGCCGAAATGGGCACCGACCGGAAACGTCTCGTCGAGGTCGAGGGCATTGGCGATGCGCGCATTGGCGTAGATGGCGCCGAGGAGGCCGAGGCGGGGTCCGCCAGCGACGAAGACGGGAGTCCCGCCGCCGAGGGCGAGACCGAACCGGCGGGCCATCGGCCCGATCTCGGTATCCGCTCCTGCAAGGAGGCATCCGAGCGTGTCGAGCAGGAGACGCTCGGTCTCATGGCGCACGGGCGCCGGGACCTCGGCCCAGGTCAGGGCACTGAACGTCCGGGCGAGTTGGAGGGTGGCGGGAGGCAAGCCGTGAGATCCTCGTGCGGGGTGTTTCGCCCCCGCACTTCACGACCTGCCGCAGCGTTCAGCAAATACAGGAATGATGCACTGGTATGCCTCGGCGAAGTCTCGGCGATCGGTGGAGGCGGACCATTTCGACAACCACGTGATCTGTCTCAGACCGGCTCCGCGGCTTCGGTGCCGGCGATCCGGCCCTTCAGCGTGCGCCGCACGCGACGCGTTGTGTGCGGGTCCGCCCGCCAGGCCGCGGTGTCCATCAGCGGGGCGCGGTGTGTCTCCGGCCATTGATCGGGCAACGTAATCTGGAGGCGACCGACGACGTGCCCTGCGACGCCCGCCGCCGCGCTCGTGCCGAAAAACGGCGCCAGCGGCGCCCTCGCGGTCTGCGAGCCCGACGCGAGCAGCGACATGGCCTGGCGTCCACAGCAGAAACCCACCTCATCCGACGTCATGGTGCCGGTCTCGACCAGTACGTCCGCGGTGATCGGCGTCAGGCCGTCGGCAAGCGCCGTGGGAACCGCGGCTGGACGGGCTATGGTGGTCGGCGCACGGCCGGCTTGAGCGTGCGTGGTAGCGCCAGCGCCCCCTCCCGAGTGACGCTGCCCATACTCAGCTTGATCCAGCCGTGGGATGGATTCTCGGGCGATTGCGACGAGACAATATCGACCATCGTCCTGCCCACCACCTCGCCGGTCACAATGAGGACGAACCGCGTCCAGAACTACACCTGCGGTCGTCGGATCGTGTCGTGACGGGCCAACGCATTCGTGCAGCCTCAGGCCGCAGAGTGTATCCTTCAAGGATGCACAGATCACCTGACTGGCCTACCGCCGCGACCGGATCAGGTCCGTCCGCTCGAACTTGTGGGGCCAAGGCTCGGCGGTGTAGCGGTCAGGTCTCGCCGATAGCCTGATGGCTTAACGCCGCGGACGACCCGCCGGTCACAGCGTTCTCGGTTCGAGGTGATCCCGGACGCGAGACGCTGCTGTAGTATACGCGCCCGATGTCCGGCCGGCTGGGACAGCCCCGTCATGATGAATCAGGCCGTCCCCCCTCCCCTCCCTGCGATCCTCGGGCAGTTCGGCGGCGACATCGCACCGTTACCACCGACGACATCCTCGCCCCGGTCCTGTCGGCATGTCGTCGAAGAACGAGCCTGCGCATCAAGCGCAAGCCACTCCTGACGCGAGCCGAAGTCGTGGTGTCCGGCCCCTCATGGACTCGCAACTTCGCCGGAGCCTCACTCGTCGCGAATGCGGCTGCGCTCGAAGGCCTCGAACAGATTGGGAAGCTGCTCCAGCAAGTAGTGGGCGAACCCCCCTTCCCTGGTCAGCGTCACGCGGATGTCCTTGGCCGTCTCCTGAACCTTGGCAACCGGCTTCTCGTTGCAGAACACGGTGCGAATGAGCTTTGACTCGGCCGGTGTTGCAGTGGCCGCTTTTAGGAGGGCAAGGAATCTGTCATCTGACGCCCCCCTGAACTGCGGGTCGTGGATGACTCTGCCTGCACGCTCAAGTGCTGCTTCGTCCTTGAGCGCGTCGGCCAGAGCCTGCCAGCGCCCACGCCCGACTTTGGGTGCACGACCTATGGCCTCGGCGATGTCGGGCGGAACGGCGCGAGCAACGGTAATCAGCTTCGACGCTTCCGCCCGGTCGATGGCCAATGCCTCTTGGATAACAGATCGTTCATAGCCTGCATCCTCCAAACGGGCCGCGAAGAAGGCGCGCTCAATGAAGCTCAGGTCCTCGCGTGCCGCGTTCTCGACGCCTTGGGCAACGATCAGGTCTTCGTCCGTGAGTTCGCGAACGACGGCCTTGACCGGCAGGCCGAGCTCGCGCGCGACCCGCACCCTGCGATGACCATAGGCGCTCTGATAACGTCCGCTCTTGAGCGGACGAACGAGAATCGGAATCTCCTGCCCGCGTTGAGCGATGGAAGCCTTCAGCGCCTCGTAGGTTGGATCATCGGCTTCATGAAAGCGATCGACGATGGGTGACGCATCGATGAGGTCTGCATCGATCGTAACGATCGATGCGCCGGACTGAAGCTGCTGGCGCAGCTCTTCGTTCTCCCGCTCGGAGTCGGTCAGGGTCGAGCGGAGTGCGTTGACCGAGCCGGATGGGATCCGGGGTTTGTTGTCTGCTGACAACGGCGGTTGGATGGCGAAGAGAGCGCTGATCGCACGGGTGCGGTTGGTTCCAGTTGTCTTCGTCATCGGCCCCACGCCTGTTTGATCAAATGTGTGATCTCGGCATTCACCGCATCGACGGATTCGAGTGCCCTGTCATAGGCCGCTCGACCGACCGACCCACGCTCCAGCTCATAGAGGGACTGCTTCGTCAGTCCCGCATTAGCAACGGCTGTCGACTTCCAGGCGGCAGCGTTCAGTACGTCGTCGCCGAACAGATTGCGCAACAAGGCGACGATCTGCGTCTCGGGCACGTCGTTCGGATCATGCCGGGTGACGACGTAGCGGATGAAATCGTGATGCAGGTGTCCACCAGCATCCTCAATCACGGACATCAGATCCGAGGTCATAAGGAGGAATTGGCTCATGGACGCCATGTCGACCATCTGCGGATGGATGGTGACCACCATAGCAGTCGCCGCGTTGAGAGCCCCCATGGTGAGGTAGCCCAGTTGCGGTGGGCAGTCGATCACGACCACATCGTAATCCGACTCGACTTCGCCCAGAGCGGTTGCAACCCTCCTGAAGAACATGTCGTGGCCACGGGCCTTTCGGTCAATCATGGCGCGTGGTGTCTGATGTTCGAACTCCATCAACTCCAGATTTCCGGGAACGATGCTGACGCCGTCGAAATAGGTCGGCCGGATGACCTCCCGTGTAGGCCGGCGCTCGTCGTCGTAGCGGATCGCACCGTAGAGTGTCTCATTTCGGTCGATATCGAATTCCGGCTGATACCCGAACATCGACGACAATGACGCTTGCGGATCCAGATCGATCGCCAGAACCCGGAAACCACGCAAAGCCAGATACTGCGCCAGGTAGAGCGATGTCGTGGTTTTCGCTGAACCGCCCTTGAAGTTGGCGACCGCGATCACCTGCAACGGCTCGCCTGGACGACGTCGTGGCAGGAACTGCATGGCCTCGCGAGGTCGCGCTTCAGCGAGATAGGCTCGCAGTTCGTTGACCTGTGTGAGCGTGTAGGACCGGCGCCCACCCGTCGCTATGGCCGGCGCCGGTCCAAGTCCATCGATCGAGAGCTGCCGCAGGTATCCGTCGGACACCCCTACAAATTTTGCGACCTCTCCTGAACTGAAGGACCGCAGCATTTTCTGGGACGCTGGGGGGAACAGCGACGCGGTGAGGTTCCGAAGTTGGCCGGACAAGAGAGAGGCGTGACGGTTCACGCGCTGCGCGGCAGTCTCAACGACCTCTGAATGCGTGTGGGGTACTTGCGTCATTCATGATCCATCCGAGACGGCATCAGCGCGTAAAACGCTGTCTCACCGTCTCTCGATAGACGACATAGTTCGCACCGGCTGGCAAGGAATTAAGGGTAAACCGCTCCTTAACGGATGCCCTCGTTGTCAGCAGACAACAAGCGGGTTTTATGAGCATCACCTCGCACCGCCCTGGTGGCCGCCGAGGGCAGCCGTGGTGCACACAGGCGCCGACACGAGCTCTCTCCCAAGCTGACGGCCACATACCTTCCAACCCTCACGCATCATGCTGGGGTGGAGATTGGTGCCGGTCGCGTGAGAGCAGCTTCGTAGCACCCGTATGTCCCGGCGCCTTTCGCGTCATCGACGCGCTGATTCCCGAACCACGCCTACAGGGTGGTCCTGCCCCCACACGCAAAGATGGCGGGATATGAACGACCGCCCGTTATATGGGCTCAATATGTACGGTGTAGACGCGACGCCCAACATCGCGATCACGGCCTTCGCCTTTATGACAGCACTCCGGCACGTGGACCGTCCAAGTCCGCGTCATGAGCGCGAACTTTTTTTGCAACACGTTCGCGACATAGCGGGAACTTTGATGAGCAGAGCAAATTCTGGCGTCGTTCCCTTGGCGCTCGTGTAAAGAAGAGACGATCCCGAGAACGCGCATCCACCCATGCCAAGGCGTTGTGCCGTTCGTCGCATGAGGCGATCGACCTCGCGATGGTTCTGCTGACTCTTAATATTATTGATCGCAACGCCCTATGCAGCGGGATGCCAACTTGGAAGATCCGGAAAGCCACGACATGCGCTGCATGGTCTCCGCCGACGAGAGGTCGCCTGCGTTGACGCACCTGTGGCGTGGGCATCAGCACGATGCCGGCTTACGCCGGTGCAGCGCATGAGGGGAGGGGGTAGGGCACTCGGGTGTAGCCAGGGCGGATTTGGCACCGAACGGCTCTGCGCGTCGAGCACGGCCTCAATCTCGTGGCCTCGGCCTGATGCCTGACGAGCAGCACGGGAAGTGACCATTCGATGCGCTATGTCAACGCCGATTGAAGTCTGACCCACTTTTGGCTTTGTCGCCGATCGTAACCTGACCCACCCCTCACGCAGGAACGGCTGGTTCCCGCACTGGCCGCGCCACCAGCCCGGCGCGCCGCTTGTCCTTCAGCCGGTAGCTCTCGCCCGTGATCGTCACCACGCTGGCATGGTGCAGCACCCGGTCCAGCATCGCCGCCGTCAGCACCGCGTCGCCCGCAAACGCCTGGTCCCACGCCCCGAACGACAGGTTCGAGGTCAGGATCATCGCGCCCCGCTCGTAGCGCTTGGCCGCCACCTGGAAGAACAGGTTCGCCTGCTCGCGCGCAAACGGCAGGTAGCCGATCTCGTCGACGATCAGCAGCCGGTAGAGGTTCACCGCCCGGTGCATTGCCTCCTTCAGGCGCCCCTGGCGCTGTGCCGTCTCCAGCGTCAGAACCAGGTCCGTCGCACTGGTGAAGCGCACCTTCATCCCACGCTGCGTCGCCAGGTAGCCGAGCGCGATCGCCAGATGCGTCTTGCCCACGCCGGACGGACCCAGGAACACCACGTTCTGCGCCCGCTCCACGAAGGCCAGGCTGGCCAGTTCCTAGATCTGCGCCCGCGGCGCCCCGGTGGCGAAGCCGAAGTCGTAGCCCTCCAGCGTCTTCACCGCCGGGAACCCCGCCACCCGGGCGAACATCTCCCGCGCCCGGGTCCGCCGGGCCTCGCGCTCGGCCCGCAGCACCTCCTCCAGGAAGACGGCGTAGGGCGTGTCGCGCTCGGAAGCCGCCTGTGCGAGCGCGCCGTAGACCGCGGGCACCGCCTGCAGGCGCAGCTCGGCGCAGAGTTCGGCGAGGCGGGTATGCTGCAGGTCGCTCATGCCGGTTCTCCCGTCATCAGGCCCGAGAGCCCGTCGTAGAGCGCCAGCGGGTGCTGCAGCCCGACCACCGGATGGGCGGGAGCCGGCACCGCCGGAGCCTGGATCTGACGCACCGAGCGGCCGCCATAGGGCGGCGGCACCGGCTGCAGGTGCGCCCGCTCCACCTCCAGGCGCTCGGCCGGTACCGCGCCGGTCGTGGCCTGGACCCGCTGGTTGGCGACCGTGCGCAGCCAGTGCCCCGCCGCAAGATTGGCCGCCTCGCGATCGAGCACCAGCCCCTCCTGGCTCAGCCGGCTGGCCAGCGGCACGTAGAAGCTGCCGCGCAGGTAGCGGATGAAGCGCTCGACCTTGCCCTTCGTCTGCGCTCGCCCGGGCTGGCATAGCCGGGGCCGGAAGCCGCAATGGCGGGCGAAGTCCAGGAAGCCGGCCTGGAAGCGATGACGTCCGCGACCGTAGGCGTTCCTCTCCACCACCACGGTGCGCATGTTGTCGTAGAGCACCTCGCGCGGCACGCCCCCGAAGGCCAGGAAGGCGTTCTCGTGGGCGGCGATCAGCGTCTCGAGGCGCTCGTCGGTCACGAACTCCAGGTAGGCCGCCCGGCTCCAGCCCAGCGTTGCCACGAACACCGAGAGCCGGTCGGCGCCGCGCCGCATCACCGCCCAGTCGACCTGCATCTGCTCGCCCGGCGCGGTCTCGAAGCGCACCGTCGGCTGCGGGGCCGGCGCCGGCGCCAGGCCGGCGACGAACTCCTTGAGCATCGTGTAGCCGCCCGCATAGCCCCGCTCGCGCAGCTCGCCGAGCAGCACGCTGGCCGGGATCCGCTCCGGCGCCGCAGCCGCCAGACGCTCCACCACGTAGCCCTTGAACGGATCGAGCTTGCCCGGTCGGGGCGGTCGCTCCTTGTAGCGTGCCGCCGCCTCGTCGCGCAGATAGCGCCTCACCGTGTTGCGCGACAGACCCGTCGCGCGGGCAATCTCGCGGATGCCCTTCCCGTGCCGATGCAACACCCGGATCTCCAACGCTGCCTCCTCACCCACCATCCGGGCCTCCTCCCGCAGAAGGAGCCCAGCCTACGGCCTGGGTCAGGATTCAATCGGCGACCGGGTCAGTTTCACATCGGCGGCTACACGCTACGTGGATAATGCTCCGCTCAGCAGCCGGCGAACAGCCGTCTGCACCTGCTGCTGCATAACACGACGGGCGACCACGACTGACACCGCCTGCTCGCCTGCGACCAGTTCGAGCAGCACCGAGTAGAGCCGCTCATCACCCAACCTGTAAAATCCAGCCACGTCACCGTGGGATCGATGCAGCCGCATCCCTTTGAGTGTGTCTGGGCGAATGCGAGAGAGGTCGCATGCGCGCCCATCATGGCGCTGTCGCAAGCGGGATCTCTCGCGGGGATGGCCATCGGCTGTGACGGGTAGGATCGAGTTGTAAGCCACCAACCCTGAACCCGGGAGCCCCCCCGAATCCCGGCTCCACGACGAGGCTGTGGGCGCTGGCTGAGAGGAGCGCTCACGCGGACGTGCTGCGCGAGATGACCGGTATTACCTGCGAGCAGCCGATGAACCTGAAGGTCACTGGCATGACTGGGGCGGCGAAAAGCGAGAAGAGCCCGGAGTAGCTGACCCGGCGCAACAGCTTGCCCCGGACTCGATCCGCGGACTACCGTGACCGGGACTGGCAGCGGCGGGTCGGCACCGTCGAGCCGGGCGTCCCGGAGCTGGAGACGGGGGAGCGACTTCCCGAGTTCCCTGGAGCCGTACCGGATGACCGAGAAGGCGCTGACCGCGGTGATCGAGGAGGCCCATATCCAGAGTATCTCGACCCGAGCCGCCGATGATCTGGTCCAAGCATCAATGCCTGCTTTCGTCGGCAGAGTGCGCAAGACGATCGACTAAAGCCGAACGTGGGACGGGAATTACATGATCGTGACGGTCCGCAGCCGACTGCTGCGCTGTGACGCCATGGTAAGCGCAAAGCATCATCCCAAGCGCAAGGTCATCGAGGACGCGCACGACGCACCATCCTTGCCCTGAGCGAATGCAGTTCGGGGTTTTCAACGGCGCGGCGATGCAACGAGGAGTGGCTCGATCGGGTACGGTGATGTCGCTCACCAACGAGCAGTCGCGCGACCTCGCGGACATCGGGACCGAGATCGCGTCGTGGTGGTTGACGAAGCCAGGGGAGGGGAGGGGGGGAGACGTCCACCTCTCGCCGGCGTTGGATCGGCAGAGGTCCGGACGACACCGGGACGAACACCTGCATCGATGCATCTTAGCAGTAGCGAACTACCACCACCAACCACCAAAAAGCTTGTCCGGAGTTTATATGACTCAATCGACTGTCGGACACTCTAAAATAAATGAAGGCCTTCGAGATAACCGCGCTGGCTCCTCTTACTTTAAGCGCAAACCAAATTGCATGATTGGGCAGACAGTCGGCAGGTCGTGACCCTGGGGATGGCTGGCCGGAGCGGTTCAGTCCCGTGTTGGGTGCTGGGTCGCCCGCACCCCTTGTCGACTGGCGAATAGGCTCATTCCCTGTCGGGGCGAGCTGCAGCGACATTGAGCACGTCAGCAAGGAGGAATTGATCGAGTTGGTAGCGCGCTTGCACAGGCCGGAGAAGATATCACGTACGTCCTCCAAGCCTCCGGCGAGCGACCACAAGGCGCGAGGCGAGACGTCCCGCCCCATCGCTGCCAAGTCCGGGCACCCAAGTCCGGGAACGAAGGGCGCAAGCGAGCGCTGATACGATTTCCGTATGATTCGATCAGCTTAGCTGTGAACTGACGGGTGTGCTGGCGCATTGGTCGGGCATGCTGTTTGTCGAAGGAGGCGGCGATGGCTGGCCCGGTAGCCCACCTGAGCGTGTCGGAGTTGGCGGAGCGCTTCACGGCCTGCCGTGACGCGCGCACCGCCCGCCAGACCCAGGCGATCTGGCTTCTGGCCAAGGGCCACAGTTTCGCAGAAGCCGCCGCGGCGACCGCCTTCAGCGAACGCTGGGTGCGCCGTTTGTGCGAGCGCTACAACGCTGAGGGGGTCGAGGCGCTGGGTGATCGGCGCCGCCACAACGGGGCCGCGGCCAGCCTCCTGACGCCAGATGTCCTCGAGCGATTGCGTCAGCGCCTGGCCGAGCCGCCGCCGGACGGGGGCGTGTGGACGAGCCGCACGGTGGCGGACGTCCTGGCCCAGGACCTGGGGCGCGAGCAGGTGGCGGTGCAGCGCGGCTGGGAGGCGCTCAAGGCGCTGGGCTGGTCGCTGCAACGGCCGCGCCCGCGCAACCCGCGCGCGGCCACGCCCGAGGCTGCGCAGGCTTTTAAAAAAAGTTGGCGCAGGCCGTCGACGAGGAGGAGGCCCGTGAGCCGCGCCTGCCGGTCGTCGTCTACGCGATGGACGAGCACCGCCTCGGCCTGAAGCCGGTCACGCGACGGGTCTGGGCGCCGGCGGGAGAGCGGCCGGTGGCGCTGGGCCAGCATCGCTTCAAGTGGCTGCACGTCACCGCCTTCGTGGCGCCGGCCATGGGCGAGACGGTGTGGTACCTCTCCAACGGCCTGTCCAAGCCGTTCTTCGAGCGACTCTTGGCCGACTTCGCGCGCGAGGTCGGAGCCGGCACGCGCTGCCGGGCGGTGGTGATGCTCGACAATGCCGGCTGGCACACGCAGCCCAATCTAAGCGTGCCCGAGGGTGTGCGGCTCGTCTACCTGCCGCCCTATACGCCCGAACTGCAGCCGGCCGAGACGTTGTGGCCGCTGGTCGATGAGCCGGTGGTCAACCGGTACATCGCCAACCTGGATGAGTTGGAACGCGTGGTCGAGCAGCGGTGCGCGACCTTAAGCGAGCAGCCCGACCTCATCAGCTCACGCACAAGCTTCCACTGGCTGCCCAAAACCGCAAAGCCAAAGCCCAAGCTGGCCTAATCAACCGGAAAGCGTATGAGACCTGATCCGGATCAGGTCGTGGTGCATCGGTCCGCCGCGGGCTCGGCCTATGACGAGCCACTGCCCATCGGTCTGCCGGCAGGGGTCGTCAGCGTGCGTGAGCGGATAGACCTGCCGCTGGCTCTCCTCCGGTCGAGCTGCATCGCCGCCAATATGTGACGTGCACGGTCCGCCGGAACAGGGTCGTCGCCCCACGGCTAGCGGAGGCTGACGGGACGCCGTTCGAGCCGCTCCTGCACGCGGTGGCGACCGATCTGAGGACCTTTCGGGCGCTCTCCTATGAACGGTTGCAGGACGCCTTGTCGGACTTGTTCGGGCTGAGGCTCAGCCAAGGCGAGCTGATGAACCTGCTGCGGCGCGCTCGAGGCTGCTTCGCGGAAGGGCCGCGATGCGGCACCGGGGCGCCTGCGCAAGGCTCCTGTGGTGGCCTCAGACGGGACGGGGTCCGCATCGAGGACGCCAACAGCGACCATTGGGTTATACCGCCGAGAGGATGCGGTCGTGCACCCTGTCGCCCCGAGCCGGGCGGCATTCACGATCAGCAAGGTGATGGCCGGGCATCGGCCGGCGGAGCGGACATCCGACAGGTACTTGGCTCAGCGGGGGCACGGCGAGCGTCGGCAGACCTGCCTGGCGCACCTCGCCCGCGACGTGACCTATGCAGTCGCAGCGGGACACGACCTGCTCGCCCTTCGGCTCGAGTGGGTGGCTCCACAAGGCCTTTGGGCTGGCCCGCGGACTGATCGAACTGGCGGCCTCGACCCTCGCGCGCAAGCGGCGCGAGTTGGACGAGAACCTCGACGCCATCCTGAAACGTCCAGCGACGTACGATCCGGCCCGGACGTCCCAGACACGCATGCATGGCGCGCGCAACAAACTCCTGACCTTCGTCGCCTTCCCTGGACAGGTCGCGGCAGCCAACAAGGCCCGCGAGCGCGACCTGCGGTTAGCAGTCGTCCAACGCAAGATGCCGAACGGCTATCGGGCGTTGTGGGCCCCCGAAAGCGTGGCGGACGTGCGCAGTGTCATCACCACCGCCGCGCTCAGGACCAAGGCGACGCCCTTCGCCTCTCTGCTCGGCACTATCACCGCCTGATACCCCCCATCCCGAATCGGACCGGAGCACGAACGCCCGCGCCAAAGATTACCCGTGGGTCATGTCGCTTGCAGCGCAGACTGCACCCAGCAGTTCGGTCTGACTGGGTGTATCACATGACCCAAGTTCAGTGTGAAATGTGTCGTCGGCGCGAAAATCTATGTCGTCGTCTGATCAGCGGCAACGAGCTCAAGGAGAGGAAGTGACGTCTGCCCCACAGAATTTGTCCGCTTCGTACGCAGACTGGCGCGGACCTGCTTGGGGTCATCGGCCGCCTGAATCCATCCCTGGCTGGGACGCCTGCCACCGCTGATGACCTCGAATGCTTCAATATTACGCACCACGTTCATCTGAGCTTGGAGGGCCTGAGCAGCAAAATCGGCACTTGGAAGGATGCAATACATTGCGTCGATTTTCGAGCGTCGCTTACCTTCGCCCTGAAAAACTCCTTCTTCCGTAACTGATTCAATCAGCTTCATCCGCTTCAAATCCTCGAAGCAGGTTGCGAGCACCTCGAACAGCTTGCGAGACCGGGAGTAGTTGAGCCCACAAGCATCGCGCACGGCCGATGCTGCCAACATCAGCGTCGGCGATCCGTTGTTTTCGCCGAAGACGAAGGCGTGCTGCAGCCGCTTATAAATGTACCGTGATACCGGCTTTAGCGACATCAACGTTTCATAATTTAAATCATGAAAATCGAGATTGCGTATGGCCTCAGCCAGCAGCGGGTTGACCTGGATATATACGGAAGAGCGCTCCTCCTTGTTCGCGGCGCCAGCCTTTCGCAATCTCATGACGGGCAGGATCGCGGACCCCAGCATGAGGTCCCAAGGCTCTCCGTCGCCATCGTAATCGGTGCGTTGAATTGTTACCTTGGCAGTGTTGAGGATGACGAGAGCTTCCTCGATTTCCTTGTATCCGAAGGTGTGTCCTGTGGATTGCAGTTCTTTATAAAGATCGTAAAATTGCAAATTAATGGCAACGACATCTTTGTCGCTGACTTCCAGATTGAGCTTGCGTTGCTGGATGGCGATCTTTCGGATCGCAAGTTCGATCAGGTGTTCGCGTTCGCCAGGATACTCTTCGACCTTGACGCCGTTGCGATTGATACGAGCGGGGTTCAGCGTGAGCCGATAGGTATGCCCTCTTGCCTCGAACGTCCGCTCGACCGATGCCAGATAATTACCCTGCCGCAGTTCGGCGCTCGTATAGATCACCTGCCAGGGTGTTAGATCCCACAAGCCGAAGCTCTTCGTCATCCGACCGGACGGGCTGTCGAGAAACGCGAACTGGGCCGGTTGCTCGGCCTCCGGACCGTTCTTGGCTCGCTTGGCGGGAACACGACTCAGGCTCATCGGATCAAACCTCCGATGTTGAATGGATCGGGGGACACCTGCCGAGTCAAAGCCAAATGTCCTGCAGCCGAGCGTTATGCGTGTTTTGCACCGAGGTATTTTGGGCGCGATCCTGAACCGAGGGTGAGGGATTCGGGGCGCGATCGGGAGCCCCATGCAGAGCTGGGGGATTCGGGGCGCTGCCGAAGAGTGCCAGCGATGCCGAGGGCTGCCCGTCGGCGCCTTGCGGCGGCTGGGGTATTTCGGGCGCGATGCTCATGCAGCAAGGACGACGCCTGGTAGGACGATAGGAGCGATCGTGACGTGCTTTTCATGGTCGGAACATCCGGCCCGAGGTCCCATTCGTCAGACCGCTGCAGCAAAGGGCCTCTGAGGTAAATCGGGCGCCATCAGTCCCGGGCTGCCCCTGAGGTATTCGGGGCGCGATCCGCCTGGCAGGGCTGAGTCATTTCGGGCGCGATCCGGCTGGACGGCCTGAGTCATTTGGGGCGCGATCCGCGGTATCGGGCCATATCGCTGACAGTGCAGGCGTTTTCCCGGCATCGCGAAAAAGCACGGACGTTCTCGTTTCGCCGACCGCCGCGCCCCGAAAACCTCGGTCGCGGCAGTCCCGTCAGGCGGCGGAACCGTCGTCGGCGCCCCGCCGAGGTCACGACCTCGCCCCAAAAACCTCAGCTTGCGAGAGCGTTCGGCATCCATGGGCCGCAACCGAGGCGATTGGAACGCGCGGCCGCGCCGGGTACTGGCTTTTCGTGACGGTAGGGCAGGCTGTAAGCGCCCCACACGCCGAGTATCGGTCAACCCTCTCGTCATTTCTCCAGCGATCGTCACCCGAATCGGTTCGCCGGCAGCGCTTCATCGCGCCTCAAAAACCTCACGTCACGCCCCAAAAAACTCAGCGCCTTAAGTCGTGTATTGCAATACGCCCCGAATACCTTACGAAGCGCCCCGAAAACCTCATGGGAAGTGCTTTGAATCGAACGACGAACCGGCACCCGATGCGTTCAAGACGATCAATCCGTCTTTGGAGCGGACGCAATGCTCATCCCACAGGCCTTCAAGCCAGAGCTGCTTCGGCTGCTGAACGAGCTTCCGGAAGAAGCGTGGGCTCACAATCTCTGGCGTCAAACGCTTTATAAGGAGCTTGAGGCCGGACGCTGCACCGAGGACGAGGTCAGCGCCTTCGAGCGCGAAAGTGTCGCCGTCGTCCGGTGTGCGGTCCGCGGAGTGTTCGACGGGATCCCCTCGCGCTTTGATGACAAGCGCGTGAAGCGGCGTGGTCGACGCTCTTCGCCTGGGAATCGCACCAGGATCACCCGGATCGTCGGTATCCGCTACGTCCGCAGGCACGCGCTTGACCCGTTCATTAGCCAACTCGTGTCGCCCGGCGCACGCACGACGCTCCTGTATCTGATCGCGCGCTGCGGGAAGCAGCGTGTCTTCAAGAAGCAGACCTGCCTCGTCGCCAGCGATCTCGGGATCGCGCAGCGAACCGTCCAGGCTCACTACGCCGCCTTGGAAAAGGCTGGGTATATCGTCCGCGGCGCTGTCGACCCAAAGACCAGCGCAACCCCGATCCGTCTGACCGAAGCCGTCGAACCGCCGCGCTTCAAATGCGCCAACGCGCCGATCACGTCTTTGCACGAGACGGCAACGCAAGAATCTGCGCCCACCAAACCCATAAAGGAAGAATCTAAAACGAGTTACGCCGAGGCTGTGAACACCGGGGAGCCTGCCTTTGGATCACGATCAGCGAGGCAGCTCACGGCGCGAAAGCCCGGGGCTGAGCTATCACCACCGGCACAGCCCCGGGCTCTCACTCTCGGGGGCGAGGACATGCTCGATCAAGCGTTCAGGCAAGACCGAAAAGCACAGCGGGATCCGGGCCAACCAGGGGATGTCGGGCTGACGGAGTTCGATCAACACCTCAGCGCGATTCTCGTGCGCATTGCCTGCAGCCATTCAGAGCAACAGGCACAGCGTCGATCGTCCCAGCCCGGAACGTCGATTTCGACCGGCATAGGCTCAGTGGGTCCGCGCGAGGAAGCGGGGAGGGGATCATCGAAGGAGGTTTTGTCGCGAGCACGGTCAGAGACAGCGCAGACCGCGGCAGGTCGGACGCCAAGAGCGATCGGAACTGTGCCCCGAGATCATGTCAAAGGGGATCGGAATGGGGTTCATCCGCACTTTCAGTGTTGACGGGTGCTTGTCCAGCCAAACTCGGGGGCTCGGCTCACGCGGCATGCAGCACTCGCTGGCAGAGCAGGTCGAACTTGGCTCGACCATACATGCTGGGTTTGATCAGTTTGAGGCGGTTGACCTGCCCTTCAACCTGGCCGTTGCTTCAGGGCTCGGCGATCGCCGCGCGCACGGCATCCTCATCCTGCCGAAGCCCGGTGACGGAGCCACCAAGTTCGGTGGCGGCAGCAGCCTCCAGCCAAGGTGTCAGTCCGGCGGGATCGTTCTGGCGCAGGAGATCGGTGAAGGCGCGCACATCCTCGGCCGCCCGCTTCAAGGGCGGAGCCGCCTCGCAGAGTGCCTCGGTGAAGGCGCGATCCTCGGGCGGCAGCACGGCTGGATCGCCCGTCAGCCACCGGGTGATGCGGCGTGTCGAGGGGATCCGAGCGGAGGGCGGTCGAGCCGGCGCCCCCGAGCGCTGCCGTGCGGCCCAGCGCCGGACGATGTCGCAGCCGCCCGTGAAGCCCTGCGCGCACAACTCGCGATGAAGACCGGTGGCGCTGCGCTGACCGTTCTGCCAGCGCGCCTCGACGAAGGAGATGTAACGGTCGAGCCGGCTCGGGCCTGCCGCACGGCGGTAGGGCATGAACTGGCCAGCCCGGATCCAGCGACGCACTGGGATTGGCCCGGATCGGTGGTTCTTGCTCGTTTTGATATTGGTGGCGCATTCGGCAAGGCATCCTGCGATGAGAGGACGACCAGCGCGGCGCGAAGAGTGACGATGTGGCCCCACGCCCATCAGGAGGGGAGCATGTCGCTCGACGTGAGACGCACCTATCTCGTGCCTGATCAGACCGCGCAGGTCGCGCGAGCGCTCTTTCCGGACGGCAATCCGATCATGCGCCTCTATGATGACCTGCATCGGGTCGTGGAGGATCACGACTTTGCCGACCTGTTCCCGGTACGGGGACGCCCTGCTGAGGCGCCGGTCCGGCTCGCCCTCGCGACCCTGCTGCAGTTCATGGAGGGACTCACCGATCGCCAAGCCGCCGACGCCGTCCGCACGCGGATCGATTGGAAGTACCTCCTGTGCCTGGAGCTCAACGATACCGGCTTCGACCACACCGTCTTGAGCGAGTTCCGCACCCGCCTTCTTGCCCATGGAGCGGGAAGCCGGCTCTTCGACGCGACGCTCGCACTGGCACGGGCGCGCGGGCTCCTGAAAGGCGGTGGACGCCAGCGCAGCGATTCCACGCACGTCCTTGAAGCGATGGGAACTCTGAGCCGATTCGAAGTTGTCGGGAAACGCTGCGCCACGCACTGAACGAACTGGCAACGGTCGCGCCCGACTGGCTGCGCACGTGCACGACCCCGATCTGGGTCGAACGCTACGGGCTGCGGGCGAGCGAGTTCCGGCTGCCCAAGAGCCAGGCAGGACGCCAGGCGTGGGCGGTGCAGACAGGGATCGATGGGTTCACCCCGCTGGCCCTCGCCCCACCCGTCCTGCGTGACCTCCCAGCCCTCGAAACCCTGCGACGGGTCTGGGTGCAGAACTTCCTCCGCGAGGACGGGCCGGAGGGCACCCGTGTCGCGTGGCGGACGAACGATCAGGTGCCACCATCGGGCCGCTACATCGGCTCGCCGTATGACGTCGAGACTGTCAAACGGCATCGGAACGGGACCCCTGATCGGCGTCCAATTGGGACCCCTTGTTGCGCGTAGCGCGACGCCCCTGGTCAGCCCGGCGAAGCGGGTCGGGGTGGCGCAGCCGGGCTGACCAGGGGTCCAGGATGAGCTGCGCGCAGGCCATCCTTCACGCCCGGTTCTTGAAGCGCCAGCTCTCGTTGCCGGTCTCGACGATCTCGCAGTGGTGGGTCAGCCGATCGAGCAGCGCCGTCGTCATCTTGGCGTCGCCGGCAAACACGCTCGGCCACTCCCCGAACGCCAGGTTGGTCGTCACCACGATCGAGGTGGTCTCGTAGAGCCGGCTGATCAGGTGGAACAGCAGCTGACCGCCCGACTGCGCGAACGGCAGGTAGCCGAGCTCGTCCAGCACCACCAGGTCGAGCCGGGCGAGGTGGTCGGCGATGCGGCCCTGCCGGCCGGCTCGCGCCTCGGCCTCGAGCCGGTTGACGAGGTCGACCACGGTGTAGAACCGGGCCCGCGCCCCGTCCCGGATGCACGACCGGGCGACCGCGATGGCCAGATGCGTCTTGCCCGTGCCGGTGCCGCCCACCAGCACGACGTTGCGCTGGTGGGCCAGGAACTCGCCGCCGCAGAGGTCGCGCACCAGACCCTCGTTGATCGGCGTCCCGGCAAAGGCGAACTCGGCGAGGTCCTTGGCCAGGGGCAGCTTGGCAATCGTCATCTGGTAGCGGATCGAGCGCGCCTGCTTCTCGCTGATCTCGGCCTGTAACAGGTCGCCGACGATCTGCTGCGGTTCGTGGCTGCGCTTGAGGGCGACCTTGATGATCTCGTCGTAGGCCGCCTTCATCCCGAACAGCTTCAGCTCGCCCATGGTGGCGAGGATCTGCTGACGTTCCATCACGGGGCTCTCCTCAGGCTGTCGTAGCGGGCACAGTCGGCGACCGGCTCGTGGCGCAGCCGCAGGCTCTCGGGCGTCAGCAGCGGGACGGGCGCGGGCGGCTCCCGCTGGCGGGCCAGGATGTTGAGCACCACGTCGGCCGAGTGCACGCCCTCGCGCAGTGCCTCGGCGCAGGCCGCTTCGACCACGGACAGGCCGTCGCCGAGCACGGCGGTGAGGATCTCGACCATCTGGCGGTCACCGTCGGCGCTCTGCCGGCGAGCTTGCGGCGGATCCGTTCGAGGGCGGCGGGCAGGACCCAGTCCTTGAACGGTGCGCCGTTGCGCAGCGCGCCGGGCTTGCGGGCGAGCACGGGGACGTAGTGCCAGGGGTCGAACACCGTCTGGCCGCGGCTGAAGGCCCGCGGGTGCTCGGCGACGATGCGTCCGTCCTGGCGGATCTCGATGCGCTCGGCATAGGCGCGCACCTCGACCGGGCGACCGATGGCCGAGGCCATGACCGAGTACTTGTTGTTGTCGAAGCGCACCAGGCAGGTCGAGGACACGGCTGCCGGCACGGCGTGGAAGCCGTCGAAGCGTCCGGCGTAGGGGACCAGGGCTCCCCGTTCGGCTTCGAAGGCCTGCCAGATCGTCAGGTCGCGCTGCTCGGGATGCGGGTGGGCCTTGGCGTAGGCGACGACCCCGTCGAGCAGCAGGGCATTGAGCTCGTCGTAGCTTCTCACTCGGACGCGCGGGGTGAACAGGCGCTCGCGTACCAGCCCGACCTGGTTCTCGACCTGCCCCTTCTCCCAGCCTGACGCGGGCGTGCAGGCCACGGGCTCAACGAGGTAGTGCGAGCACATCTGCAGGAAGCGGCGGTTGTAGGCGCGCTCGCGCCCGACGAAGATCGTCTCGACCGCGGTCTTCATGTTGTCGTAGATCCCCCGCTGGCAGGTGCCGCGGAAGAAGGCGAACGCTCGGTCGTGGGCGTCGAAGACCATCTCCTGGCTCTCGCGCGGATAGGCCCGCACGAACAGCATGCGCGAGTGGCAGAGCCGGACGTGGGCGACCTTGACCGTCGTGGTGACGCCGGCGATCAGCACGATCTCGTGGCTCCAGTCGAACTGGTAGGCCTCACCCGGGGCGAAGGCGAGTGGCACGAAGGCGGGAGCCGTCACGCTGGCCTGCTGGCGCTTCCACGTCTTGGCGTAGCGGCGGACGGCATCATAGCCGCCCTCGTAGCCGAGCCCCCGCAGCGCCTCGAAGATCCGGGTCAGCGTCAGCCGCTCCCGCGCCGGCTTCCCCGTATTGGCTGCCAGCATCCGGTCGAGCTCGTCGCGCCAGGGCCCGAGCTTGGGTGCAGGCTGGACGCTGCGGGTGTAGCGGAAGGCAGTTGCCTCCGAGCGGATCACCTTCCTGACGACCTTGCGGGAGAGCATCAGCTCCCGGCAGATCTGCTTGATCGGCTTATGCTGCACGAAGTACGCGCGGCGGATCTTCGCGACCGTCTCCACGACCAACATCCTCCGCGAGCCTCCCGTTCCGAGTGCGGGAGGCAGTCTGGATGAAGTATCCTGGGGGTCCCGTTTGGACGCCGATCACCCCGGAAACGGGGTCCTTATTCCACGCCTAATCACACTGTGCCCCCGCTTCCAACTCCGACGGAGTGCGGGCAAAGGCGCGGTCGCGCCGGGCGGGACGAGCGGTCGAGCCAGGGAGGAGCGGCAGGCTGCGCAACCGGGCATGGGCACCGTGGAGCCAGCGTTCGACGGCCTGCCGCAGGTTGGTGAGCAGGTGCCAGCGATCGGCGACCTGTTGCGCCTGGGGAGCGCCGAGGCTTGCGCCTCGGGCATACTCGGTCGAGCGATCCCGGGCGACGAGTTCGACGCCGGAGTGCCGTTTGAGCCAACCGGCCACCGTGGGTGCCGTGCGATCCGGGAGGAGATCGATGACGCGGTGACGGTCGAGGTCGACGACGATCGTGCCGTAACGGCTGCCCTTCCGGATCGCCCAGTCGTCGATGCCGACCCGGATGGGAGCCGGCGTGTCGGGCATCGGCATGCGGGTGACGAGCCGCAGCACGGTCGCGCGGCTTGCCGGCATGTGGAGGTGCACGAGAAGACGCGCGCCACCTGCACCGCCGCAGGCGAGGCCGACCCTGGCCTGCGCCTCGCCAAGCCGCCGCGTGCGCCGGGCGTGCGGTGCGAGGAGGTCCGTAGGCGTCTCCGCGAAGGTGCGGCGTCGGCAGGTCGGGTTGCGGCAGTAGAACCGCCGCACCTCGATGCGCAGCCTGGTCTGCGATGTTGACAGCGGCAGATCGGAGGGATGGCGGTGGTAGCGGCTATGGACGGACCGGCTCGCATGCCCGCACTCTGGGCAGCAGCCTGTGGCTGCGTCCAGTCGCACCGGGACGACGAGGTGATCGTCGTGTCGTTCGACGAGATGCGCAACGCGGCACTCGGGGATGGCGAAGGGAATGTTCATGCCTCCCACGATGGCGAGGGTGGATCAGACCATCATCGGCCCGAGGCGATCCACCGCCATCCACGCAAAGTGAGCAAGAACCACCGATCCGGGGCAATCCCAGGCCTTCGCGGTGTTGGCGCGGGTGCGCCAGCGGGCCAACGGCCCGCCCCCAAAAACTGAGCGAAGGGCCAAGCTCGTGCGCACCCTGGTCGCTCCAGGAGATCCGACGGGTCGCGAACCGGCTCGCACAACGGCGCATTGAACCGGCTCTCGTCATCGCCTGGTCAGCGTGGCGGCGCACTCACCAAGCTGCGGCCCGCCAAGCTTACCTAAAAAGGAAAATGCAACTGTAATGCTAGTGCGCCGATTGGGCTTGGCGGGGGTGGTGCGTGGCAGGACCGTGCGCACCACGATCTCCGATCCGGCCGCAGCCTGCCCCCTCGACCGCGTCAACCGGCAGTTCGAGGCTCCACGGCCGAATGCCTTGTGGGTGAGCGACTTCACCTACGGACGACGTGGTCGGGCTTCGTCTATGTGGCGTTCGTCATCGATGTGTTCGCCCGGCGCATTGTCGGTTGGCGGGCCTCACGTAGCGCTCATGCGAGCTTCGTTCTGGATGCTCTGGAGCAGGCCTTGCACGAGCGCCGTCCTGTCCAAGGCAGCGGTCTGGGGCACCACTCTGACCGCGGCTCGCAATACTTGGCTCTACGGTACACAGAGCGCTTGGTCGGTGCGGGCATGGAGCCGTCGGTCGGCAGCGTCGGCGATTCGTACGACAACGTCCTGGCCGAGACGATCAACGGCCTGTTCAAGGCGGAGGTGATCCACCGGCGTGGCCCGTGGCGCTCCTTCGAGGCGGTCGAGTATGCCACTCTGGAGTGGGTCGACTGGTACAACCACCGCCGCCTGCTCGCGCCGATCGGCAACGTCCCTCCCGCCGAGGCCTAAGCGCGCTATCATACCCACGTCGGTGACCAAGCCCTGGCCGCCTAACCAAGACAATCAGCCTCCGAAAAACCCGGAGCGGTTCAGCAGGTCGATCTGCTCATGCACGCTGATCACCTTGGCTGGCAAGGCGGCGGGTAGTGGCCCGCCGTAAGCCGGGCACGAGGTCCTCCGATGCTCACCGAACTGTTCTGGATCAGCGGTCAGCGCCCCTTATGCCCTTCTTGCCCAGGCTTGGCTGCTCCGGGGCAGGCCTTCGCGCCGCTCCTCAAAGTTGCTCGCTGGCGGCTTGGAGGACGTACGCGAGGTCTTTTTCTGCCGGTCCAAGCGCAACACCAACTCGATCAGTTCCTCCTTGCTCAGGCGCTTGAGATCGTCGCGGCCTATCTCAAGAGTGAGTCGGCCAGATTTCCATCCAGCGAAGGAGGCGATTCGAGACTCGCGCCGCGTCTGAACCGCGCCTTTGCTATAAAACTGATTAATTACTGACCTGCATCTGTATCTGTAAATTCTATTATATTTCCCGTGTAGTGAATCGAGACAATTGGAAATAAACTCTCGGTAACAGGATTATGGCTATATTCTTCGAATCCGTCGCGAGGTGTGTATTTTATAATCTCTCCGATGGGGTCCCCGAACCTGAGAACATAGACGGTTTCATTGGCGCTGTCTTGTGCTAGGTCTCCGTTTAAGAATTCGCATGTAATATAAGATGTTAAAAACTTGTATTCACCTGCCTTGACGCCGTGCTTCATCGTACTGACAATATATGAAATTCCGTTGCGCTCTATAATAATTGGAATAGTATTGGATTCACATACATACTCAATGCCCAGCATTATGCCGCCCTCAATTCGAAAGCACAGAGATCTTCCTCCAATATTTACTGCTTGAGTACTAAATCTCCAGTTGCTGTAATTCAAGGGTGCAGCGCCCGTCCTGTCAGATATTTGCTCAACAGACATAAATGACGAATTTGAATAATTCAAAGGATCAATAGGATCAGGGAGGGGATAGGGGCGCAATAAATTTACGGATGATTTCATCAAATAGAGCTTCTCCGAAACCAGATTCGCTATCATAGCTGTGGCAAGCGGGGGTGAATAATGGGCAGAGTCCCCAGGCATATAGAAAGGTTCATCGAGGAATGACTTTCCATATTTTTTGGACAAATTCGCATTTATATCAATATAATTTACTCCATACCATTCCGATATATAATATATGCTCGAAGCAATGCGAGGAACGCGATCGCGGAATGGACCTTGTCGGGTATCAAAAATGATGGACAATATTTCGATTTTTGGATTTTCTCTAAGGGCGAACCGAATTAAAGCCTCGTACGTCCTGGACCAACGCCTCATCAAGATTTCGGAGGGGGAGTAGATAAATTCGTCGTTTAATGCATATTCAATAATGAGAGTGTCCACTGATTTTAGAGCATTGCTTTTTAGTAGCTGCAAAATCCCATAACCACATGTGGTGTTTCCGGTCGAAAGATCATACCGGATGTCAAAATCTCCCTCTTCGCGTTGGCAGCTATTTTTTAAAAAGTACAAATAGCCGCGATTTACGACAGTGTTTGACCCGCCAACAACCGCAATGCGCATGAATGTAGCCTCTTTGCTTTCTCGATCGCGCCCGTTCCGCCAAATGCGGACGTGCCACTCACACGGCGCGGAAATCGTTTTAGCACATATAGCCTGTGTCGCGCATCCTGTGAGTTTATCAGTTTGATCGAATTGCGTTAAGGGCCTGCGGGGTGGTACGATCTGGAGTGTTTCCGTCAGCTATGAGGGTTGAGAAAATGGTAATTACCCAGGGGGGTGCCGTGACGGGCGGCTCGGTCGCGGCTTAGGTGTCATGTCGCCCCCCTTGCCGTCTGATGGTTTGGCTGATTCCCTGTCGGGATGAGCCGCAGCGATTTGGAGCGCCTGAGCAAGGAGGAACTGATCGAGCTGGTGCTGAAGCTGCACCGGCCGGAGAAGACCTCGCGCACCTCGTCCAAGCCGCCGGCCACGGATCGCAAGGAGAGGCGGGAGAAGTCCCGTCCCGGCGGGGCCAAGCCCGGGCATGAGGGCCACAAGCGGGCGCTGACCCCGGATCCGGATCAGGTGGTGGAGCATCGGCCCTGCGCCTGCTCGTCGTGCGGCGAACCACTGCCGGCCGACCTTCCGGCCGAGGTCGTCAGCGTGCACGAGCGGATCGACCTGCCGCTGGTTCGCCCGGTGGTGGAGCAGCACCGGCGCCTGTGCGTGACCTGCCCGGCCTGCCGGACCCGGGTCGCCGCCCGACGCCCGGCGGGAGCCGACGCGACACCCTTCGGGTCGCGGCTGCACGCGGTGGCGACCTACCTGAAGACCTTCCAGGCGCTGTCCTACGAACGGTTGCAGGCGGCGTTGTCGGACCTGTTCGGGCTGAAGCTCAGCCAGGGCGGGCTGATGAACGTGCTGCGGCGCGCCCAAGGCTGCTTTGCCGGGGGCCGGGACGCGGCGCTGGCGCGTCTGCGGCAGGCGCCGGTGGTGGCCTCGGACGAGACCGGGGTGCGGATCGAGGGCACCAACAGCTGGCACTGGGTGTTCCGCTGCGAGGAGGCGGTGGTGCATCACGCCGCCCCGAGCCGGTCTGCTGCTGTCGTCGGCGAGGTGATGGCCGGGCACCGGCCTTTGGTGTGGCTCTCGGACCGGTACTCGGCCCAGCAGGGACACGGCGAGCGCCAGCAGACCTGCCTGGCGCACCTCGCCCGCGACGTGGCCTATGCAGCCGAAGCCAGCGACGACCTGCTCGCCCTGCGGTTCAAGTGGTGGCTCGACAACGCCTTCGGGCTCGCCCGCCGGCTGACCGCGTTGGCCGCCTCGACCCTGGCGCGCAAACGGCGCGAGTTGGAGGGGGATCTCGACGCCCTCCTGAAGGTGCCCGCCACCTGCGACCTCACCCGAGCGCTCCAGACCCGGATGCAGCGGGCGCGCGACCAGCTCCTGACCTTCGTGGCCTTCCCGGGGAAGGTCGACGTGACCAACAACGCCTGCGAGCGCGACCTCCGGCCGGCCGTGGTCCAGCGCAAGGTGACAAACGGCTATCGGGCGATGTGGGCGGCCAAAGGCGAGGCAGACGTGCGCACCGTCGTCGCCACCGCCGCCCTCCGGACCAAGGCCACGCCCTTCACCACCCTGCTCGCGACCATCACCGCCTGAGCAACCCCCCCTCCAAGTGAAAGAGGGGGGGCGGAAAACGCGCGTGCCGAAAAATACCCCCTGGGTAATTACAGAAAATGTGAGTAGGTTCAGGCCGGACGCGGACGAAATAATCGATTGATTTTAAAAACCGCTTGCCGCAGCAACGCTGCGCTAGGTGATGGGGAGAGAGTAGATTCTACAGGTCCGTCATCGAACGATCAGGCATCTTACGATGTCTTGTTGGTCGCACCTGCCTCTCGGCGTCCTGCTCGCGACGCTGCTTGTTGTAGGGCATTCCTTCGCCCTCGAATCACGCGGCCTTGCCCCCCACCTGCCACGCGATGCAGCGACCGACGTAGGTAGGCATGTCCTCGAGCCGCGTGCCGATGCAGTGGACGCGATGGCGTTTATCCCCCCGGCTTTGCGCGCCGGCGTGCGCGACCGGACCGGCACGGCCGACCTGACGCAATACCTGCGCGCCGCCTTCGCCTCCGGCCGGACGGTGCGCTTCCCGGCCGGGCGCTACCCGATCTGCGACGGGCTCACGCTCGCCTCCGGCCAGGCGGCAGTGGGGGAGGGGGTGACGGCCTCGGTGCTCTGGATCGGGCCGTGCTTTAACCTCGCGGCGCCCGCCGTCGTGTCGGTAGCTCCCGGGGATTCGTCGGGCTGGGACGGGATCGGCATCGCCTTCGACCAGTCGGTCGCGACGAGCCGAGCGACGCTCCGGCGCTACCCGTGGGCGCTCGACATCCGCGCCGCCACCCGTGTCAAGATCGGCAGCCTCCGCATTTCAGCCGCCTATAACGGGATTCGCTGCGATGGCAATTGCGGCGGCCTCGCCGCGGACCTGCTCGAGATCGGGGCATTCAACCGGGGGCTTCTCCTCGACGGTCCGCAGGACTTCACCCATATCGGCGTGCTCCATGCCTGGCCGTTCGACTTTGCCGCCTCACCGGCCCTGATGGCGATCTACGGCGATGGGACCACGGTGGCGGCGGAGTTCGGCCGCGTCGACGGGCTCGACATCCGCAGCCTCGACACCTTCGGCGCGGCTGTTCTCGGGAACCGGAACGGCAATACCGGCGCGGCGCGCCAGATCGGGATGATACAGCTCGACGGCGATGGCGCTACCTTCTCGAATGCTGCCGGCGACTGGCAGATCGGCATGCTGTCGAGCACCAAGTCCGGCCGTCCGACCGTTCCCGCCATCGCCTCGGCCGGCGGGACGGTGCTGATCGGGTCGGCGCGGCTGTGGGGCGCCACCGACGCGCCCTACATGACGGTGACAGGCGGCAGCCTCGCCGTGTCCGGCGGCGCGTTCGAGCAGGCCGCCGACCAGCCCGCCGCGGAGGTCACCGGCGGCACCCTCGTCATCACCGGCACGGTGCTGAGGCCGCTCGTCGGCTCCGCCGGCCCGGCACGCCGCCGTCCCTTCCTCGCGCAAGAGGGCGAGGGCGTCCTCATCGCGGCCAGCAACGTCGCCCTGCTCCCGGCGTCCGGGGGAGGCGGTACGCTCATCGGCATCGGGGCTGATAACGCCCGTAACGTCGTCACCGGCAATGTCTTGGCAGGTTGGGGCGTGGCGCTGCCGCCAGGCGCCATGTTGGGATCCTACGGCAACAACGTCACGCCGGCGCAATCAACGGTATCCGGCGTCACGGTTGGACGGCCCGGTTCGAGATCGGCCCGCTGAACCGGGACGGCCAAGGCATCGCGGTGACGCGTCCGAGGAGCCAGGTCCGCCCACACCCGCTCGCCGTGATCGGCTTAAACACCTGCCCCAGCGCAGGGCCGGCCCAGCTTTGGCAGAAACGGCGTCATGGCCGACGAGTCGCGTTGCCCCTCAAGGCCGGTTAAGACTTCGAATGGCAATGTCGCAGCAATGGACGCAAGTCCGGCCCACCGGGCTGGAGTCTTCCGGCACGAGAGATGACTGACTTCCAAGGCGTGCGCCACGATTCGCATCAAGACCGGCCTCAAGGCCTCCGCACAGTCCAGCCGGGCTTTCGCACGGCGTCCGGGAGCGTGCTGCAGGCCGCCCTTGCGGACGGTTTCGGCTCGGTCCTGATCGAGATCGTCCACGGGGCAGGCGAGATCGTCGAGGTCGGCCTGCCCGACGCGCCGCGCTTCCGGCTCGACGCGGCGACTGGCGGGCAGCACCAGGCGAGCTTCCTCCTGAGCGGGCCGACCGCACAGGCCGGCCCAGTCCCGTGGATCCTCACCGACGGCTCCGGCCGGCGCGAGCGCGTCCTTATCGCGCCGACGGTCCTCGCCAAGGCGCGCTTCGACGCAGCCGTCGCGGACCTCTTCCGGCGGGCGGCCGAGACGAGCCTCGACGGTGCTGCGAGCCTGGTGCGCATCGACAAGACTGGCGGCTTCCTGCGCGGGAAAGCAGGCGCGGCTCGCGCGCCGGAGCTGTCCGGCAAGGTCCGGCCTGGGTCGGTCGGAATCCTCGTCTGCGGCGGCGACACCCCGTTTCGCCGTGCATCCTGCATCGCCGCCGGGGTCGCGCTTTCCCGCGGCAAGGTCGCGCTCCTGGGCGATCTGCACGACGGCAACGCCGCTTGGCCGCCGGCGCAGGGCGAGGCAGCCCACGCCTCGATCTACGAACTTGAGGAGACGTTCCTGTCGACCCACGACTTCGTGCTGCTGCTTGCCGCCGGAACGCTCCTCGCCCCCGCCGCCGACGGGCTCATCGGCGAGATCCTGGGGCATTTCGAGCCCGGCACGGTGGTGCAGATCCGCACCGACGGGGAGGCGCGCCGCCTCGATGCGCTTGCACTCATGGACGGTCCTGCCATGCGCCCGCGCGATTTCCCGCTCAGCGGCTTCTACCCGGTTCTCGCGCGCGCCGCCGACATCCGCACGGTGCTCGCCGGGCGGCGCTGCTACGCCTCCGCCCTCGGTCTCGTCCTCGATCTCTTTCGCGGTCTCGAGGTACTGGAAACCCTGGCCGACGGCGCGGACGGGGTCGTGCAGGTCGCCCCGCCGCCCGTCTCGCTGCATGCGCGCGAGGCGATCGGCCTGGTCCGCGACTGCCTCGAGGCGATCGTCCCGGCCGACCGGAAGGCCGCGGCATGACCGATCTGCGCGTCGCCATCCTGGCTCACGCTCACCCGGCCTTGAGCAAGGGCGGGGGCGAGATCCTGGCGCACCGGTCGTTCGTGCAGCTGCGCGAGCGCCTCGGCCGGGCGACCTTGCTCGCGACGCTGCCCCGCCACGTGCCGGGCGCCGTCTCGCTGTTTTCCCGGGACGAGCGCATCGTTGCGTACGATCGCGACGAGTACCTCCTCGACTCGCAGGGCTACGATCCCTTCCTGGGCGCCAGCAGCGACGAAGCCCTGTTCGAGGCGATCGCCGACCTCTGCGCCGAGCGCCACGTCAACGTCTTCCACTTCCACCACTTCTTCGGGCTGGGAACGAACGCGGCCGCCGCCTTGCGCCGGCGCTTTCCCGACGCCGTCTTCGTGCTGACGCTGCACGAATACCTCGCGATCTGCCACCAGCACGGCCAGATGGTAAAGCGGAACTCGCGCCAGCTCTGCACCCGCGCCTCGCCGGTCGATTGCCACGTCTGCTTTCCCGAGCACGCCAGGGAGGAATTCGCCCTGCGCGCTGCCCTGATGCGCCAGATGATCGCGACCTTCGACGCCGTCACCGCCCCGAGCGCGTTCCTGGCCGCGCGGGTCGCTGCCGCCGGCCTATCCGACGAGGTCCGATTGATCCGCAACGGCACGTCGGACCTCGCGCCCGAGGCGTTCGGAGGAGGTGTCCAGTATGCGTCGGCCAGTCTCCCGCAGGACCTCCCCCGCAGCTTCGCGTTCTTCGGCCAGCCCACGCCCTACAAGGGCATCGACGTCTTTCTCAGGGCAGCCCTGGCCTTCCTGGAGAGGGAGGGGCCGGCCGCCCGCTTCGCCGTGTTTGGCTGCGACGCGGCGCGCGTGCGCGCGATGCCCGAGTGTCAGGACCTGCTTTCCGGCCTCGACCGCTGGACCGGCAGCCTGATGTTCCACGGCGTCTACGATCCGGAGGCCGTCGTCGCCCATATGCGCGGCTGGGGCTGGGTCGTGGTGCCGTCAATCTGGTGGGAGAACGCGCCGGTCGTCATCCAGGAGGCCTTCCTGGCCGGTCGGCCGGTGATCTGCTCAGGGATCGGCGGCCTGCGCGAGGCGGTGAGCCACGGGCGGGACGGCCTGCACGTGCGGCCGAACGACTGGATGGACCTGGCGCGAACCTTCTCCCGCGGCCTGCACGAGGACGGGCTGTGGCGCACGCTCCAGGCTCAGGTCGCACCGCCCCGCAGCATCGCGGCAATGAACGACGAGTTCGTCTCCCTCTACCAGTCCCTTCTGGCGCGCTGAAGGTGATTGCAGTGCAACTTCCCGCAATGCGGGAAGGACGACGGCGGACTATGTCGTGGAGGCAACACAGATCTTTTAAGTTGGTGATGTGCGAGCACAAATCGAAACGTGCTTTGACAGCCGTATGAAGGAATGAGACCTCTGGAGCCGAACGCGCGGTCCGGGTCCTCGACTGACATGCCCTTCTCCTACACCATCAACCTCAACGACCCGCAGAAGCGTCCCGAGGATGCGTCGCTGCTGACCGACACGCGGGCGGCGCTCGACGCCTGGGCCAGCTACATCACCGGGAAAGGCTCGGTCGATGTCCAGCTCAACCTCGTCTCGCTTGCGGGAGGGTTCCTGGCCGATGCCGGTCCGGCGCTCGAACTCGCCGTCGACAGGGATGGTGCTCGCACCGTCACGCAGAGCAATGTCATCACCGAGCTGCTCACCGGCCTCGACGTCAACGGGGCCGCTCCCGACCTGACCATCAACGTCAATGCCGACTTGCTCTCGAGTCTCTATCTCAACCCTGCGCCGTCCTCGGGCGGCAGCGTGCCGCGCGGTAAGTACGACGCGGTCTCGATCCTGACCCACGAGATCGGCCATGCCCTCGGCATCTCCGGAGCCCGTGACCCTGCCACCGGGGCGCTGCCGGCCAATACCGAGACGACCTGGGACCGGCTGGTCGCGCTGCAGCCCGACGGGACGGCTTACTTCACCGGGGCGAACGCGCAGGCCGTGTATGGCGGCCCTGTTCCCGTGACGACGATCAAGAACGGCGAACAATACTACCACCTCGCCAACAGCGCCTCTGATCCGCTGAGCAAGGATCTCATGGGTGGCACGGGCCTCGCCGCGGGCGAATCCCGTTCGATCTCGCCCCTCGACCTGGCGATCCTGCGGGACCTCGGCCTCACCGTCTCGACCTACGACAAGCTGCAGTTCGGGACGATCGTCCACGATGCGCAGGGCTTCGGCGGTCAGGTCTACCTGCTCTACGACGCGTTGCTCGGCCGCGCTCCCGATCCGCTCGGCTTCGGGGCCTGGATCGACGCGGTGCAGACCGGCACGCCGCTGCACGACATCGCGAAGGCGTTCCTCGCCTCGCCGGAGGGACAGGCACGGACCGGAGCGCTCGGCAATGCCGACTTCGTCGAGCAGCTCTACCGCACCGCCCTCGACCGACCGTCCGATCCCGGTGGCCTCGCGGCGTGGACGGCCGCGCTCGATGCGGGCACGAGCCGGGCCGACGTCGCCTTGGGCTTTGCCCTCTCACCCGAGCATGTGGCGAACCTGAAGAGCACCTTCGACGCCGGCGTCTACGTACCGAACCCGGAGGCCGCGGAGGTCGCGCGGCTCTATTACGGCGTTCTCGGGCGTGCCCCCGATTCCGGCGGTCTCGCGGCCTGGACGGCAGCGGTCGATCACGGCACCTCGCTCGAGCTCATCACCGGGTCGTTCCTGCAGGCCCCGGAGGTCCAGGCCAAGGTCGGGGGCTTGAACAACGCGCAATTCGTCGATGCGATCTATCTCAACGCGCTGGGCCGCCACGCCGAGGCGGGCGGCCTCGCGACCTGGACCGGCCAGCTCGACAGCGGCGTCTCGCGCGCGAGCGTGACGGTCGCCATCGCCGAGAGTCTCGAGGCAACGCTGCACCACGCGGCCGAGATCGAGACCGGCTGGCATCTCGCCTGACGCCGGCCGCGGGGTCACGTGCCAACCCCACGAGCCGGTCGCTGCTGCTGCCAACCGCAGCGGCGGCCCGCCCGAAGCATGCTTCGGGCGAGCTTGCGACTGAGTGTCTCTCACAAAACTCCCGATCGCCGTCGTCGCTCGCTGTGGCAGCGTCGGCGCAACGGGAGTTTTGTGAGGTGCACTTAATCTTGCATCCGCGTCGTTGGCCTACTTCTCGCGCCACGCTTTGGCGATCTGGTCGCTGAGCGGCTTGACGAGGTAGCTCAGCACCGAACGCTCGCCGATCTGCAGGAACGCCTCGACCGGCATGCCCGGCACCAAGCGTGCGCCGCCGAGGCGGTCCTTCTCGGATTGCGGAACGAGGATGCGCAGGGTGTAATGGCTGGCGCCGGTCTTCGGATCGGTCGTTACGTCGGCCGAGACCCGCTCCACGCTGCCATCGATCTCCGGCGTGGTGCGCTGGTTGAAGGCCGGGAACCGCAGCAGCGCGTGCTGGCCTCGGCTCACGCTGTCGATGTCCTGGGGCTGCACCCGGACCTCGACGGCGAGCTGGTCGCTCGTCGGCACGATCAGCATGGCGGGCTCGGCCGGCGTGACGAGGCCACCGACGGTGTGCACCGCCAGCTGGTGGACCACGCCGTCCTGGGGTGCGCGCAGGTCCACGCGCTTGAGCTGATCCTCGGCCGCGACGCGCTTCTCGACGAGTTCGGACCAGCGCCCGCGAATCTCCGCCAGCTCCTTGCCGACCTCGGTGCGCATGTCCCCGTCGACCTGGAGGATCTGGAGTTCGGTCTCGGTGATCTTGCCGCGCGCCGAAGCGGTCGCGGCAACGAGCTGCCCACGCTCGCCCTGCAACCGGGCGGCGTCGCGCTCGAGTACCGTCACGCGACCGACCGGAACCAGGTTCTTGGCGAACAACTCGCGCACGCCGACGAGCTCGGTGCCGATGAGCGCGATCTCCCGCTCCTTGGCGGCCGCCTGCTCGGTCAGGCCGGCGATCTCCTGGCGCAGCTGCGCGATGCGCTCGCGCAACTGCGCCTTCTGCCCCTCGCGGCTCGCCACGCGCGCGGCAAACAGCGTCTCCTCGCCGCTCATCAGGCGAGTGACCGCGGGATCGCTTGCCCGCGCCACGAGATCGTCGGGAAACCGCACCCGCGTCGCGCCGTCCCGCTCGGCCTCGTCGCGGGCGCGGCGGGCCGAGAGCTCGTCGAGGGCTCTGAGCACGATCTCGAGATTGGCGCGGGTCTGCGTGTCGTCGAGGCGGATGAGCACGTCGCCGAGATGCACGCGGTCGCCCTCGCGCACCCGCAACTCGCCGACCACGCCGCCGGTCGGGTGCTGCACCTTCTTGACGTTGGATTCGACCACCATTTGGCCGGGCGCGATCACCGCACCAGCGATCTGGGTCGTGGCTGCCCAACCGCCCACTCCCGCCACGAGGGCGATGGAGAGCCCGAGCGACAGGGCGAGGTGACGTCGGATCGAGGCTCGGGCTTGCCCGTCCGCCGGGGCGGCGGGCAGCAGGGCGGACGCGGTCGGGTTGAGGCTCGCGGCCATCAGGCGATCTCCTGCAGGCTGGCTTGCAGCCGCCGCACGGCATTATCCTGGGCGACGGGGGGGACGGGAGCGTTGGGCGCGCGCAGGACGTGCTTGAAGATCTCGTCCTTCGGGCCGAATGCCTGAGCGCGGCCGCCGGCCATCACCAGGACGGTATCGACGGCGGTGAGCGCGCTGGGGCGATGGGCGACGACGATGCAGATCCCGCCGCGGCGGCGTACCGACTGGATCGCCTCCGTGAGTGCGGCCTCGCCCTCGCCGTCGAGGTTGGAGTTGGGTTCGTCGAGCACCACCAGGAACGGATCGCGGTAGAGCGCACGCGCCAGGCCGACACGCTGGCGTTGGCCGGCGGACAGCATCGCGCCGCCTTCGCCGATCTGCGTGTCGTAGCCCTCGGGCAGGCGCAGGATCAGCTCGTGCACGCCCGCGGCCTTGGCGGCGGCGATCGCCAGGGCCGAATCGGCCCCGCGCTCGAAGCGGCTGATGTTCTCGGCGACGGTGCCGGCGAAGAGCTCGACCTCCTGCGGCAGGAAGCCGAGATGCCCGCCGAGCGCATCGCCCTGCCACTGGTCAAGGGCGGCTCCGTCGAGCCGCACCGCACCGCGGAACGGCGTCCAGATCCCGACGAGAGCCCGAACGAGCGAGGATTTGCCGGACGCCGAGGCGCCGATGATCCCGAGCCCCTGGCCGGCGGACAGGCCGAAGGAGACGTCCTGCACCACGAGTCGCTGCGAGCCAGGAGGGGCGACGAAGAGGCCTTCAACGCCAAGGGAGGCGACCGGGGCCGGCAAGGCGTGGACCACGCGGTCGGCGGGAATGCGCGCCAGCGCCTGGGTCAGCCGCGCCCAGGATTGACGCGCCTGGACGAAGCTCTTCCAGTTGGCGATCGCGAGTTCCGCCGGCGCCAGGGCGCGCGAAACGAGGATCGAGGAGGCGATAATGATGCCGCCCGTCGCCTGATTGTGGATCACGAGCCAGGCGCCGAGCGCCAGCACGCCCGATTGCAGCGCAACGCGGAAGATCTTTGAGAGGGTGCCAAACCCGGCGGCCACGTCGGCAACGCGCGTCTGCGCCGCCATGTAGTCCTGATTGATCGCGGTCCAGCGCGCGTTGAAGCGGGCCTGCATGCCCAGTGCCGCGATCGTTTCCGCGTTGCGCCGGCTGGTTTCGGCCAGGACGTGTCGGCGCGCGCCGTGCTGGTTGGCGCCGCGGGCCGGCCGTCGGGTCGCGAACTCGGTGCAGAGCGTGAGGAGCGCCAGCACGCAAGCGCCGACGAGCGCGGCGATGCCGATGGCGGGATGAAACAGGAAGCAGATCGCGACATAGACCGGCAGCCACGGCAGGTCGAAGAGCGCGCAAGGCCCCGATCCCGCCAAGAAGGCCCGCACCTGGTCAAGGTCGCGCACCGGCATCGTCCCCTCGGGTTGCTCCGAGCGCATCGGGGCTCGCATGAGGACGTCGAAGACCCGGCCGGAGAGGGATGCGTCGAGGGCGACGCCGATGCGGGCGAGAATCCGCGATCTCAGCGTTTCAAGGGCGCCCTGGAACGCAAACAGGGCGAGCGCGAGGACCGAGAGACCCACGAGAGTCGGAACGCTGCGGCTCGGGATGACCCGGTCGTAGACCTCGAGCATGTACAGCGAGCCGGTCAGGCACAGCACGTTGACGAGCCCGCTCACCAGCGCCACGCCGATGAAGCTCGACCGGAAGCGACCGAGCGCCGATCCGAGCTCTGAGGTTCCTCCTGGCAACCCTTCGGAACGGGTACCGCCACTGCTTGTCACCGACATGGTCGCTCCTGCACGGGCTGCCACCGTCGCTACTCGCGATCGGGCTCTCGTCATGATGCCGCTCGTGCCGGCAACTCTAGGGCCGCACGTTTAAATAACATCTTAAACTGATAAGTAATGTATCATTTACTACGAATAATAATTGATGCTACTCTATGTAATAATAGTATATAATATCTTAATTGAAACCATATTGATCAATTAATTCCGAATAATTTAAATTCATATTCGCAATTTTATAGTTGAATATTCGCCAGATCTGTTGAATGGGCCGATAGCTCCCGATCAGCGCGGCGCTGATGTCGCCACTCGCTATGTGTCCGGTCCCCGCGCAACTGAAGGCGCAAGGCGTTCAGCACAAATCGCCGCGACGATCTCCTGCAAGGCGGTCACCCGCTCGACGAGCCAGGCCAGCTCCTCGGGGGTGATCTTGTAATGTGGTGAGTATCGCGCATCGACGTAGGCGCGGTTAAGGAGCGCAAAGCAGCGCCGGGCGAACTTCGTATCGCGCGGCCAAACCGGGATCAGCCGGGTATCGATGCTCTCGGCCTGTGACCGGAGCTTGGTCAGGCGGTGGAGCTTCGGGCTGTAGAGCGTCAGGACCAGCAGGACGCAGTGATACAGCCGCTCCGTGGCCTGGTGCAGGTTGAACGCCGCGTGTTTCGGTTGGTGGTCCCTGATGGCGTACGTTGCCTGCGTCAGGCAGTAGCCGGCGTTTGCAAACCAGTGCTCGAAGTGCCGCTGCGCCTCGGTGCGCTGCTCCTCCGCCGTGAGCGGCTTCGGGGTTACGAACGGAAAGCCAGCAAGTTCGTGCAGCACGATACCGTCCCGCGCGATGTCGACGAAGAACGGGCGGCCCTGCGCCAGTTGGTCGTTCACATCCTGCAACGTGTGAACGATCACGTTCACCGGCGCCGCCAGACGACCGCCCAGACTCAGCTCCTGCAGCAGGCGCTCCTCGGCCTTCTCCCACGCCTCGTACTGCTCGGCGAAACGGGCGTCGTTGACCACCACCAGCAGGTCGTAATCCGACAGGTAGCCACTGCCGCGATCCTCGACCCAGTCGCCGCGCGCGTAGGAGCCAAAGAGGACGAGCTTGAGGAAGCGGCCGCGCCGGGCCTTGTCCGACAGCTTGGTCTTCTGCGCGTCGTCGAACTCCTCGAACAGGATCCGCACCGCGTGCTGCAGCTCGCGGCGCTTGCGGTCCGGCAGGTGGGCGAGTCGTTCGGTGTCCATCGCGATCTGCTCGTACAAGGCAGCCCTCTCCCACCTGCCGGGTTTGGCTGGTTGCACCTCAGCGTCATCAGGAGGCTGCTGTCAAAGCCAGATCGGGCCGCGCACCGAGCATGGGGATGTCCTCGCCGACATGGCCCCAACTCGCCAGTGGGGCGGCGCGATTCCGTCGGACCAGAACGACGGGTGAGCCGCGCATCGTTGCCGCTTCACGGTTCTGGAATGCATCGCCCCGATCGGCATTGGTCCCTTCGTCGGACCGGCCACCCTGATAGCTTGTCTGGTCGGACCGTGTCGACCTATCGTGCTGAACCAACGTCGATTGCACAGCAATATGGGGGCATAGCCCAATGAATTGACCGACACTGTTGATGGTTGATATTCGATCTTGCTATCTAACATAAAAATAAGACCATATATTATTTGCGCATATAATCTTTGATAAAATTTAACATGTTATCCATCAACATAAAGTATGATGAAGCGGATGTAATGCTGTATGATAATGTGACAACTAAATTACGTGATCATAAGAACGATTGCGTCATGCAAGGATCTCATGACCGCTGGCAACGGATGGACCGGGCGAAACGTGCAGCCGTCGGTTCGTCGGGGCAGAGCAGCCACAGGGTGTCGCGTGCCGAGAACTGTCGATCGAACAGCTCGATCAACTCGGAAGGGGGGCGTGCCAGATCCGGCCAGCGATAGAGTCCAAAGCCGAGGGTCTCCGCGATGGCGAGGCCCGCTGCTGCGTCCCAGATCTTGTAGTTGACACAGGTGGCGTCGAGGCGCCCCAGGACGAGAAGCGCGGCATCGGCGGCGGCACTGCTTTCGCTCCACGGAAAGAATCCCTGCTCGTAATCCAGGGTATATCGCTGGGCCGAGATCGGAAGCCAGCCGACGTGGAGGGTTTCCCGGTCAGGACGCTGGAAGGGACGCAGATCTCCAGCCAGCCTGCCCGCGCGCGTCGGCGCCCAATATGCGACGCCGTCGGCCGCCGCGAGGATCAGGCCCCGCTGGTCGGCCTTGCGGCGGATCGCGAACGGCTCGGTTCGGTCGTCGAACCAAGCCGGCAGGCTGATGACGCCAGCGCGAGGCCAGCCGGAGCGGCACGCCGCCACCATCGTCCCCCAACTCGCCAGTCCGCTTGCATACGGCTTCGTCCCGTCGATCGGATCACCGATGAAGGTCCATTCATTCCCGCGAAGAAGAGCCCTGGCCGCATCACGGCCCAGATCGTCTGCGCTTTCCTCCTCGATCAGGCGCGGGTCGAAATGGGCGTGAAGCATCCGGCTGATTGCGAGGTCTGCCTCGGTCAAGGCCTGCCCAAGATCCCCATCCTTGTGAGTGACCGAAACGCCCTGGTCCCGATAGGCGAGTGCGAGGGCACCGGCTTCCTCCGCGAAGGCAAGAAGACGATCGAGGATGGAGCACGGGAAGGTCATCGGCATATCCGTGAGCGGCTCATCCCAGGCCGCCGCGCCGAGGTCAGGCGCAATCTGGTCGCCATTGTATCGACTAGCAAGTCGAGCGGCGAGGGATATCGACCGCATCCGTGCCGCCCCGCCCGCCCTTGGCGAGACCTGCGACGTAAGTGAAAGCGAGGCCGATTCGCAAGACCGCGCGCAACTGCCTTCCGATCGTGGCTACCCGTGGGACATCGAGGTCTCCGCACGGTTCGTCATTGCCGCTGGATGGCCACCGATCGCGTCCCAGGACCGTGTGGTATGCGAGGCCGGTCCAGCGCGATGACGACCAGCAGGTCGGCTTGGGCAGCCTGCCGAGTGGGCAGGCCGAAGAGGTGGCCATCGCCGGTCGGTGCGAGGCGTTTCAGGATCATGGCGCGGCAGCGTTGCAGGGCTCAACCGTCGTTCTGCTCCAGGGGGATCGCGCTGACCCGCCGACTGCCCACCCAGCAATTATTAGACTATTACAGGGCGCGAAAATAGCGGCTGCCTTAAATAAAATTCCACAATTATATCTCTTGAATCGTAATTTTTTTTATTGTCCAGGCTCATGCAAACTGCCCATGAATCGGCCGCTTAGTTTTGGCAATGGTACCGTCTGGCCAAATCGGAGAAGATTGTATGCGAAATTGCAGTGAGAGAAGCGTAAAGCGTCATGAACTCGGCGATTGGTTGTCGACGAGGATCAGCCTTCGCCCCACACCCGTTCAGATTCACGACGGCTCGCATAGCGCGCCATCGCTCAAGCCTATGCGAGAACGTTGAGGCGATGCAGGTAGCTTTCCCGGATCGCCGTGTCTGCTGGCGCGCCTGCCGCCCGGTGAGCCGCCGCGCCAGGAAATTCACGCGAAGGTCGGCCCACGTCCTATGCCTGCTGCGCCGTGGAGCGTGTGGCAGGATCACCGGAGCGGTTCTGCACGGAAGGGCCGTGGGGCGCTGCCTTCTGTCGGACTTGGGATCGCTTTGCAACAACCGAGGTGGCAGGATGTAAGCGCCAGCGACTTGACCTGTTATAAACGAAATTTGTGGCGGTGCGTCACGACAAGCCTTGACCTGTCCCGTCGCGAGGCCTCTATCTTGATCCTGCACAAGAATAGAAATTCGAGGCCTCGCCAATGGACGACATCACACAGGACCACGCCGATTTCGTCGGTCTCGCGGCCGCCATCGTCGGCGCTTATGTCGCGAAAAACAATATTCCGGCGTCCGAGCTGCCGGGCCTCATCGTGGCAACCCACGCAGCGCTGGCCAAGCTGACCGTAAAGCCGGAGCCGGCGGTCGAACGGCCCACGCCTCCCGTTCCAATCCGCAAGACGGTGACCCCGGACTACATCATCAGCCTTGAGGACGGCAAGTCCTACAGGTCGCTCAAGCGGCACTTGACGACGCGCGGCCTGACCCCGGCGGAGTACCGCCAGAAATGGGGCCTGCCGCACGATTACCCGATGGTCGCTGCAACCTATGCTGCGCAACGCTCCGAGCTCGCCAAGAGTTTCGGGCTTGGCCAGATCCGGCATAACCAAGCTGAAGCGCGGAAGGTGGAAGCCGGGGTCAAGCTCATACAGCCCGTAGCGCCGCGCCGCGGCCGGACGAAAAAAGCTCAGGTTGCCGCAGCGGAATAGCCTGGCTCCGATCATCTTATAGCGACAGTAGGGTGTGGTGCGTGGAAGTGTCGCGCGCACCACGATCCTAAAAACCGTCAATAGGCTGCCTTTTTCCGCTCAATATTCAATCGAGGATCAGCGCCAGGACGCCTTGCTGAGTGGAATTTTTACTGATATTTTTCCATGGTGCTGTGGGATAATCACTCTATATGGTTAGCACTTTGATGTGGCAGCGCATTCCAACGCTTGCGAAGGCTCGCCATGTCGCCGCGGCGACGATCTCCAGCCGAGATTCCCAGCCACACCGCTGCTGGAATCCAGGACGCATTTCCGCGGGGCACTACCTCTAAGCGACCGAGGGATGAACTCGGTACCGTGTTTGCCGACGCGCTGTTCACGGCGTTGTTGTCCTCTCGTGACCGCCCAGCCGAAGCGGCCCTGGCGGCTGGCGCTCGTCGCCATGCTGCGATTCGCCGAGAACCGCGTGGATTGCCGCGCAGCCGAGGCGGCTCGTGGCTGCATCGACTGAAAGGACCTCTTCGGCTTCGACTTCACCGATCCATGACTCGACGCCTTGGTGTTGAGCGAGTTCCGCTTCCGCCTCGTGGCCGGCCACGCCGGGACGCTCCTGCCCGACCACGTGCCTGGCCCTGTGCCGCGAGCGCAGGCGACTGTTGGCGCGAAGCCGATGGGGCCGTTGCCGCGCAGTACCGCGGCGGGCAAGCATCGCGAAGAGACGCCGTATCGGGGCGGGCGCACCCTGCATCTTCGACTGGCCCGCGACCTCGGACCCGTCAAAGTCCACCTCCCGCGTACGCTGAAAGCCGCTGCCCTCGACATCGGCCGCATCGCCGATCGTCTGGCGAGTAAGTCCGCTCGCGTCGAGACGACGATCACCTTGCGCTCGACTCATCACACAAGCAGCTTGACCCGGTATACTCGCCAGCGATATCCGAACCGGGGGCAACCCCATTTCGTCTCTGAGCTACGCCGCGATCCAGGCGAAGCGCTCGGCCTCATCCCAGCCGCAGGCCTCGCCGAGCGATGCGGCGAACACGCCCGAGAGCCGCGCCCGCTCGGCCTCGACCACCGGGCCGTCCACGGCGACCGGCCGACAGCGGGCGGAAAGGCCCGGCGCGACCAAGTCGGGGTTATGGAGGGCGTGGTCCGAGGCTTCCGTAAAGAACAGGCGATCACCCCAGTCGAGGTAGCTCTCGGCGGGCACGCCCTCGGCGAGCAGGATGTCGTGGGCGTCGAGCTCGACGTGCCAGTAAGTCACCGACACGGCCGGCTCGCGGGCGATGGTCGTGCCGTTGATGAGGCACATGATCGGCACGTGATGACCGCCTTCATTCGCCGTGCTGGCGCCGACGAGGACGGGGTGCCCAGGTGACAGGAAGAGGTCGCGGCCGGGCAGCCTTGGCCCGAAGGCACCAGCGCGCACTCGGATCGGCTGCTGATGTGCCGGTAATGCGCGGCCGAGTCCGTCGAGGTGGCGATGCCCGATCCAGACAATCTCACGTATCTCGCCCGACGCGGTGATCACATGATCGCCGGCCGCGAGTGCTTCGACTGCCAAGTCTCCCTTCGTCGTGGTGATCAGCGTGCCGGTGGCGAAGCAAGGGATATAAGTACCCGTGCTCGTATCATAAGTACCTAAACTTTGATCGTTTGCTAGCGTAAAACTTGAGCTCGGGGCTCCAAAAATAATCCTCTGCTGCGACAAAACTAAATAGTCAGTGCCTCCTCGATAGGTATTTGCGAACAGAATCGCGCTGGAAGATTGATATGGAGTTTGATAAACTATACTAGGATTAGAAATTCCCGTGTCGAGAGTGCCATCGGATCGATATTGATTAAAAGTTACGGTACCTTTGACGTCGATGCTCTGCAGGACAGCATATCTCCCATTGTCGGCGGAGTCATACGGTCCTGCTGCAAGATTGGCAGTCGTCCCCGATGGGCCAGATCCTGTTGTATTGGTCAATCCGATTTGATTTAGCTTCACTGTATAGTTATGGAAATTGATATAGACCATGCTCGAAAGACTTCAGAATTCGCGACGATCAGGATGTAGCGCTTCGCCATGATCATAAGCTCGGGGTAGGCGATCCTCAATCGGGGGACTGCATTTCCGCTGCTATGTGCCCAAATGCATCGTATATTTGATGATGCTGTGATCACGCACAATGGCGAGCCGTTGAAATATTAAATATGAATTCTGTCTTTTCTATTGCAATTATATCTGAGGAAATGCTCAGAGCAATGCTTGCGACAGTTGGGCGGCCCTGTCGATCACAAGCAGATATTCCGCTCTGGCGGCTATATCGCAGTATCGATTGGAGAATAATCAGGATGGAATATTGTCTGAATCAGGGGATAGCTACGGATTCTCTTAGCGCAGAGTCCTTTATCGCCCTGAGAGCTAATCTCAGGGCCAAGGCCACGCGCTTTGCCACCATCATGACCTGATCAAAATCCCGCCTTCAACTAAAGGTGAGCCAATAAAATCGCGAGCCGAAAATATTTCTTAGGCAATTACCTGTCGGTAATCGATCGCAATCGAATTGTATTTTAAAAAAATCTTGTCCCTTAAAATGCGCGTGAATTGTTTTTCGGCAAACCAGGGAGCTCGACATCGAGCACGAAAGGACAATCTTTGAGCGCGGAGATGATTTTTGAACTTTCCACCGAAGCATTTCGCGTTCCAGCCCTGCTCTGAAAGCGAAGGGCGGTGATTTTTCGGACGGCCTTGTAGAGGTGGCCGGGTGGTCTCGCCGGGAGGGAGAGGGTACCGATCGCACCGGCCTTTACGGCTGCGGCCCGGAAACGTCGCGCCGACTTGCCTGACAGCTCCCCGGGATATGCGACGTGGATGAGGTTGTCCGCGGCGTGTCCCGGCTTGCCCTCGATCAAAGCCTCGGTGCAGCGCGCGATCACGAGCGCCGTGGTCAGGGGTGACGATGGTCGGATGCAGACGATCCCCTGCGCCGAGATGGCGGAGCGCAGCTCGAAGCCCTCGGTGAGCGAGAAGCTTCTGAGGCCGGCGATCTCGGTTGCGTGCGCGGCGAGGGCCTTGCGGCCGGCCTCGCGTTTGTCGTCCGGAAGGCCGCAGATTGGCTGGATCGCTGCCCGAAGAGCAAAGCCCTCGGGCGAGTCGACGTCGTCGGTGCTGACCTCATGCCCGTCGATCTCGTACTTGCCCTCGACCAGATGTTCGAGTGCGACCTCGTCGACGAAGGACGCATAGAGTTCGAGCGGGTTCTTCTTGAACCGTGTGGCGATCTCCTTGACGAACGGCATCAGCACGGCATGGAGGGCTTCGGCCTCCGGGCCCAGGCGCAGGTCCGCGATCGCTGCTGCCAGCGTCGAGTCCTCTATCCGCAGGGGCGGCTGCGGCACGGCGTTGAGATCGATAGAGTAGACCTCCTGGTCCCGGCCGAAGGGCCGCGCGACGCTGGCGATCTGCCGGGTCAGCATATCCGGGTTCCTGATGGCTCCAGGTTCCGGATCGGGCGCGCCGCGGACGGCGGGCTTGGGAAGGGCCTTGGGGATTCCCTCGACGATAATGGCGCCCATGCGATTGATGCAGGCCCCGAAAACGAGCGTGGTCATCGCCTGGGCCTGCCACCGCGTGTCGTCTCCCTCCATCGCCACGCCCTGAACCAGGTCCTCGCGCCGCAGCCAGACCTGGCCGGTGCTCGCGAGGCCGACGGGCCAGGTGGCGTCGCCGCGCCGGCGCGTGGTCTCGTCGCGGTAGCCGCGCCGTCCGAGGTGGTGCGGCACGCGTCCCGGCGCGCGCCAGCTGCGCCAGCCATAGGTGAAATGGCGCAGGAAGCGGTACCCGGCATAGGCCAGGATCGCCTCGGGCACGAACGGCGCGGCGATCATCGAGAAGGACAGGGCGGTCGCGATCCCGAAATGCCACGCGACCTCGTTCGGGGTATCATCGTTCATCGATCACGCTCCCCTCAGCCCTTGTTCCGGCCGCGGATCATCGACAGCATGGTGTTGCCCGTTGTTTTCGAGCCTGCCCGGGTGCCGGACGTCAGGGCGCCGGCTGTTCTGGCCGCGTTGCCGCCCGGGATCCTGCCCGGCGGGCTCGGCACGACGATACCGGCCGCGGCGACGGCTGCGCTGCTGCCGGCACGTCGCTCGAGCTGGGCGCCGATCCAGGACAGCACGGTCTCGGGCAGGGCACTGATCTGACCCGCCGACAGCATGACGATCGAGAACAGGAGGACGGCGTAGACGAACAGCCCGGCGGTCCCGACCATCACGTAGGCGATGGTGCCGTCGGGCGAGAGCATCGCGAGTGCCCCGCGGAAGAAGACGTTGGTGATGTCGATGCCCACCCGCATCAGGAGGAGCGAGGCGAGGAGGCCGACGACGATCAGGGGAGGCCGCAGCAGGATGCCGAGGAAGAACATGTAGCCCTGACCGCTGTTGCCGACGAAGCTGTCGGAGCGGGCCGGCATGAACTTCGTGAGGAGCCAGATCGGCACCGCGATCATCGCCTCGGCAACGACGAGGAACCAGTTGAAGGTACCCATCAGGAAGTGGACGATGACCACGAACGGCACCAGGCCGACCAGAATGAACGCCGCGGCAAAGAGGATCATTGCCAGGAGATAGAGGAAGCCGGAAGCTTTTTCGGCAATTGCTTGCCCCGCTCCTGCGGCTGGATGCTTGACAAAACCTAACCCCCATCCTATAAAATCTGATCCTACTCCGGCACCCATTGCAACAAGACCGTAACTGGCGATGCTCTGGCCGATCTCCTGCACCTCGAGGATCGGATCTCTCCAAGTCGTACTCTCCGGCCGGCTGATGATGCTAAGTACGCCCGAGTAGATACCTGAGAGTGCGCGGGCAAAAATACTCGGCGGGTCGGCCTGCGCTGCCGGATCGTCGCTGGCGATGCGGGCGACGCTGCCCGTGCCCTGCGCGGCGATGAAGCCGGAGAACGTCCCGACATAGTTGACGTTGCGCTGCGCCTCCTGGGCGAGCGGCCAGTAGGCGCTGTGGCCGAGCGAGGGCATGTAGGTCGAGATCGCGGCCGGCGGGACCGTCGTCACCGAGGCGCTCGGACCGGCCGAGGCGGCGAGCAGCTTGGCCTGCACGAGGCTCATCGAGCGCTGCCATAGCGCAGCGGACAGCCAGCCATTCTCGGTCGAATTATCCAGGTAGGTTCGAAGAGCCTGATCGAGCTGCGAATTGTTGGCCTGGGTCAGGCTCTGGCTCACGTTGGTATAGGCTGCATCGATCGCATCCTTGATACGGCCCTGGATCGCCTGCTCGTCGCGGGCACCCGACATGATGGTGGTGGCGATCCCGCTCGCGGCGCTGTCGAGGCTGTTGAACGCCGCCTGGAACGCGCGCTGGCTCTGCTGCTCGGCCAGCGCGATCAGGAGGGACGTCGTACTGGCATCCTTCGTATCGGACAGGTTGACGTTGATCTTCTGGTGCTCGTAGACGATGGAGCCGCAGAGGTTGGTCGATCTGCGAAAATATCCATTCGTGTCTGCAAAATAATAGGTCGTCGTCTGCGGGCTCCATGAGCCGAACATACCGGTATCGGTGGCGGTTTGAGTGACGATGGAGGCGGCTTTGGCACGGCCCGACACGTTCCTGGCGTAGAGCATCAACGACTGGGCGCAGACGTGGCCGTAGAGGCGGGCTTCGAGCACCTTGGCGAGCTTGCCGCGCAGGGCGAAGTCGCCGAGCGCCTGGGTCGGCTGGGCGAGGGTGCCGTACATGCCGGTGAGCCCTGTCACGGCGACGCGGGTCCACAGCGTGTCGCCGAACCCCGATCCCCAGACGGCGATCTGCACCACCAGGATTTGCACGAGCGACAGGCCAGACTTGATCGGCAGGCTGAGGATCGCGCCGGCCAGCACCCGCAGAATGGTGTACTTGGCGCTCGATCCCCGCCCGAACGCTTGGCCGTCGTTCGCGGTGTCGGCGACGAGCGAGTAGAGCAGGTAGCAAGCGAGGATCGTCGAGACGATCAGGCAGCCGACGTTGAAATACCCGAGCGCCACCGTGAGCGGGCGATCGTCCGAGCAGGTCGCGGCTTTCCACACGCCGTCGACCACGCAGCCGAGGAGCTTGCGCAGGTTGATCAGCGCCAGGTCGTTCGTGACCGGTGTAAAGACCTCCTTGCTCGTCGTCTGGGCCTGGGCGACGCCGGCCGCAACGAATGCGGCGAGGCTCGCGCCGGCGGCGATGATCCTGCGGAGCACGGGAATCCCCTAGAGGTTGCCGCCGGCCTGGGTGGCCAGCATGGTGGCGAACACCGCCGAGGTCCGGGCCTGCTGCTCGACGAGCTGCTGGCGCAGCGCCAGCGACATCGAGCGCATCCGGGTGAGCTCGATCAGAAGCCCGTGCTCGGACTGGCCGGCGAGGCCGGCCGACCACGCCTCGAACTGTGGCCCGCCGCCGTACTGGCTGATGAGCGCGTCGAGCTGGGCGAGCGGCGAGCCGGCGGTGGTGCCGATCTGGTGGTGGTCGGTGGACGACATCGCCCGGACGGCGCTGAGGGAGACGAGGGCGGGCGAGCGCAGGGCCTCGACTTTGCGGGCACGCAGCATCATCACGTCGGCCTCGGCTCCGGGCATGTTGGCCGTCGGCTTGGGCATCGGCAGCCCGGCCATGGCCTCGATCACGGCCTTGCGGTCGTCGTCGCCGGCGGCGGGATCGAAGAACACCGCGCTGTCGGTCTTGGTCGGATCCTGCAAGCGACTGCGGGACGCCTCCTGCACCGGAGTGTTCTTGCCCGGGGCGACGTCGAGGCTGCGATAGGTCTCCCGGCCGGTCGTGGAGACGTTGCCCATGGCGCGGCTGGTCGCGTTCAGCAGGTCGATCGAGCCGCAGGCGTTCACGCCCTGGCCGGTGTCGATCGAGTACTGCTCGCGGGCGTCGACCAGGGCGCGGCGCTGCGCGACCTGGGACAGGGTCGAGGCGACGGCCTGCTGGGTGTTGCTGACGAGGTTGACCTCGCGCTCGCCGTTGGTCGCGGTCTGGGCCGTCTGCACCTTCATGGCGGACAGCAGCATCTCGAGGGTGAGGCTGCGCTGCGTCGCGATGGTGGTGCCCATGGTGGCCACCCTGGCGCTCAGGGCGGCGGTGGCTGTTTCGTGGCCGGCCATCCAGATCGGATCGAGGACGCCACAGAACTGCGCCGCCGCCGGCGAGGCGAGGCTGGTGGCGAGGGCGGCGGCGAGGAGGATCTGCTTCATCATGGCGCCTGGTAGCTCGCCGGGGTGAGGGGGCCGCGGCTCGGCGCGGGCACGCTGTTCGTCAGGCGGGCGTTGACCATGGCCAGCAGCAGCGCCGCGGCCGTGGCCTCGGTCCGCATGCCGCGCTTGATCTGGTGGGCGAGGAGGGCGAGGTTCGCCGCCTCCATCCGCACCGCGTCCTGGATGATGCCGCGATCGTGCTGTCCGGCGACACCGGCCGCCCACGCGGCCCCGCCATCGTTACCCTGCCAGTGGGTCGAAAGGGTTCGCGCCTGCGCGATCGGCCCGTCGGCACGGTAATCGGCCGCGATGTCGGCGAGGACGACCGCTGTCATCGACCGGAAGGTGTCTCGCCCCGTCTTCTCCAGGCGGTCCCGATCGGCGGCGGTGCTGCTGCCCGTATTCCTCGGTTGCGGGTCGGGCGGACCGACGACGGTGTTGATGAATTTCGACGCGGCCGCGGCGTCGCCGCCGTAGAGCGCCGCGCCGTCGGGGGCGTCGCCGTTCTTCACGTCGGAGACCCAGTCCTTCGGATCGGCGTAGCGGCCGGGCTGGGCGCGCACGGGCGTGACGATCTGCTGGCGGGCGGCGGCGGAGCCGCTCATCGCCGTGTAGAGGGCCTGCGCCTTCGTGTTCGACCCGCACGGGTCGTAGCCGACCGAGCCGTAGCGGTGGGTTGCCTCCGCCACGGCCTGGCGCTGCTCCTGAGTGACGACAGTGGTGGCGAGCGCCTCGCTCGACGCCCGGAACCCGTTCGAGACCTGGTCGGATCCTGCCGCCGACTGCGCGGTGAGGACCTTCACCGCCGACAGGAGCCGAGCCCGCTCGGCGATCTCCTGCGCGATGAGGCCGGCCTCGGTGGTGGTGATGGCGCCGGTGATCGCCGTGGTGAGGGTCGAAGTCGCGACGTTCACGCGCGCCTCGACGCCGAAGCAGGTCTGCGCCTGCGCCGGGGTGACGGCGCCGATCGCCGCGGCGGCAAGGATCGAGAGGAGAATACGACGGGTCATGGCGAGGCTCCCTGGCGGCTGTCTCCGCCCATGCCGCCGACGATGACGCCGACGAGGCTGGCGCGGGCGCCGCTCATGATCGCGCCCTGGCGCCGGGCCATGACGAGGGTGGCCTCCTCCTCGGCCGTGGAGGGGTTCGGCTTCACGGTCGGCAGGGGGGCGACGACGTCGAGGTAGTCGGCTGCGGTCATCACCTCCTCGGCGCCGTAGTCGCGGTTGAGGAGCCAGGGCGCGGCATCGGAGTCGCCGGCGCCGAAGCCGCCCGGCCTGGCGCCGGTGCACCAGCCGGTGGTCTGCTCGGAGGGCGAGCAGTAGAAGGTCCGGCGTTGGTCGAGGGTGGCGCCCATGCGCTCGGCGGCGTCACCTCCACTGGTGAGCCAACCCTGGTCGGCTTGCCGGAAGCTCTGCCGGACCTTGTCGGCAGAGGCGTAGCTGTCGCGCTCCTGGCTGATCCCGAGCGCGACGTCGCAGGCGGCGTAGCCCGTGCCGGTATCGAAGCCGTATTGGTGCTGGGCCCGGGCGACGCGGAGGGCATTGTCCTGGCTCACCAGGGCCGAGGCGACGGCCTCGGCCGCCGCCTTGTGGCCGTTGGTGGTCTGGAGCGACGTGGCGCTCGACTGCGCACCGGAGACCTTCATGCCGGACAGCATGCGTTGAAGAGAGATCTCCCATTGCGGGAAGAGCCCTTGCGCTTGGGCGGGAGACGCCGAGGCGACGGCAAGGACCGCGCCGGCCGGAAGGAGGAGGAGAGGCCGGCGCGTCACGGCCTGGCCTCAACGGGACGGGCATCGAGGGCGTAGAGGGCGACGAGCTGGGCGAGCGCGGCATCCGTCTGCGCGTCGTAGTCGAAAGTGTTGGCGGTCAGCTCGGTCGCGTTGGTGCGCGCCAGCTCGATGAAGAGGCTGCGGTTGGGCTGGTTGGCGACCTTGACCGCGTGATCCTCCGAGCCGGCCGGGTGCTCCGCCGCAGCCGAGATCGAGGCCTGCCGGGATTGGGTATCGGAGCGCGAGACGGTCTCGCTAGGGGCGGCATCGTTGGCGCCAGGTGCACAGGTTCTCGGCAGGGTCGTGTCGCGCGGCCCGCCTTCCATGTCCGGATACTTGGTCGAGATCGGGATCTGGCGCGGCAGGAACCGCTCGGGATTGACGTAGTACCAGGCCGCCGGAAGGGCTGCCTTGATCGCATCGCCGGTCATCGGGCTTGCGCCCTTGCCGGTTCCCATCTTCCAGGCACGGCCGCTCGCTCCCGAAGCGGACAGAGCGTTGCCCCTGAGAAGCGCGCCGAGATGAAGGTGCGGGGCGCAGGACTTCATACCCTTGCAGCCCATCGTCCCGACGTCATCACCAGCCGCGACCTGACCTGATTGGTCCTTCGAGAGCGCCGTGGTGTTCATGTGGAGATAGAGAAAGCGGGTATCTCCGGAGGTCACGTCAGCAATGATGCCGCCGCCCGTGAAATTGTAATAACGGACGGGACCGGATGAACCGGAGAATATTCGTGTCCCAGCCCCCTGACTGTTCACGATATCCATGCCCTGATGATACCCCGCAGAGGCTCCCGGGCGGCCGGTTCTGTTGACGCCGTAGGGCGAGGAAACGCGCTGTCCCCCAGGGCTCATGATGTCTGCGGTCAGGCAGGTGCCGGCCGATGCCGGCACATGCGAGAGACCAAGGGCGATCAGCCCGCAAACCGATGCGGCGGCACGGATCATCGAGCGCCCTCCGGCTTAGCCGGGCAAAGATTATAACTGATATTGTTAAACATTATCTCCCTCTGACCGACAACATTCAAGGAAAAATATTCATCATGTTCATTGTCGGGACTCTCTCGCATTCCTTGAGGGACATGCTTATCCCAATCACACGTAGTATCGACAAATAAAAGTCATTTAGTATGCTTTTTAATTTTGAGAATTTTGCAGCGTGCCTCGCCACGGATGCCTTCCTGGTCGATACGCTGGATCAGGCGTTGGTTTTCAATGGTGAGTTCTGGCCACTGGCATGCCTTCTCCGAGACGGGCGAGTTGGTCCAATCGCCGAGAGGCAGGGCAGGTTTCTGAGCTTGAGCGGAACTCGCTGCTGCCAGGAACAGGGCAGAGGAAAGCAGAGCGATCCGGACGGTCATTGATTGATCCCTTCATATCCGCTGCTGGTCGTGGTGCCGGACCAAGGCGGGACGACGATCGTGGAAGACGCTGCCGGCGCGGCCGTGTCCTGCTGCACCACAGGGGGCGAGGTTTGCGTCGGCGTCAGGTTCGTGAGCGCCGAGCCGAACGCCGTATTCTGGACGTGGCTGTACGTCCCGAGATTGGTGATGCTCGGCAGCGTGATCGGCGAGATCGAGCCGTTGAGCTGCCGGAACAGATCGCCGGTGACCGAACTCTGGAAGCTTCCCATCTGCTGATTGATGCTGCGGATCGTATCCTGGAGCTGACTGTCGAGGATCTGGCAGACCTGGCGCTTGGCCTGGTCGATCACCGACTGGACGAGGCTCGTCGCCGTGCTCGTGAGGAACCCGGACAGGTCCGGGATCAGGTTCGAGAGGTCGAACCGCTTGAGCAGGTCGCCGGCGATGCAGCTGTTCGGGCCGTTGAAGAAGCTCGACGGATTGACCTTGGCGGCGTCGATCAGCGCGATCTGGCGCTGCACGGCGGCGTCGGCTGCCTGCCGCACCAGGCAATTATTGCCGATCGACTGCGCCTGGGCCGGCGCAGGCCCGGCCAGCGCGAGCCCGCCGCCGACGGCGGCGAGGATGAGCGAGGTCCGCATCCGCGAGGTCCGATCTAGAACGCTGGCCATTTTCCACCTTCGATAAATTTTGCCCAGACGTATTTCAGGAACCGCATCGGGGTCATCTTGCGGTAATTGCAGTACGCGAGAAACGCCGCGTACATCCCCATGGCGATGAACGTGTATCGGCTCAGACCCGTGATGATGAGCAGCGGGAAGAACGCCGCAATGCTTCCATGAATGCCGAAGAAGCGCAGCGGCATGGCGCTCCATCGCCAGGGCAGGTGACCGTCGCTCATGTCGGCTCCTTCGGCTGCGTGATCGGGGTGCCGGGGGCGGGGTGACCGGCGGGGGGTACCTTGCGCCCACCTGCCCATGACCGGGCCTGCCCGATGTCGAGGTGGCAGAACGAAGGGTAGATCCCGATGCCGCCGCGGCCGCACAGGGCGCCTGCAACGGCGACCGCGTCCGGGGCGTAGCCGGCCGCCTTCACGTCGGCGGCCCGGCCGGCGAGGTGGAGCGAGCCGCGGGCCGCGCCCTCGACGCCGGCGTTGTGCTTAGGCGTCCGGTAGCCCGAGGTGACGATCAGCGGCACGGCCGAGCCGTGGACCGCACTCATCGCGCCCTGGACCGCGGCAAGGAGGTCGAACAGGCGCGGATTGATCCAGACCGCCGAGCTACCGTCGCGGACGTCTCGCAGGAGCCAGGAGAGGAGGAGAAGGTCGCGCCCGTTGTAGCCGGCCGGCGTCCGGACGATCGCGCTCACCTCCTCGCCGGTACCCTCCCGCCGCAGCCACAGTCGTACGGGCGCGGCGGCCACGGGAACAGGAGCCCCGGCGAGCGCGGCGGCGTAGGCCCGGTCGAAGACGGGCAGGGCGCCTGCGAGGGTGCCGGCGAGGCCGGCGAGGAGGTCACGCCGCGAGACGGGCATCGCGATATCCGTAGCGGTCGAGGACGCGGCGGGCGGTGGCAACGTCGATCGTGCCTGCATCGAGGGCGTTCTTCACGGTGACCTTCATCGAGCGGCCGTCCTCGCCGCGCGCGATGATGGCGCGCAGGGTGTCGACGGCCTCGGCCATGCCGATGCGGGCCACCTCGCGCCGGACCTGGTCGGTGAGGACCTGCCATTCGCGCAGGCAGACCCGGCCGCCGCCGACCTTCGGGACGATGAGTTGCGACACCAGCATGTGGGTCGATGACAACACGTCGTGGAAGGCCTGGACCTGGAGGTCGGCCGGAAACTTGAGGGTGAGGCGCCGCACGATGTGGGCGACGTCGTTGGCGTGGGTGGTGGTGTAGATCGGGTGGCCGGTTTGGGCCGCCTCGACGCTAGCCATCACCGTGTCCATGTCGCGCAGCTCGCCCACCATGATGAGGCCGGGCTTTCGCCGCAGGGCATTGCGGACGCCAGCGGCGAACGAGGGCAGGTGCAGGCCGATCTCGTGCTGCATGATGGTGCAGTTCTTCGACGGCACGTTCTCGAACACGAACTCGATCGGCGCCTCGTAGGTGAGGATGTTGCCGTGGATCGGCGTGTCCTCTTCGAGGATGCGGCGCATCAGGGCCGCGATCGTCGTCGTCTTGCCTGAGCCGGTCTCGCCAGCGACGATGACGGCGCCCTGGGCCGGGGTCGACTCGGCGACGACCTCCGGATCGGTGCCGTTCTGCGCGACGGTCGGCGGGTCGGCCGGGATGTAGCGGCAGACGATCTGCACGCCGACGTCGCCCTCGTAGTAGCCGGCCGTGACGTTGATGCGGAAGCGGTGCTTGATCGGCTCGGCGTCGCGATTGCCGACATCCTGCTCCAGGACTGTGATCGCGTGATCGAAGTCCTGACCGGCGTAGAGCTTCGACATGATCGAGTCGGTCGTCGTCAGCTCCGCGGCGATCCGCGCCAGCGTCGTCGGCTGGAGCCAGACCTGGGTCAGTGCACAGAGGTGGCCGTAGACGGAGGCGAGAACCGGCCGGCCGGACTGGAAGATCACCTCCGAGGCCTCAAGCGAGACGGCGTGGACGAGGAGGCGCGTGACCTCGTCGCGGCCATGCACGGTGATCGGGGTGTCGGGGTAGCGAGTAGCTCCGGTCCAGCGCATGGGCCTACTCCACCGCGGCCGTGCGCAGGAATTTCGGGGCGACGACGATCTTGAGGAGGCGCTGGTCGACCGCGGCCGAGCGACCGTTCTTGCCGACCTTGAGCGCGGTGGCGCGCTCCTTGACGATCGGCAGGCTGACCACACCGGCCGCGGCGAGCTCGCCGTAGCGGCGCATCCCCCCGAAGTCGCGATCAAGGCGCGACAGCCCGTCGTCGAAGGCAGCTCTCGCCTGGACGATCCCGACCTCGATCCCGCCGGCGTAGCCCACTTCCCAGTTCGCCTTCTCAGCGTCGCCCTTGGGCTGGGTCCAGGTGGTGCGGCCCTCCGGGGGTGGGGTGACGGTGAGATAGTCGCGCCAGTTCGGTGGGATCACGGTCACGCGGGCGTCGCGCACGATCTCGAACGAGCCGAGGGTGGTGACCAACAGGGTGCGGGTCGGGGTCTGGCGCACGGCGCGCAGCTCGGACACCACCGGGGGCACGATGTCGGGCCCGATCATCACGGTCGCGAAGGGGTATTTCGCCTCGAGGCGGGCGGCGATCTCGGGCGTGTCGAGGTAGGCGGCGATCCGCTGCGACTCCTGGAGGTAGCCGTCCTGGATGCCGGCCGAGCGGGCCGTCCGCTGGACCACCTTGCTCGGCCTGTTCGCGTCTCCGAAGACCCCGGCCGAGTAGCGCTGGAAGTCGGGGTTCGACGGGTGAGGAGGGGCGGGCGGAGGCTGGTTGTCGCCGAAGTTCTGCGGGAACGGCTGGCTGTCGCCTCCGGGCAGGGTGCGCGGCCCGTTTGCGATGGCGTTGAGGGCGTTGGCCTGCGCCACGCCGCCGGGGCCATAGTAGCCCGGCGGCGGGTAGCCACCGTAACCAGGGGCGCCGTAGCCGCCGCCATAGCCGGGCGCGCCGTAGCCGCCCTCGTAGCCCCCGTAGGCCGGCGCCCCGTAGCCCCCATAGCCCCCGTAGGCGGGCGCGCCATAGCCGCCACCGTAGCCGCCATAGGTCGGCGCCCCGTAGCCGTAGCCGCCGGCAGCCGCCACCGGGGCGCAGGCGGCCGGGTTCTGGGCGCAGTAGGTATTGGCGACCTGCGCCGCGGCCGGAAAGGCCGCGAGGCAGAGCGCGGTGGAGAGGAGCAAGCCCTTGAGCCGCATGGTCAGATCCCGTGCTCGCGCAGCTTGGCGTCGACGTGGCCCGAAGTGCCGCTGCCGGAGCTGACGCAGGCAGGCAGCAAAACCGCCATTACAATAAGCACAGCCGCCAATCTAATATAATATGCAAGGCGATAACGGTTCATATTCAAGCCTCGTCGATTATCATTGATATTTGTCTTGCCCGGACGATACCGAATGATCCACAAGTCAGATCCAAGATGCACTTGCGACGGATCGGACGTATGGGGATCAGATCGTTTCTGGCGGGGCGCCTCGCGCGCCGGGTCGGCCCGGAGCACCGCACCTTCGCGGCGATGACCGGAACCGTGCTCGGTGGCTCCCATGCGGTCTGTCCGGCCTGCGGGCGCGGCCATCTGCGGCCCGATCCCGGCGTCCCATCCCTGCGCAAGTGCGACGACCCGGCATGCGGAGCGACCTTCTCGCTCGCCGAGATGGGCCGCACCTTCGCGCTGGAAGGCGCCGACATCCGCGACCTGGCGCATGAGTCGCGCCGGCAGGCGTTCGTCCTGTTGCTGGCGGCGGTCCTGATCGCCGTCGTGGCAGCCGCGTGGGCGATCTACGTCCAGTCCAGGCTCACGCTGCTCGGGGCGGTGCTGCTGTGCATCGTCGTGCTGGCAAGCGCGCTCGTCCAGCGCTACCGCGCCTGGCAACTCGAGCGAGGCCGGATGTTCGAGGCCCGCGCGCCGCTCGGCGCCTTCGTGGCTGCGGAGATCGACGCACTGCTGGGGCGCAAGCGGCCCTGAGGGAAGGGGCGGGCGCATCGTCAGCTTCCGCCCATCATCGAGCAGACGTTAGTCAGCGACATGTCCATCTTGATCGTGTTGCCGACGAGGCTCGCCACGTCGTTGATGAAGAAGGCGAGCGTCCCTCCGACGAGGTAGAGGACGGCCGAGCCCGGGCCGGCACTGTGGTGGCCGGACGTGGCGTTGTAGAGCCGCATGCCGGCGATCAGCCAGGCGAGCGAGCCGAGCGCCATGAAGAAGTAGGTGATCGCGGTCTTGATGCCCTCGCAGGTCGAGGAGCGGGGCGTCGAGCCGTAGTTGAACATGTTGTAGGTAATGTCGCCGCCCAGGACGAACGAGTTGGCGAATTTCCACATCAGGACGGGCGCGACGATCATCGCGCTGCCGAGCACGAGCTTGCCGAACGCCGCGTCGATGGTGACCGGGCGGTTCGTGAACTTGTGCTCGCCGGCGGCGACGCCATAAAGGCCGTAGAGCCCGATGGTGCCGTACACGATCCCCAGGAGCGCGATCAGAAGGAACACCAGGTTGACGACGAGCGGGAATACCTCGCTCAGCGAGGCGAGGACGCTCCCGAGGTCCGGCACAGCCATCACTGAACCCTTTTCGGATTTATGGACTGACGTTCCAGCTTCTCAATCCGCTCCTCGAGCCCGTTGAGCCGCTCCGTCAGCTCCTCGATCTTCAAATCCCTTGGATCGGCGTCGATACTTGGCCGGCGATACGGCCGCCTCTCCTCAGCTCTCCCATCGTGATACTGGAAATTTGAACGGTTTTTATTCTGTAGATCTAGTTTCTCTGCGTCATCTGACGCGGCCACCACCAGGCTTGGCATTGCGCTCACGAGTACAACCGCCAGGGTTGCAATTCTTAACGCGGACTTAACGAAGTTTTTCGCGGCCATTTCTGCTTGACCCTTTCGCTCTAGCCGGGACGCTTGCCTGGGTCCTACTTCAACCAATGCCGCAGATAACTCGCGTTAATTCGCAGACTATCGCGCTGCACCACAAGGCATACTGATTGTTTTTATACAAAAGAGTGTGTCGTTGGCGCCATGCAAAGCCTCTATCGGATGGCATCATCTGCGGTATCTTGATCGCCTCATTGACACGTCGGCGCGATGTTCGCAATAAGAGCCCCAACACGAATTTAATGACTCTCTTGGGGCGAGTTACATATGGAGAAAGCAGTAATACACATCGTTTGGGCTGGTTCTCTCGTTGCCTGTGTCTATCTTGCAACGTCTAACAACTGGCAGCCAGTGTCACTTCAAACCGGCACGGGCGGAAATAATCCCTCTGTGGCAGCGGTTGCGCAGAACATTTCTTCTCTTGCCAATTTTGCCAATTCTCCCAATTCGTTAGCCCCTGCCGCACCAACCGCTCCACAGGTTGCGTTAGCGCCTGCCATCACACCCTATGCGGTTGCCCCGGCACCGGTGCCCGCGCCCGCTCCCGAGCCCCCGCCGCCACAGGTGGGGACCGTCAGCTTCGCAACGATCGAAAATCCCGAGAAAGCCAGAGCGGTGATGGAGATGCTCGCCAAGCTCGCCGCAGTCGTCGACGTGCCGCCAGGCACGCCGGAGACCCAGGTCGCGACGATCTTCTTCGATCCGCGCTGCCCCTACTGTCACGCTGCTTTCAATTCCCTGCACGGCCAGATCGCGGCGCGCTGGGTGCCGGTGGTGGTGCTCGGCGACGCAGAGGGCGGCAACCGCATGGCCGCCGGCATCCTCTCCGCCCAGGACCCGGTCGCGGCTCTCAAGGCGACCTTCGAGACCAAGGCAGCCCGGCCGGGCGAGGTGAGCGCGGAGGTCGCGGCCAAGCTCGCCGAGAACAAGGGGGCGTTCGCGTCGATCTTCGCTGCCCAGCAGGCCCTGCGCCCCGGCGTGCCGACGCTGTTCGTGCCACGCCCCGACGGGCGCGTCGCGGTCATGGTGGGCTACAATCCGGGCGACGACGCCAAGGTCCGCAGCGTCATGGCCGGCAGCTGACCATGGCGCGGCGATCCTCCATCGGGGCGTTCAGCCTGCCCTCGCCCCCCGGTTGCCTGTCGCCGTCGCGGCTCGCCGACGAGATCGAGGGCTATGCCCGCGCCTCGTGGTTCCTGTCCGGTGCGGTCTTCGCGTCGCTGATGGCGATGATGTGGCTGAGCTATGCCTGCCTCAAGCGGGCCGACGTGATCCCGTACGTCGCCGACGGCGGCGTATTCGGGTGCGAGGTGAAGATCGTCCCCCCGCCAAGCCTCGGAAGGCCTCAGTCATGAAGTCGGCGGATCGCATCTCGCGCGAGGTCGATGCCGGCCGGATGATGCTGCACAATCAGTGGTACTGGATCCTGCTGCTGTCGCTGTTCTTGAGCCTGTCGCTCGTCGTCAATGCGCTGCTGTTCTACAATGCCTTCATCCGGTTTCCGGTCAAGCAATTCATCTGGACGACGAATGCGCAAGCCGTCTGCAATGCGATCCCGCTCTCCGAGCCCAACATCAGCCAGGCTCGACTGAAAGAATTCGCGGTCTCGGCTGCGGTTCAGCTGAACTCCTACGACTACGCGAACTGGCGCGCGCTCATCAACAACGCGCTGGCGCAGTCGTTCACACCAAGCGGCCGTGACCTCTACCGAGCTGCACTGCAAGAGAGCGGCATCATCCAGAAGGTGGTGCTCGGCTACCAGACCGTCTCCGCGGTGACGACGGACCCGGCCAACGTGGCCGAGGAGGGCAAGTCGGCGGGCCGGTACTACTGGCGCGTCGAAGTACCGGTGCAGATCTTCTACCGCACCAACGTCGAGACGCGGGTCGAGCGGCGTCTCCTAACCATGACGATCGTGCGGATCGACCCCTCTCCGATCAACCCGAACGGCATCGCGATCGACTCTGTGATCTCGACGCAGCAACTGACCAATCAGGTGGGGCAATGATGCCCATGATGCGAGTGTGGGCCTCGGGCTTCGCCGCGGCGGCCGTCTGGGCCTCGGCCGCGGCGGCACAAGCTCCCGGGCAGCCGGTCACGGCACCGAGCGATCCGGCCGCGGGCGCTGCGGTGCGGCGCCCGGCCGGCATGCCGCCCACCGGTCAGCCGCCTGCCACGGGCAATCTGGCGCCTCAGACCCACCCTCCCGTCCCGCGCCCCCTGACGCCGGCCGAGCTGGAGGAGCTGCGCAAGCGCATGCTCGGCACCAGCCAGGGCTTGATCCTGAAGCCCGGCGAGATCCAGGAGGTCCGTCGCGCCGTTCAGGACGCGCAGGGCGCCGGCAACTTCCCGGGCCGCGACGGGCGGATGCCCCGGCCGGAGCCGCGATTGCTCATCGTCACGCAGGAGGTCAGCCGGGCGGCGCCCGAGACCCTGCATCTCGCCTACGGCGTGGTGTCGCCGATCACCTTCGTCGACGCAAAGGGCACGCCCTGGCCGATCGCCTCCGTCGCCTACGACCCGCGCCTGTTCGCGCAAGACGGGACCGGCTGCGGCCAGGACATCGCCATGGGCGCGACGCAGGTTCCGGCTCCGGCGGGATCGGACCGGCCGACCTCGATCAACCTGATGCCGTGCCGGTACGACACCTGGGGCAACATCCTCATCCGGCTCGAGAACGTGTCCTACCCGATCCCGCTCATGGTCCTGTCGGGCCAGAGCGAGACGGTGGACATCCCGGTCACGGTGCGGGTCGCCGGCACCTCGCCGCTGACCCCGATCAAGGTGGTCACGGCGAGCACCGCGCCGGTGCGCAAGGGCGGTCCGCCCGGTCCGCGGCGCGGGGGAGGGCCGATCGACACCACGGAGCTCCTGCACCTCTTCGGCGCCGGCACGCCGCCGGCCGGGGCGCAGAAGCTCGCCACCACCGGCGGGGCGCAGGCCTGGATCTATCGCGAGCGGATGTACGTACGCGTCCAGGGCGATCTCGTCAGCCCGCAGCCGATCGCCTCGGCCGACGCGTCGGGGGGATTCCGCGTCTACGAGTTCCTGCGCCCGGCCTCGCGCCTCGTCGCCGAGCGCGGCGACGGCGCGGAAACCGCCATCAGCGTCGAATTCTAGGGGGATAGCGATGCTCTCACAGAAAGCGCTCGCGGCGATCGGCGGCGTCGTCGTGGTCAGCGCCCTCGGCTCGGCCGCGTTCATCCTGCGGGACGTTCCCGGCACCGACCGGGGCGCGGGGCTGGCCTCGGAGATCCGCGGGCAGACGCCGAACCCGCCCAACGACATGATGAAGCCCGTCGGCGCGGCGGAGGCCGACCGGCGCGCCGGCGTCAACCAGCAGGCGGCGGACGAGAAGGCCGAGAAGGGCAAGCCGTTTGTTGCGCCGACGGTGATCGCCGAGAAGCGCGGCGCGACGATGGGCGAGTTGCCCGACGGCAATCCGGAGCCAAAGCCGGCCGAGCCGCCTCCAGAGCCCAAGGTGGTCGAGAAGATTATCTACAAGGACCGTCCGGTCATTCAGACCGTGTACCGGGACGTGCCGGTCCAGCCGACGGCCGATCCCGATCAGGTCGCGGCGATCAACGACCAGATCAAGGCGCTCCTCAAGCCCACCCCGGGCGGGTTCCTGGTGCGGAGCTTTGCCAAGGGCGAGCGGCCGAAGCCGCCGGAGCCGAAGGCCGCCGCGGCGGCAGCGCCGGTTCCGACCGGGCCGTTCGGGCCGGGCGTCCGGCACGCGACCGTGGCGCGCGCCGGCGACGTCGCCTACGCGGTCCTCGATCGCGGCTTCAACTCCGACGATCCGGCAGCGCCGATCTTCGCCACCATCGTCGACCTTGACGAACGCCAGCAGCCCGGGCCGCTCAACGGCATCCGGATGATGGGCCAGATCATCTACTCGCAGACGCAAGGTGCGATCCGCTTCACAACCATGATCCTGCAAGACGGCCGCCAGGGGCCGATGCAGGCGATCGCGATCACGGTCGACCAGGCCCGCACGGGCGTCGCCGAGGATGTCGACAACCACGTGCTCGAGCGCTACGGCGGCCTCGTCATCGCCGGCCTGATCCAGGGCGTCGGCCAGGTCGGGCAGCAGCTCACCCAGCTCAACACCCAGACGGTGGTCGGCAACGGATTCGCAGTCCAGTCGGGCCGCGGCATCGACTGGCTGACCGCCGGGATGGGCGCGGCGCTGCCGGTGGGCCAGGCCATGACCTCGGCGGCGGCGCGCTCGTTCAGCCGCCCGCCGACCCTGTCCTCGTCGGTGAACTTCCCCGTAGGCGTCGTCTTCCTCCAGCCGGTCGTGGTGCCGCTCGACGCCGCCCGCGTCACGGTCGGGGCCGGCACCGGCTACGGGCCGGATCCGGCCTATGGCGCCAGCTACCGGCCCGAGACCCTGCCGATCTCCTACGCGAGGAAGCCATGAACGGCTCGAAGGGGCTGGCCGACGTCCTGCGCGGCCTGATCGACACCGTGCCGGTGCTCGCCTGGCTCGTGGTCGTGCTCACGGCGGTCGCCGGCGTCTTCCTCGCCGGCTACGCCATGGTCCGCTTCTACCAAGCCAACGCCGCCGGGGACGGCATGGCGGGCAATTGGCTCGCGGCGGCCATCGTTGGCAGCACCATGACCTGCGTCACGGTTCTGATCGCGCAGCTGTCCTTCTACTTCGCCGACTGACCACGGATCGCGGGCGATGACCGACGGAACCTGGCACCTCCTCAACAACCTGACCGCTAATATGGCGGGCTACCTCGCCGATCATCCGGTGCTGAGCTATGGCGCTATCGCGTTCACCCTCGCGGCGGGCTGCTTTACCATCGTGACCGCCCGAGTCTGGGCGGTGTCGGTGTGCTCGGACCGGAGCTTGCGCCGGGTCCTGCGCGTCTGCGCCATGGCGGGGGGCGGCTGCCTGTTCCTGACCGGGCTGTTCTACGACAGCCTGATGCGCGGCCTCTATGGCGCCATCACCTGCACGCCGCTGATCTACACCTACTACCCGGCCTCGATCGCGCTCTCCTGCGCAGCGATGGTGTTTGCCCTCGCACAGGTGTTCTGCGCGCTGCACGTCCGCCCGGCGCCGTTGCTGAGGGGCGTCATCCCGGGCTTCCTGGGGCTGTGGCTGTTCGCGCTCTGCGTGCCGGTCTTCCAGTTCTCCCTCATGCTGCGGGGCGTCCAATGAGGACGGCCGACAAGTTCTGCGATTTGGCGGGCTTCGACCCGGAGCGCGATGAGCCGGTGGTCTATGCCCATGACGGCTCGCAGGTCACCCTGATCGAGATCGACGGCATCCGTACGATCGTCTCGGGCGATGATTACCTCGTCAACGTGGTCGAGCGCTTCGCCGGCGGGATCGCCCAGATCCTCAAGCGCCCGGGCCACCAGATCACGATCTCCTACGAGTCCTCGCTCAACACCGCCAAGGTCATTGATCCCTTCGTCGAGCGGCAGGGCCGGCGCGCCCGCCAGAAGGGGCTCTCGGTCGAGGCGCTGATCGAGGAGGGCCGGGCGGTCCTGGAGGAGCGCGCGCGCTCCGAGACGATCCTGCTCGCCGCCTGGACCCGGCCGACGGCCGGAACGCCCGAGGAGGTTCGGCGCGAGCGACAAGAAAACCGCAGGGCGTGGCAGGAGCTGCCCCCGGCCCGAGACGCCCAGAACCCGTTCCTGCGCATCGGCGCCCTCGACGGTGTCCACGCGGCGTTCGTGCGCCGGGTCATGGAGGCGCTCGGGGAAGCCCGCCTGCAAGGGCGGATCCTCAGCCCCGACGACCAGGGGCGGCGTCGCGATCTGGAGCAGATCCGGGCTGCGGTGCTCTACCACGAAACCCCCGGTGGCTGGACCCCCTACGGGCCGGGAACCCGGCGCTACCCGGGCGCCAAGGAGCACCGCGACGAGGATGTCAGCGACTTCTTCACACCCACGGTCGCGCGTCAGATCATGACCTCGAACGCGCAGGCGTCGAGCAACATGCGGACCCTCGACATGGGCGGGCGCCGCTACGCGCTCGCGGTCATGCGGATGTTCCCCTCGACCATCCTGCCGTTCAACCGGCTGCTCGACTCGCTCCTCGAAAGCTCGTCGCGCTCGGCCGACATGCCGTTCCGGGTCTGCTTCCACCTCGAGGCCCTGCGCGACAACGAGGTCGCCATGCGCCTGCGCAAGGTGATCGCGGGTCTGCTCGCCTTCGCGAGCCCGAGCAACAAGAATCTGTTCCGGGCCCTGCGTCAGCTCGAGGAGGTGGTCGAGAAGGACGGCGAGGCGATCGTAAAAGGCAGGGTGATCGCCGCGACCTGGACCGAGCCGGGCGAGGATCCGGGGCTGCTGGAGCGCCGCCGCTCGTACCTGATGAGCGGGATGATGACCTGGGGCGAGGCGGTGATGACCGACACGCCCTTTAACCCGCTGCGGGCGCTCTGCGAGACGGTGGCCGGCATGACGGTCCAGGCCGTGGTCCCGCCGGGCTCGATCGCGCCGCTCGGCGACCTCGCCGCCATGCTGCCGTTCCACCGCACGGCACCGATCTTCAAGCAGGGCCAGAGCATGCTGCTCACGCCCGACGGCAAGCCGGTGCCCTACGAGGCGCTCTCGGCCGAGCAGCTGTTCTGGCTGACGCTCATCTACGCCACGCCGGGCTCGGGCAAGTCGGTGCTGATGAACCGGCTCAACGTCGACTTCACGTCGTTCAGTGCGGGAGCGGCGCTGCCGTTCCTCGCGGTGATCGACGTCGGCGTCAGCTCGTCGGGCTTCATCGAGCTGGTGCGCAATGCGCTGCCAGTCGAGCGTTGGCACGAGGCGTACTACGTGCGGCTCCTCAACACACCCGACTACGCGGTCAACTTCCTCGATCTCGGGCTCGGCCGGCGCATGCCGCTGGAGCGCGAGAGGAGCTTCATCGACAACTTCCTGACGACGCTCCTCAACGTGCCGAACCCGGAAGTGGCGTTGCTGATCCCGCGCCTCATCACGCGGGTCTACCAGCTCAAGAGCGACCTCCAGTTCTCGTCCTCGCCGGCGGTCTACCAGCCCAACGTCGATCCCGAACTCGATCGTGTGATCGCGGATTACGGCATCAAGGTCGGCGATCGGACGCGCTGGTGGAGCATCGTGGACGCGCTGGTCCAGCGCCGGCTCTACACGGCCGCGCAGCGGGCGCAGCGCTACGCGATGCCGCTGCTGGAGGATTTCTCACGGGTCCTGGCCGAGCCGATCATGGCTTCCGACTTCACTCCGGAGCTGATCCGGCACGTCCAGCGGTCGCTCGAAGCGGCGATCGAGAAGTTCCCGATCTTCGCCCGCCCGACCCGGCTCGACCTCGGCGCGGCGCGGGTGGTGTCGATCGACCTCCAGGACGTGGCGCAACGCCACAAGTCGCCGGAGGCCGAGCGCACCAACGCGCTGTTTTTCATGATCGCACGGCACGTCTACCTGTCGAAGATCTCCGGCTTTGCCGAAGAGATCGCGAAGATGGATTTTCCGCCGGAGGATGCGATCCGCACGGAATACGTCCGGTACTGGCAGGCGCGCTACCACGAGGTGGCCGAGACGCCCAAGCGCCTGTGCATGGACGAGTATCACCTGACCGGCGGCGTCGAGACGATCGCCAAGCAGGTGATGTCGGACGCCCGCGAGGGCCGCAAGTGGGGCCTGGAGCTAATCCTGGTCTCGCAGCTGCTCGCCGACTTCGCCACACTCGCCGACATTGCCTCGACCGTGCTGGTGCTGAACGCGGACTCGAACGAGATCCGCGAGCAGGCGCGCGTGACCTTCGGGTTCGACCAGGCGGTGAAGTCTGCGCTCGAGCGCCAGGTCCATGGCCCGCGAGGGCGGCGCGGCGCCAACATCCTCGCGCGCTTCAAGCTGCGCGAGGAAGAGCGCTGGATCGTGCTCAACAACTCGCTCGGGCCCGTGATGCTGTGGGCCCTGACCACCAAGGCGGAGGACCGCCTGGTGCGCGACGAACTGTACCGCCGGATGGCGGTCAACGAGGCGCTGCGCATTCTGGCTGCACGGTTTCCCGATGGCACGGCCATCGAGACGTGGAGCCGGGTGTCCGCGCATGCGCGGGCCGGTGAGGACCGGATCGCAAAGACGATCGTCGATCAAGTCTTGGGGGAACTCATGAGCGAAGCTCGACCCCAGATCGGCCGATCCAGAACCGCAGCATGACAATGGAGACCCCAATGAACGTCAAGGATATTTACTACCGAGCTCTGGCGAGCGTTACGATGGTGGGTCTGAGCGCGATGTCGGCGCTGGCTCAGGCCACGTCGGGCGATCCGTCGGCGCCGATCGACTTTCTGAAGACGGCACGGCAGAAGGCATCGAGCTCCTCGCTCAACGCCTCCTCGATCGCCACCGGCGGCAATAACGCCGGCATCGTCATAAGCATTATCTTCGCCGTGGTGGGCATCGGTCTCGCCGGCATCTCGGCCGTGAAGCTCTACAAGAGCTCGCAGGACGACAACGCCCGCGAGGATGCCGGCCGGTCCCTGGCCGGGCTGGTGGTCGGCTCCGGGGTCACGATCCTGGGCGTCATCATCGGCGTCGTGACGACCTACATGATCGGGTCGGGCACCTGACGGTCGACCCGGACGGCACAGCGTGACACGACAGCGCCGAGCGGATACCTGCGCTCGGCGCCTTTTTCACGATGCCGGACCAAAGAAAGCGACCTCAGTAGGTCGTGATCTTGGATTGCAGGACCGGATCGACGTGGCGAAGCCATGCGTAGTCCGGGAAATGCAGGCGCTGAGCCGCCAGGGCTTTCGCGCCGAGCTCCGTCACGGCCGAGGCGAGATCCGGCTTGGTCTCGAACACCTTGTGGACCTGCTTGAGAACGGCAATAGCCCGCCCATTCTGGTCGGTGATCGCCTGGAGCAGGTAGCCGTGCAGGGTCGGCAGGAGCGTTTCGGGCGGCTCCGTGAGCGGATTCCCCACCTGGCGGTCAGCGGCCGTCCTGGCGGCCTTCAGCACGGCCTCACGGGCCTTGCGATCGGCGACAGGGGCCACCGCGTCGATCGTCAGGAACAGGGCGGCGGCGAGGTGCCAGGGAATGCTTTCCAGCACGGGCTCCACGGCCGGGACATCGAGGAGGTCGCGGACCCCCGCGAAGGTGTTCGGGCAAGGGGCCGGTTTTCGAACCGTATCCTGGTCCTCGCCGGGCAGCCGCACCAGCCGGTCGGCCGGCACGAACCGGCTGCGGATCTCGCTCTGGCCGAATCCCTTGGGTGGCAGCGCGATGAGCGCGTCGATGTGGTCGCGGCTGCGCTTGCGCCAGGCGAGGTAGCCGATGAGCGCCGTGAGCAGGGACGCGACCAGGCCGAAGACTGCGCTCGACTGGTAGATCGACACGAACGCAAACGGCTCGCCGGCCGGCATGCCGGTGAAGTACCGGCCCCAGCCGGTGAACCGCCACAGCGTGGCGCTCTCGATCAGCCGCAGGGCGGCATAGAGCCGGCCGAGAACCGGCGTGAACGTCCACCACAGGAAGCTGAGCACGGCCATCGTGGCGAATGCGACGAGGCCGAGGACGACGATCCTGGCGGGCGAGACGGTCTCGACCGGCTTATCGTGCAGGGCGGTCACAGCGACGGTCCGAGCTGGGGCTCGTCCCGGGCGAGGGTCTGCGCTTGCGCGAGCGTCTGCTGGCGATCGTCGAGCATCACGGCCTGCACCACGGGCTTGAGGACGGCACGGACCTCGTCGAGATCCTGTCCCGTGGGCAGGAGGCCCCTGGCCTCCTCGGGACTGCCCTGGATCAGCATCGCCGAGCCCTCGCGGCCGAAGCGGTCGATCAGGCTCTTGTCGATCTGGCGCACCTCCGCGACCAGGCCCGGATTGGCGACGATCTCGCGGGCCGTGAGGTTCTTGAGGGCGTCGACGAGAGCCGGGCTCGGGCCCGGTATCTCGATGCGGTTGCGCACGGCATCCTCCGGCCGCTGGCCGGCGAGCAGCACGTAGGTCGCAGGGATCAGCACGCTCCCGACCACCTGGCTGCGCGCCACCTCCTCGCGTGGCTGGGCTCGGTCCAGCCTCTCGCCCTTGGCCAGCACCCGCACGTCGACGCGGGAGTTGTTCGGCGGCATCACACGGAAGGACGCGAGCGGTACCGCGGCGAGCACGCGGTCCTGACGCACCAGGGCATGGTCGTAGTTCGTGGCGACCACCTGGCCGCGGATCTGGCTGCCGGGCTCGGCCAGGACGATGCGCGGCGATCCCATCAGCCGTGTTGCCTCGAAGGCCTCGGCCGAGAGGCGGCCAAGAAGCGGATGGGCGCGCTGCTCCTCCGAGTAGCGGGCGTTGCGGACCATCTCGGCCAAGGGCTGGATCTGGCCGCGGGTGGCGAGCACCAGCTTGTCGCGGGTCTCGCTCGGCACCAGGTTGATCAGCGCCTGATCGAGCGGCTGCTGATGGTGCCGGGCGTACTGCTCCATGAATGCCAGGAGGGTGCGGGTGTTGCCCTCCCGGAACGGGTGGGCCTGGAACAGCGTCGCCATGTTCTCGGCCAGGCGCATCGCCGGCCGGCTCTCCTTCAGGTTCCCCGGCTTCTCCTGCGCCAAGCTCGACAGCGCCGACGTCATCTGCGCGGCGATCTGTGCCGGCGGCGTGTAGGCGACGCTCTTACCCTGGAGCACGATCTCGGGCTTCCACAGCTCGACCGTGCGGGTCTCGCCCGCCCACGGGTAGATCTCGGCAAAGAGCCGCTTATGGATCGCCGCGAAATGCGCCTGGTCGAATTGGCCGAGCACCGGCTCCCCGAGCATCTGACGCAGGGCCTGGAACGAGACGATCTGCTCACGCTCGGCCAGCGCCTCGGGGTCGCGGATGTCCGCATTGTTCTTGAGGGTGTCGGTGCCCTCGTAGACGTAGGGATCGCCGCTCACGCCATCGCTCCCTTGGCGCGGGCGCGGCGGGCGTCGAGCGCCTCGAATACCTCGTCGTTGGTCACGAGGCCCGCTCCGGCGAGGAGGGCGCCGAGTTGCACGCGCAGCGACATCGCGTTGCCCGATCCGATCATGATCGCGGCCGCCTGCTCGTCCTCGGGCGTGGTGAAGGCCGTGACGAAGGGAGCGAACTCGCGCTCGTCGACGCCCGAGGCCAGAGCCTCGAGCAGGGTGAGGGCATCCTCGCGCTGGGTCACCAGCGCCGGCAGATCGCGGAAGCTCATGAATGTCGTTCCTCGGTTCAGGCCCGGCCGATCCGGCTCGCACGCAGGGACTCTCGATCCGTCCTGAGACGGCCATAACTCTCAGCTGTCCTCTCTCTCCTACCCTTACCCATCGTCGCCGCGGCGCCAATACGGAGCGCGTGTCGTGTGCGTCACAGCGTCAGCCAAAGATTGTGCTCACGGCCGAGGTCGGGGAACCGGTACGCAACCTGCGGGAGCGTCAGGGCGTCAGCCCGGGATCTCGGTCACGGTTGAGGTCCCGGCGCTGATCCACGCTCCGCTGCGGCTGTACGTCGACCTGCTGATCGAGCTCGCGGCGCAGGACCTGAGCGATCAAGTGATCCAGGCTGCCCTCCTTGAGGTAGGTGGCGACGAACCCAGCCCCGGACAGGATCTCCCGCTCTTCGCGCGTGAGCCACTGCCCCGGTCCGAGCCCCTTCTCGGCCGTTCGCCCGATCGCCCCGCTGGCGCCGAACCGGTCGGCGACGGCACTCGCGAATGCCTCGATTTCGGCACGTTGCTCGGAGGTCGCCACGGCCTTCGCGACGACGGCATCGAACGCCCGAGGATCGGTACCAGGCGTCCGGGCGATCGTGATCAGCGCCGCGGCGGCGGCCGGGCACAAGCCCGGCACCTCGACCGCGATGCGCCACCGGTAACGCTCCTCCTCCGGACGCATCTTGTCAGCCATGAACGAGAACATGTTCTTGAGGTCGATGGCGGACCTCCTGAGTTCTCGATAGGAGGCTTCCGCCTTCTCCCGCTCCTCCTTCTCGGCCTTCGGAACGAACCAGCCTTTTCGCCCCCGCAGACCGCCATAGGCCTCGGGGTCAGCAAGCAGGTCATCGATCCGTCCAGGGTAGCCTTCTCCGGACGTGCGAAGCTGGCCGTAGATCGCCTTGTAGAGGCTGGCGGGATCCTTGACCGCGTTGCGGATCCTGAGTCGCAACACGTCGAGTTCCGCCTTCAGGTGTTGCTGCGGATCGACCCGACTTTCGAGGACCGCATCGATCGCCGCTTCGTCGTAGGGAACGGCGGCCAGGAACGGCTCGAGCGGTACCTTGACCTCTGCCGTTTCCGCCGGCTTGGACGGGATCGTTTCGGGAGCCGCAGGGCGGGATGCTGCGAGCGCCTGCCAAGCTGCGGTAAGCCGCCCTGCGAGGCCGCGCAGGCGCCGCCAACGCGCCTGCGCGGTGCGGATCATGGTGCGCGCCCGCTTCGCGAGCGCAGGCGCGAGGACGGCGTGGCCGTTGAGACCACGCCGCTCCGCAAAGGCCGAGGCGAGCGCCCGGATATCCTGTGGTCGCACCCGGTCGGCGATGTCTGTTTCCGCGCTCTCCAGACGGGCAAGAGCCGCGTCGAGCGCGGCCAAGGCCGGCGAGCCGGAGGCGTCGACAACGGCAGCGGCGGGCTTCGGGTCGGGGCCGATCGAAGCCGCGCCGCTTCCCGCCTCGAGGCGACCTGCGAGAGCCGAGAGATCCCTGGCGATCCGCTTGGCATCGAGCAGCGGAAGATCGCTCGCGCGGTCGTGGACCTGCTCCCCATCCATCGGCTCGGGCGGGCGCGTCAGCCCGACGGCGGCCTCACGGAATGCGGCCTCGCCGGCATGATCCAGGGTCGAGGCCTTCGAGCCGTCCCGCGACAGCCGGCGCGTCAGTCCGTCGAGTGCTGCCGCATCGAGCACGGCCGGCACAGGCTCAGGTCCGAGCTTGGCCTTGCGCCAGTTGGGGATGAAGTCGGCGTGGGCACCGTGGAGAACGACGCTGTGGCGATGGCGCGTCATCGCCACGTAGGCGAGGTGGCGATCCATGCCGGGCGTGGCCAGCACATGCACCCGATCGAGGGTCGCGCCTTGGCTCTTATGCACGGTCGCAGCGTAGCCGTGATCGAGGTTGCGGTAGGCCTCGGCATGGACCTCCACTCGCTCGCCGCCGCCTCTTCCGTCACGATCGAGCCTGACCGTGAGCCGACCGCTCGACGCGGCCTCGACCGTGGCCAGCATGCCGTTCTTCACCCCGAGCTGGCGATCGTTCTCCAGGAACAGCACGCGGTCGCCGGGCGCGAACATCCGCTCGCCGCGGGCCGTGATGAACCGGGCCTCTTCGGCCAGCATCCCGTCGGCCTTGAGCGCGGAACGCGCCAAGGCGTTGAGCGCCAGAACGTCGACGTTGGTCTGGGCCAGGATCAGCGTTTCGCTTGCGCGACCGTCGGGCTTGGCGGCGAGGTAATCCGGCTTCCAGGCCGCGATCAGCGCCTCGCGCGCACCCGCGCGATCGGACGTGAACCGCACCATCCCGGCTTCGCTATAAACGCCGAGTGCCGCTGCCGCCTCGCCCCTGGCAAGCGCCACGCTTGCACGCCGCATCGCCGGATCGGCCTGGCGCCAGATCTCCGACAGCTCGGCGTAGCCGATCGTCTCGACGATCGCCCGGAAACCCGCACCGGCCTCGATCGGCTGAAGCTGCTGCGCGTCGCCGACCAGCACCAGTTTGGCGCCGCGGCGCTCCACCTCCTGCACGATCCGCGAGAGCTGCTCGGAGGCGACCATGCCGGCCTCGTCGAGCACGAAGACGTCGCCGGGTTTCAGCACGTCACGCTCGTGCTTCCAGGCGAGCTCCCACGAGGCCAGCGTGCGGCTGGTGATCCCCGCACTCTTCTCCAATCCCTCGGCCGCCTTGCCGGCGAGCGCCCCGCCAATGACGGCGTGACCGGCCCCGATCCAGGCCGCGCGTGCGACGCCGAGCATGGTCGATTTGCCCGCACCGGCAAACCCCACGACGGCCGCGATCCGCTCAGACGCCGTGACGTGCCGGACCGCCTCGCGCTGCTGCTCGGACAGTTCCGGACGGGCGGCGATGGCACGGTCGAGCGCTCGCTGTGAGATCCCGTGACTGGCATCGGCGTAGAGCCGTCCGGTCGCGGCCTGCATCAAGATCTCGGCCTGGAGCAGCGCCCTCGTGGTCCATCGCGCGGGCGATACTACGCGCCCGCTCTCGGGATCGAAAACCTCCTCGGCGACGGCCACGAGTTCGGGTGACTGGCCAAGCCTGAGACGCACCGCCTCGAACGCGGCCGGGTCGTCGATATAGCGGAAGACGGCGCGGGCGATGTCGCGCTCATCGAACACGCTCTTCTCGCGCGAGAGGATCGGCAGCAGCTTCTCCGGATCGGCGATGATCGCCTGCGCATTGCGGGCGCGCTTTTTTTTCTCCTCCTCGACGCGATCGGAGACGGTGCCGCGCAGGTTGGAGGCCTGGACGCCAATATGCTCCGTCGGTTCGATCTGGATGCCGGCCTCGGCGTGCGAGCGGTGGTCGATGCGCAGGTCGAACCCGGCGGCGGCCAGGTGGGTATTGGCCACCTCTGCCCATGAACGGCGCCATGGCACGAGGTGCTTCATCGGCCCCGCCATGCGCTCGTAGCGGGGCTTTCCGTCCTCACGGTGGAGGATATTGCCATCGCGATCGCGGGCGAAATCGTGCTTGGCCGAGAACCCGGTCTCGGTCAGCTGTCGCAGCGGGACCATGACGTGGAAGTGTGCGTTACCCGGCACGTCGTGCAGGGCCCAATCGGCGACGAGGCCCCGGGATGTGATCTCCGTATCGATCCAGTCGCGGGCTAGCGCCACGTTCTGCTCGATGGTGAGTTCGTTGGGGAGCGCGATGTTCATCTCCATCGCGTAGCCGGTGCCCTTCAGACCCTCCTTCTTCTCGACGGCGTTCCAGAGAAAGGCCGAGGCGCCGTTCTCGCTGCGACCGTCGATGGCGGTGCGGAACCAGGCAGGAACTTGAGCCGGAAGGCTCAACTCGGTGTGCGCGACGTGCTGCTTGCCCTCGTAGGTAATGATCTTGCCGTCGCTCTCGCGAGTCATGGTCGTAGCGCGCCGATAGGCGGCGCTGGCAACGGCACTCTTGCCGGCACCGCGACTAATGACCTGAGCCGAGAGGTGATAGATGGCCATGCGAGGATACCGAGCTTGGCCATTAGCAGCTAACGTAGGGAAATGCAAATTTCCCCATAAGTGCGCCCCTTCGTGAAACTCAGGGGACTTTGCGGAGGCGCTTCGCGCCGAAGCTCCGCTGAAAGCAGGCCCCCAAAGGGGCCTGAAGAATTCCGCCCGGCTGAGGCCGGCCAGCGCGACGCGAGACAGCGAACTGACGGCCGAGGCCTTGGGTTATCGGGGTGTCGTGGTCGGTCGAGGCCGGCTCGAACCGGCGTCATCGAACCGGCACTGGTCGCGCCGCCGGAAGGGGAGGTGAGAGACCCAAACCCCGGCCTCAAGCTCGGCCGTTCAGGCGCGTATGCTGGCTTGAAGGTTCGCGACCTGACTGGGGTATCCAACCGCACTCTAAGCCTAACATGACCGAGAGTGTGACGTTGGAAACACGGGTCATCCCATCCTGAACCTGATTACGCCGCCTCTTCCTGACGCAGCGTTTCGCATTCTCCGCGACGATGTTAACCAGCCCGGCCCACCACACACTGTGAGAGAGACATCCATGGCCAGGCCGAAGACGCGCGAGGCGATCTTGACCGAGATCGAGGCGCTGCAAAAGAAGCTCAAGGCCCACGACAAGGCCGAGGCCGAACGAATCGGCAACCTGGCCATGAAAGCCGGCCTTGGGTCGATCGACATTCCCGAGGAGGTTCTGGCCAAGGAGTTCGAGGCTCTGGTCGCGCGATTTCGTGCGGAATACCCGGAGGTGGCGCAGCCCCAGGCAACGCGACGTCGAGGCGCTCGACCGGCTCCGGAGGGAGCTGATGAAAGCGCAGCTTGAGGAGCGGCGGCGGGACGCACACCGCAAGATCCAGCTCGGCGGCCTGATCGTGAAAGCGGGGCTCGCCGATATTCCGACCAACGTCCTACTCGGTCTCCTGGTCGAGGGTCGTGATCGCATCCGCGATCCTGCGGTGGAAGAACGGCTCGCCCGCCTTGGCGATAAGGAGTTCAAGGCATGAAGTGGATCTACGGTGCCATCGCCGTCGCGATCGGCCTCGCCCTGCACCTCGCGTTCGCGCTGGTTCTCGGCCCGCTGGTCGGGGCGTTCTACGTCGTCGAGCCTGGCCACTCGATGATGGTCCAGGCCATGCGGGTGGCGGCTGTCACCTTCCCTGCGCTCATCCTGTTCGCCGCCTCCGGCCTTGCGCGAACCGGCGAAAGTGGTCGCGTGGTCGCGGCGTTCTCCTCGCTGTTCCTGATTGGGCTTTGCGTCTGGACGGTGCGGCAGGAAATCACCCGACTGACCGCCCTCAACCCGGGCGCGGATACGCGAGCGCTGCTGCGCCAAGCCGATATCCCGCTGTTCTGCGCAGTGTGCTTTGCGGGCTTCGTCGCCTTCATCGCACCGGTCGTTTCACTGGTGCGGGTCAGGAAGACCACGCGCGGCTACAATAAGCCGATCCGCTCGAAATCCGCCGCCCACGGCGATGCCGAGTGGGCGTCATTGAAGCTGGCCGGTGAGCTGTTTCCGGAGGACGGCGCACTGGTGCTCGGCGAGCTATACCGGCCCGACCTCGACCCGAAGACCACGTCGCGGATCTTCAAGCCGAACGATCGCAAGACCTGGGGCTCTGGCGGGCGCAAACCGCTGATGGGGTTCAACGCCGATTTGGGCTCCGGACATGGCCTGATCTTCTCCGGCTCGGGCGGGTTCAAAACCACCGGCACGGTGATCCCGATGCTGCTGTCGTGCCCGTGGAACGCGGTCGTGCTCGACCCCTCGACCGAGCTTTATCCGATGCTCGTCGAATACCGGGAAGCGATGCGTGGCCCGAGCAACCGTCGACGCGTGTTCTGCATCACGCCGAAGGACCCGATGAGCGGGTTCAACGTGCTCGACTGGATCGGTCGGGGGGAGAACTCGGCCGAGAAGGACATCGCGGCCGTGGTCGGCTGGATCGCAACAGGCCCGGTCAAGCGCGCCGACCCCAACGATTTCTTCCGAAACTCGGCGCTCCAGCTCATCCGTGGGGTGCTCGCCTATATCTGCCTCAACAAGGGTTTCGACGCGACCAAGCCACGGACGTTGCGCACCCTGCGCGAGATGATCTCGCAGCCCGAACCGGACTTCCTGATGCAGCTCGATTGGATCCTCCGGGCCGAGGAAAAGGACTCGTTTGCCGCGCTCGCCCTCGGCCCATTCAAGTCGATGACGCCGCAGACATTTTCGGGCGTCTACGCGACCGCGGCCGACCTGACGAACTGGCTGTCGTTCAAGGAATACGCCGCGATCGTGTCTGGCGGAAAGTTCTCCAGCCTCGACCTCATCGACGACGATATCGACGTGTTCGTGGCACTCGATCTCCAGACGCTTCAGGATTATCCGGGGCTGGCGCGTGTCATCATCGGCGGTATGATGAACGCGCTCTATCACGCCAACGGCAAGGTTAAGGATCGCGTCGCGTTTATCCTCGACGAGGCGGCGCGGCTCGGCAACATGAGCCTGCTCGAGGTCGCGCGCGACGCCGGCCGGAAATACGGCATCGTGCTCGTGATGGTGTATCAGGCGCTGGGCCAGCTTCGCCAGCAATGGGGCGACAAGGACGCCGTCAGTGCGTGGTTCGAGTCGACCTCGTGGCAGTCGTTCTCCGCCGTCACCGACGTCGAAACGGCCAAGGCGCTTTCGGAGCGGTGCGGGTATTTCACGCAGGAAGTCGTGTCCTACAGCCAGCAGGCTCGCACGGGCAAAGGCTCGGGCGGTGTGAGCCTGTCGGCCTCGACCTCGCTTCACAAACGAGCGCTGATCATGCCCGACGAGATCATCAACACGATGCGGCGGGACGAGCAGATCCTGTGCGTGCCCGGTGTCGAGCCGATCCGCTGCGGCCGAGCGATTTATTTCCGTCGCGAGGACATGAAGAAGCTCGTCGGTGACAACCGCTTCTTCCTCCGCGAAGCGCAGGAAGCGGAGGATTATCTTGCCGAGTTCGAGAAATCTCTGGAGGACGCGCAAATGGCGGCGTAACCGGCAGCCGGACGGGCCGCTCGCCGCGACGCCCGTCGCGGTGAAACCCGTCCGAGAGGACGGTTCGGCGGCCGCGCGCACGGGGGGACGCCGAAGGCTTTCTTCGCGCGCTCCGTACCAGGGTAAAGCCCCCCGATCGCCGGGGTCGAAGGCCGCCGGTTGGGCGGCCCTGGAGGAGGGGGTTTCAGCCCTCCGGGGGCAGCTGGGCGACCCGGGCCTGGGCGGCCTTCAGCTCGGCCTGGATGGTGCGCCGCTCGCGCGGGCAGGAGATGGAGGCCAGCTCGGCCTGGAGTTCCGCAACGTGGGTCACGAGGGCGTAGCGGGCGTGGGCGGGGAGGGTCGAGGTGGGGCGCGGCATCGGCGGGGTTTCCTGAGGCGCAGGGACCGTCCCTGCGCGATGCGACCCCCCAAACAGGCGGCGGCTCCGCCTGCACCCCGAAGGGGCCGGAGCGCAGCGGAGGACCGGCCGGACTGACGATTTTGTCCCGCGAGGAATGGCGCGAAGCGACAGGGGAAAATCGTCTGGCCGGACGGTTGCGGGCGGAGACGCCGTCTGTTCCCTTGTCGCCATCGTGTAGGGACGGTCCGTCGCTGTGGCGACCTCGCTGCCGCGCTTCACCGCCGGTCCCGCATGGGGCGGTTCGACAGGACGCCGGGCTTGCCGGATGGGGCGAGGTGGCCGTCTCCCACCCTCGCCGTGGGTCCAGATTGGCGCGGGAGGGCGCCCCCACCGCGCCGCCGCGTCTCGTGATGGCGCCCGCTCCTGACGCCTCCAGCCTCGCCACCCGACCAGATGGGCTCCCTCGCCGGGGAGGAGCGCTTCCAGCCTGGCGCAGGAACCTCCTCAGCCGCTCTCCGCGGCAGTGCTGACCGAATGTTGAGGCTGTGCTACCTAGCGGACTATCGGCACAACTCTGGGGCAAGCATGGCCGGAAATTCCCTCGCTCCCTTCACCTGCTCTGATGCGGTCTCAGGCCCTTTTCCGGCGACGTCTTGGTCGACCGTGAAGGCCATCTTCGAGAGCCCTGTCTCGCTCCGGCTCGAGGTCGGGTATCCGGCCAATCTCCGCCTCACCTTGACCGTCAGCGGCGTGCCCATGTTCGCCATTGGGGTCGAGGATGTGGGCGAGTTGATCGAGGGGTTCCAGCTTGGCGGGGAACCCGTCGTGTCCTGTGAGCGCGCCGTCGTCTCACTGGTCCAGGTCGGGGATGTGGTGCTCTACAGCGACGCCCTCACCAAGGTCTCCATCCCGCGCGGGGCCTACGATCGCCTCGCCGCCCTCGTGACGGAGCTGATCGGCGATCCGCGCGTCGATGCGGCCTTCCAGGAGACCTATCTCCAGCTTGCCCAAGAGGCGCGGGCCGCCGCCTGGGGCCCGGCCTGTCGGGAGCAGTAGCGGCCCGACCACGGACCGCCACCGGAGGGGTCCAGCGCTTCACGCGCCGGCCTTCACGCCCCGCCGGACGGGGATACCCTTGGCCATCGCCTTGTCGGCGAGGTTGTCGGAGATCCCACCGCCGGGGAAGTGGACGACCCCGATCGGGGCCTGCTCCAGGATCTGGTCGTTGCGCCGGAACGGGGCCGCCTTGCTGTGGCGCTTCCAGTTGGGCTTGAACACCACCTGGGCGACCTGGCGGTGCGCCGCCCACTTCGCGGCGATCAGCTCGGCGCCCTCACCGCCGCCGTGCATCAGCACCATGTCGGGGTACTTGGTCCTGACGCGGTCCAGGGTGTCCCAGATCACCGACACGTCCTGGAACTGCTTGCCGCCCGTGAAGGCGATCCGGGTGCCTTGCGGCAGGTGGATCTCGGTCTCGGCCCGGCGCCGGGCGCTAATGAAGTCGCGCGAGTCGATCATCGCTGCGGTCATGGTCGCCCGGTTGACCTGCGAGCCGGAGCGTGGGCGCCACAGCGACTTGGTGATCCGGGTGAACCGGTGGGCGGCCTCGTCGCGGGAGTACTCGAAGGCGTTGCGGCGTTCCGAGAGCGTCTGGCCGAGGGCGATGAGCCGCTCCAGCTCGACCGACAGCACCTCGCTGCCGTCCTGCTCGCGCTGGCTCTGGCGCTGCGCCTGCTCGTTCTCGTCGAGCTTGCGTTCGATCGTCTCCACGCGGCGGTGGAACACGTTGACCATCCCCCACAGCACGTCCTCGAGGTCGTCTTCCAGGCGGGTGCCGGCGAAGGCCTCCTCGATCGCGGACATCGCTACATAGAGGGCATGGTCCAGCTTGCCGGAGTGGGGTAGGGGCCGGGGATCGTCGTGCTCCTCGAACGGGCGGTAGCCGGTGGCCGAGATTTCCTCGAGCAGGGTCGGATCGGCGGGCAGGTCCTCGTCGAGATCGTGGGTCAGGTGGTCGAGCATCGCAGGCTCCTCTGGGGTCCGGGGGCTCGCGTCCATCGCGGCCTTCATGGCGACCCAAGGCCAGGCTCGGGGTCCTGGCGCACCCGCGTGAGGATCCGCATCGCAATCCGGCGATGCGGCCACGCGGGCCGGAGCGGAGCGGAGGACGGCTCTGCGGCCGTCGATTTTGTTTCGCGATGCAAAGCCGCCCTCCGGGCGGCGGCGGAAAATCGTCGGATGCGGGCCGTTGCGCTAAAGGTCCCCCGACCTGGCACCAGTCGCCTTCTCAAGAAGGCCGTGGATGCGCGCTCTCTCGGCCCGGGCCGGGCCATAGGTCGAGCCTCAACCCGGGGCTCGGCGGATCAGGCCGCCAGGGCATCCTCGAACTGGAGGTGGGCCACCGCGTCGTTCGGGTCGAGCTGGGGCGCGAGATGCAGAGCGAGATCCCGCGGGCCGATGGGGCAGGGGTCGGTGTTGAAGTCGTCCTCGCGGGGATCCAGGTCCGTCACCAGGATGCCCCCGGCCTCGGCGCGCCGGCGCAGGGTCGCGGTACCGCTCTCGCCAGTTGGATCGGCGTCGCGGGCGATGTAGAGGTGGCGCAAGCCGGGAGGAAGGATCAGGGCGGCGAGGTGGGCTCCGGACAGGGCGGCGACGTGCGGCACCGCCGGCAGGATGCGCTGGACCGACAGCACCGTCTCCACGCCTTCGCCGGCCACCATCAGGTCGGGCACCGTGCCGGGGAAGCGCACCCCGTGGCCGAGCTGGTTGCCGAGGGTCCGCCGCGCGTCGCGCACAGACGCCTTGTTCCGCCCGTCCAGAGCGAGCCAGGTCCGGCCGACCGCCATGACGGTGCCCGCCAGGTCGGTGACGCTGGCCAGCAGGGCCGGATGATAGGCGTCCGGGCCCGGGGGCTCCTTGGCCGAGGGCCGGTACAGGCAGCGCGGGTGGAAGCGCAGGGACGCCTGGTCGACCGCATGCTCGAGCCCGCGCGAGCGCAGGTAGGCTGCCGCGACGGTGCCCGGCACCGGCCGCCCGTAGCGTAGATGCGGCGGGCCGACTCGACCGCGTCGCAGGCCTTCGGGCAGCGAGCGTGCCCACCCCACCGCGGGCGGCTGGGGCAGGGGTGCCTCCCATGGCTTTGACACCATGGAGGTCGACTGCGCCGCCTCTCCGGATGCTGCTCGCCCTCGCATAAGGGGGGCGTATGGAACCAGGCATACAGCTAGCGCCACTGGCCACGAGCCCGGATGTCGGTTTCGTCGACGCGCGCGGATCCCCAGTGCGGAGTTGCAACCATGGGTAGCTGACCCTGCGGTGGCTGTACATTTCGAAATTCACCAAATTAATCGCGCTTATTTCCCTCCAGCAAAATCTGGCAACTCTTTTGTAAATAGATATATTTGTGCAACAATTATTCACATATGCGTGATTGCAAAGCTTTCGAGGTGACGCTAGGAAATAGCAGAGCTAACCCTCGGTTGCCTGACGCCACCGCGACGCCAGCATCCCCTGTGGAGCCCACCGGAATGCCGTTGAGCCGCCTCTCCCCTGCTGGCTGCCGCGCGTCGGCGCCATGTTTCGTCCAGTCCGCGACCATCACGGTCGACGCCACTCGCTGACCCGAACCGGCCCTGCGCCAACGCGACGGCGTCACCGTTCTCTCAGGTTGGACGGGCGCATCCGGCGCCCGGTCCCGTCTCACGGTCCGTGGCATCTTGGGCCCGTAGGCCGATCCGCCCCATACGGGCGAGCTGGTCGCGACGGCCTCTCCTCATCACGAGAATGACCTTGTCGGCACAGACGATCAGCCTGGCCTCCCCGGCGCTTGCGCCAGCGCCGGCTCCCGCAGAGAGCGGCGCCGCGGCTCTCGCCCTCGTGGCGGCCCTCAACCGGCGCGCCCTCGACCTGCCCCGCCTCCTGCACGAGCACGGCCGGCCGGGCCAGCCGCTCTCCCTCGGCGAGCTCGTCCTCGCCGCCCGCCGCAACGGCTTTCGCGCCCGCGCCGTGCGGACGAACGCGGATCGGCTCGCACGCACCCCGCTGCCGGCGATCGGCCGCGATCGTGCCGGCCGGTTCTTCGTCCTCGCCCGCCACCAGCCCGGCCGCACCCTGATCCAGCGGCCCGGCGAGGCCCCGACGGTCTGGAACGCGGCCGAGCTCGCGCAGGCCTGGTCCGGCGATCTCGTCCTGCTCACCCCGCGCGAGGATGCGGCCACGGGCGAGCGGGCCCGCTTCGATCTCGCGTGGTTCCTCGCTGCCGCCGGCCGCTTCAAGGCCCTGTTCGGCGAGGTGCTCGCCGTCTCCTTCGTGATCCAGCTCCTCGCCCTGGTCACGCCGCTGTTCTTCCAGGTCGTGGTCGACAAGGTGCTGGTCCACAAGGGTCTGACTACTTTAGATGTCCTAGTGATCGGCCTGGTGGTCGTCACCGCGTTCGAGGCGCTGCTCGGCTACCTGCGCACCTACCTGTTCGCCCACACCACCAGCCGCCTCGACGCAGTGCTGGGCGCGCGCGTCTTCGGCCACCTGCTCGCCCTGCCGATCGCCTATTTCGGCGCAAGGCCCACCGGTCAGACCGTGGCGCGGCTACGCGAACTGGAGAACATCCGCCAGTTCCTGACCTCCTCGGCGATGACGCTGACGGTCGATCTCCTGTTCTCCGGCCTGTTCCTGGCGGTGATGCTGGCCTACAGCCCACTCCTGACCCTGATCGTCGGGCTCGGCCTGCCGCTCTACGTGGTCTTGAGCCTGACGCTGACCCCGCTGATCCGTCGGCGCGTCGACGAGAAGTTCCGCTGCGGCGCCGCCCAGCAGGCCTTCCTGGTCGAGAGCCTCGCGGGGATCGAGACGCTGAAGGCCATGGCGGTCGAGCCGCAGGCGCGCCGCCGCTTCGACGAGGGGCTGGCCGCCTACATCGCCGCCTCGTTCCGGGTCGTGTCTCTCGCCGCCGCCGGCAGCCAGGCGATCCAGCTCGTCGCCAAGTTCACCACCGCGCTGGTGCTGTGGTTCGGCGCCCATGCGGTGATCGACGGCGATCTCACGATCGGCGCGCTCGTCGCCTTCAACATGCTGGCCGGCCAGCTCAACCAGCCGGTACTGCGGCTGGCCCAGCTCTGGCAGGATTTTCAGCAGTTCCGCCTCTCGGTCGAGCGGCTCGGCGACATCCTCGACAGCCCGAGCGAGCTAGCCCAGGCCAGCACCCGGCAGGACCTGCCCCCGATCGCCGGCGCGATCCGCTTCGAGGGGGTGAGCTTCCGCTACCGCCCGGACGGGCCGGAGATCCTGCGTGGGGTCGACCTCGCGGTGCGCTCCGGCGAGGTTGTGGGAGTGGTCGGCCGCTCCGGCTCCGGCAAGTCGACGCTGACGCGGCTGATCCAGCGCCTGCACGTACCGGAGCGCGGCAAGGTGCTGGTCGACGGAGTCGATCTTGCCCTGATGGATCCGGCCTGGCTGCGCCGGCAGGTCGGGGTGGTGCTGCAGGAGAACGTGCTGTTCGCCCGCACGGTGCGCGAGAACATCGCGCTCGCCGATCCCTCCCTGCCGATGGAGCGGGTGATCGCGGTGGCGCAGCTCGCCGGGGCGCACGAGTTCATCCTGGAACTGCCGCAGGGCTACGACACGGTGCTGGAGGAGCGCGGCGCCAACCTGTCGGGCGGGCAGCGCCAGCGTATCGCCATCGCCCGGGCGCTCGCCACCGACCCGCGCATCCTGATCTTCGACGAGGCGACGAGCGCCCTCGACTACGAGTCGGAGCGGGTGATCCAGGCCAACATGCGGGCGATCTGCCGGGGCCGCACGGTTCTGATCGTGGCTCACCGGCTCTCGACGGTGCGGGGCGCCGACCGGATCCTGGTGATGGAGCGCGGGCAGCTCGCCGAGGAGGGCAGCCACGCCGATCTGGCGGCGCGCCCGGGCGGGCTCTATGCCGGCCTCGTCGCGGCGGCGGGAGCGTGACGATGGGCGAGGTGATCATTCTCGACGTCGCCCCGCAGGGCGCCGGCCGGATCGAGCGGGCCTTCCTGCCGGCGCATCTGGAACTCCTGGAGACGCCGCCCTCGCCGACCTTGCGGGCGACCGCCTGGACGGTGATGGCGCTGGTGGCCGGGGCGGTGAGCTGGGCCTCCTTGAGCCGGATCGAGATCGTCGCCACGGCACCGGGGCGGCTGGTACCGGTGGGCGAGGTGAAGCGGGTGCAGCCGCTGGAGACCAGCGTGGTGAAGGCGATCCACGTCGCCGAGGGCGACCACGTCGTCGCCGGCCAGGTGCTGATCGACCTCGACCCGACCGAGGCCTCGGCCGATCTCGAGTCGACGCGCACCGAGCGGATGCAGGCGCTGCTCGATGCGGAAGCGGCGCGGCTGCTCCTGACCGAGGCCGAGGATCCGGTGATCGCCGCCCTGCCGGAGGTGGAAGCGAGCCTGCTCGAGGCGACCCGGACCCAGGTGCGGCTGCAGCTCGCCGCGCACCGGGCCGAGCTGGCCGAGCTCGGCCAGGAGATCGCCGACAAGCGCGCGGCGCTCGCCGCCAAGGCGGTGGAGGTGGGCCGCAACGCCGAACTGACGCCGCTGGCCGCCGATCGTTACGAGACGCAGAAGGGGCTGTTCGAGCGCGGCAACACCTCGAAGCTGACGCTGCTGCAGGCGCAGACCGACCTGATCGACAAGCGGGCGGAAGGCAAGAGCCTGCCCGAGCAGGACCGGCAGCTGCGGGCTGAGATCGCCGGGCTGGAGCAGAAGCGGGCGCAGGCGCGGGCGCAGTTCCTGCGGCAGGCCGCCGAGCAGCGGGTGAAGGCCCTGCAGCGCCTGGCGCTGGCCGACCAGGCCTTGCGCAAGGAGCGCGAGCGCGAGGCTTTGCGGCACCTGCGGGCGCCGGTCTCGGGTGTGGTGCAGGATCTTACCGTCCACACGCTGGGCGGTGTGGTGAGCGCGGCCGACAGCTTGGCGATGGTGGTGCCGGACGATACGCCGCTGGAACTGGAAGCGGTGCTGCCGCACCGGGAGGCGGGGTTCGTGCGGGAGGGCCAGCGGGCCGAGACGAAGCTGGAAGCGTTTCCGTTCACGCGGTTTGGCACCCTGCCCGGGACGGTGCGGCTGGTGAGCCGGGAGGCGAGTGGGTCTGGCCCACCGGCCAGGGACCGGAAGCTATCAGATGCCGGGGCGCGGTTGAGCGCTGATGAGGGTGGCTATCGGATCGTAGTACAACTGGACCGGGCAAGCGTGGATGTCGCCGGACGCGCGGTACCTTTGCGGCCTGGTATGGCGGTGAAGGTAGACGTTGTGACAGGGTGGAGGCGATTGATTGCATTTCTGCTCGATCCGGTCACAGCCTATGCTTCCGAAGCAGGGCACGAAAGATAATTTTATGGAAAACGCAAGATCAGAAAATCATATCCCAAGGCATAAACTATTTATATATAATTCGATTATTGCATTATCAATAACTGCATTCCCATTGTTATTTATATCAGCAATATTTATAAATATTGCTTACGGAAATGACAATAAATATCCAAAATTTATTATGGTTGCGTCAGCATTTTTTATAATTCCGTTCATCTCTAGCTTAATGTACTTACTGTGGAATAAATCAGAAAAAATGAGCAAAGTTTCAGATTTGATAGAAAAAAACAGACTAAAAATTATTTTCATATTTTTTCCGTCGATATTTATAATAATTTCTTTGCTACGTCACGCTCTGTCATAAAAATACAGTAGTCACGAAAAATAAACACTATCCCAAAAACAGGAGATAAACATGGCTTCGGCTGGTAAGCTTGTCGAACTGTTCGGCAGAGGTACGTCTGTTATCAATGGGTATGACTCTATTGAAAACATGGGTCCAAATAATATAGATAAATTAAACACATCTGCTCAGTTGGCGGCAGCATCTGCTGGAGTTTTTGCTGGTTTAAGCCCTGGTACTGCGATATCAGCAGGGCTTTTAGCTCTAGATACTCAATTTACAAAATTTGTATATGATATAAATAATAACGCGTCATTCAGTACTTACGCCTCTGACACTGTTGGTCTTTTCAGTGATGTTGCTATAATTGGTGGCGGCGTAGCCTCATATTTAGACAATAAGCCGATGGGAACAGCCTTTGGTATTCTTGGTGCCACTACAGATATAGCAGGCGTTGCATTTAATCATCCTGGCTGGGTTATGGATAAGGCTCAAGCAGCTATCGACAGTATTTCGTCGGCCGGTTCATCCGCAGCTAGCTCACTTGGTAATATGTTAGAAAATCTTAAAAATAATTTATCTAATTACAGTGATCAAACAAATTATCAAAATATAAATCCGTCGCAAGAATATAACAATACACTAAACACAGTTGCGCAAAATTTTTCTGCAATAATAAATAACGTGGGAATTGAATCCATTTCATCATATATTCCGGAATCAGATACAGCGACAAAAACAACATGGGGTGGTAATAACGGAGATTATCATGAAATAATAGACGGCGATACTATCCAGCTCCCAGAAATACATGTCACAGATCAAGAGGAAAATGTTGGAGCAAATACTGCAGTAAATGTTTTTGGATCCCAAGATAAAATAAATATGATTGCGAACAGTGGTTCATATGTAGGAGTTTTTGGTCAGAATCAAACATTAAATGGAGATACTGGAAATAATACCGCAAATATTGGCGGGGATGGAACCTCTGCGATTGTTTCCGGCGCAAATGGCGTCGGAGGTTATGTTGGTCTAGTTGGCAATAATCAAAGCCTTACTCTCACCAACTGGGGGGCGACTGTCCAAACTGCCTCTGGCGTAACCGGTGAAAACATCAGCGGCTCATACTCAAGCATCACTCTCGGCGGCAATGCCAGCGCTGGCATCTCCGGCTCGAACGACACCCTCGGCTTCGGCGGGTCGAACGGCTTCGCCGGCATCCAGGGTACAGGCGAGACCATCAACAACAACGACGCCTCCAACCTCGTCAACATCAACGGCAACGGATCCTCCGCCACCGTTAACGGTGATGTCAGCATCGGTCTCTACGGATCGAACCAGTCCGTCACGCTCGACAATGCCGGCGACCACCTGACCGTCTATGGCGGCTTCACCAGCGAAGGCATCAACGGTACCGGCGATACCATCACTCTCGGCGGCAATGCCAGCGCTGGCATCTCCGGCTCGAACGACATTCTCGGCTTTGCCGGGTCGAATAGCTTCGCCGGCATCCAGGGCACAGGCGAGACCATCAGCAACAACGACGCCTCCAACCTCGTCAACATCAACGGCAACGGATCCTCCGCCACCGTCAACGGTGACGTCAGCATCGGTCTCTATGGATCGAACCAGTCCGTCACCCTCGATAGTTCCGGTGATCACCTGACCGTCTATGGCGGCTTCAATGGTGAAGGCATCAACGCCACCGGTGACACCGTCGCTCTCGGCGGCAACGCCGGTGCCAACATCTCGGGCAACGGCAACACCATCAACCTGCAAGGCAATTCGGGCGATCAGATCGGCGTCACAGGCACCGGTGTCGTCGTCTCCGGCGATAGCGGCAACGACACCGTCAACCTCGGCGCCGGCACTTCCGCCACCGTCTACGGCGGCGGCTATGTCGGCTTGTGCGGCAACGACGACACCCTGAACCTCGACGGCGGCAACTTCACCATCGCGACGGTGTCGGGGGTTCGCGAGGAAACGATCAACGGCTCGAATGAGACGATCGAATTGCCCAGCAACGTCCATGTCACGGTCAACGGCTCGGGCGATACGATTTACGGCATGCAAGGTGGCGATGATGTAACGATCAACGGTTCTTACGATACTTTCGACGGGAACGCCGATGAGGTGAACCTCGAGGGTAACATCTCGTCTGACCGGGAAGGAGGAGACAACGATTCATTTTTTGATAACGGCTCCTATGCCGGTGGCACGAATAACGACGGGGGCTTTGGATCTGATCCTGGTGACGGGGACGAGTGGGACGATTTCGATCCCGTCGTCCTCAATCTGCAAGGACAGGCGGTCCAGACCGTCGGCATCGATCGCTCCCAAGCCGCGCTCGACATCCATGGGACCGGCACACGGGTGAAGGTCGGCTGGGGCACGCCGGGGGAAGGATACCTCGTCGATCTGCCGGCCGGGAAGTCGGCAGTGACCGGAGACTCCGACCTGGTCGCCAGCTTCGCCGCCCTGCGCGCCCTCGATAGCAACCACGACGGTCGCATCGACGCCCACGATGCCGCCTGGTCCAACCTGAAGGTCTGGGTCGACCCCACCGGTCATGCCGACCCGTCACAGGGCTCGCTCGTTTCGCTCGATCAGCTCGGGATCGCCAGCATCGACATTGACGCCACCCCCGACCGGCACAGTGATAACGGCAACGTGATCCTGAACGACAGCACCTTCACCCGGAAAGATGGATCGACCGGCGACATCTCCGGCGTGGCGTTCCGGGCTGCCGGCGACGGGTCGCATCCAGTCAGCCCGCTGACCATCCTTCCTCCGGCCGCGATCGCTGCGGCGCCTCCGAGCCTCGCCGCCCAAGCGAGCCAGCTCGCCGCGGCCATGGCTGCCTTCGGAGGTGCGGGCGGCAGTGAGACGGGCCTGCATACGGTGCCGGCAGCGGTTCAGGGCACACTGACCATCGATCCGAGCCAGACCGGGCACGCGACGCAGCCGTTGCGCCACGCCGCCTGATGGTGTCGCGGTCCGGGGTCTCTGGATCCCGGACCGCACGACGATCGCTCACTGCTGCGGAGAGCCGTCGCCCTTGGGGGCATCCGCTCTGCGCAGTGGGTTCCTCCCGAGCCAATGCGAGGCCCCGCGATCGGCTGGCGTGCGCAGCCAGCCAAGGCTGAGTTTTTCAGCCGGAGTTCCGACCCGTACCGGACAGAAACCCGCTCGAGGCGACGACCGCGAGTTGCAGCTACGCCTTTGCGTTCAGCCTGCCAGATACAGCCCCTTCTGCCACCCGCCTCACCTGACCCGCGGAAGGGCTCGGAGACCCGCACCATACACGAGCCATGCGCGGCCGATCCTGTCCGTAGGAGTATACCCTAACGGATTTTCAGCATCGCTTTGGCCCGCTTTCGACCGAGGCTGTGTGAAATCTCGGACGCTGTAGAAGGATCTCCCCTCGTATACCCAGGACGCCGCCAGCATGGGCAGGCCAACGACCTATCAGCCGCCACCCCGAGGGGGCTGAACACCGGCCGTGCAGAAGATTGTTCTACAATCTCATGCTACGTCCGAGTTTTCACACAGCCTCGACCCTGAGCGGCTGTTCGCGCCAGGAAGGCCAAGCTACGATCTCGGCATGACCACCCTCGTCGTTCGGACCGCAGATCACGCCGACCTGCCGCGCCTCTTGGACCTCTACATCCACCTCAACCCGGACGACGCGCGCTGCTCGCCCGAGGACGCCGGTACCGTTCTCGATCACCTGCTACGCTACGACGGCAGCGTCGTCCTAGTGGGGGCGATCGGAGAAGCCTTGGTCACAACTTGTACGCTCGTCGTGATCCCGAACCTGACCCGCGGCGGCAAGCCCTACGCGCTGATCGAGAACGTCGTCACCCACGCCGATCATAGGGGAATGGGGTTCGGGCAGACGGTTCTCCGCGCGGCTGTCGAGCGCGCCTGGGAAGCGAGGTGCTACAAGGTGATGCTGATGACCGGTTCGAAGAAGCCGTCCACGCTCGCGTTTTACGAGGCGGCAGGTTTCGAGCAGTCCAAGACGGGCTTTCAGGTCAGGCGGGCAGCAGTCCGACCCGAGTGAAGGCCTGGGCGTCGTTGATCGCCGCCCGTCGAGCTTTTCGTCGGAAACCAAGTGCTTTTCGTACGTCCACGATGGCCGGCTGTGCATACGGGTTGGGCCCTGACGGACGCTTCATGGGGCTGTTTTCAACCCGTTATGGGCATCCTGAACTCCGTTGCTTACGACAGCCTTCGCAAGTCGAAAGGCTTGATAGGCGGAAAATAGATGCAGTCGATAGCGTCGAAGATTACGTCGAACACACTGCTACTGTTGCGGACGTAAGCCAGTGCAGCCTCATGCTGATCACTCCTTACCTGCGTCCCCAGCGTGCAGTGAGGCTTCCACATTCCAGGGCGGTAATGCAGCCGACAAGAAGTAGGATTGATGGTGGCGTGAATTGTTTCGTGGATTTTCCGCAAGACTACGCTAGGACGGGGCGAAGCCCATAGAACCATCGGCGGCCCATCAAAGCTGCAGATGGCGTCAAAGGTCAGTGTCAGCGGGCCCAGGTTTCTGCTGGCTTCATCGAGTGCCCTCCGAACCTCATTTTCTCCCACCACATCACCCTCGTAGATGGCGAGTGTAACGTGGGGCGGGTAGCCGAGGAGAGCCATCGAGGGCTGATCCTCGAACTGCTGGACAACATCCCACAGCGCACGAATTATGCCTGCACTCGGATGGTCGCTCCGAAGTGAAATTGCGAACCCCATGCCCTGCCCCCCGGAGATGCCGCGTCTCATTTACTAAAGGTCAGCTTCTCACCCTAAGCAACCGTAGCTGTCGGTGATCTCCGCGTGGGTGCTGTCATGGGGCGTAGGCCGTCACGATCCAAACCGACGCCGTAAGGCTGACCAGCGCGTGATCGCCGAGCTTTGCCAATGCTGCCCGCAATCGTGGTTCTGCATCCGCCCGTAGGGTCGGGTGCTCGCGCACGATCTTCCCGAGAGATCCGACCTTGAGCAGCACTGCGGTCATCGCATCGAGATCGCCGCTCGACACTCTCGCGTTGTGCGCGCGAAACCCGATCCCGTCGAAACCTGCTTGTCCCAGGACGCCGTCAATGACGCGCGGATCGGCGAAGCTGAAGGGGGCATCATCGGCCACGCCGGGGATACCAGCGGCGGTGAGCGGCAGGTGATCGAGTTCGTTCTGGTCCAACGCCTGCCAGCAGACGAAAGCGAGCTTCCCACCCGGACGGAGCATCCTGCGGAAGTTGGTGAAGGCCGCAACGGGATCGGCAAAGCCCATGACGCCGAAGCGCGAGTAGACCGCATCCGCGCTCCCGGACGGCAGGTCGATCGTCTGGGCGTCAGCCTCGATTACTCTAACATTCGGAAGAGAGCGCGTGCGTTGGGCGGCTACGGCGAGGAGTGGTTGAGCCACATCGACGCCGATGACCTGGCCGCTGGCTCCCACGATCTCGGCGAGTTGGCCAAGGGTCTGGCCTGCGCCGCAGCCTATGTCGAGCACCGTGGCGCCCGGTGAAGGTGCGAGAGCCGCCATGGCCTCCAGCCCCAGCGGTGAAAGCTGTCTATCGATGAGGGGATAGGCTTCGACCCACGCCTGCGCGTGCAGCGAGCGGGACCGCGGACCGACAGGCGTGCGTGGATTGAGCATGGAGCTAGCCTAGCAGGCAGCAAGCGGATCGTCTGCAAACCACCTACAGCGGCCGGCAGCGCGGTGCTCCAAGGTGCGTTCGTTATTCCGGCCGTCCGAAGGGGCATACCGTAGCGGACAGGGCCACGGCGTGCCGAGATGCCGTCCGATAGGGTCGCATCCGCCCAACGGATAGCCGAGCATGCGGGCACCAGCCGAGCGGACGGCGGTACGGCCGGGCGTTCCAATTGGGCGTGCCCTACCGGACCGGTTCAGCCTGGCTCCGGAAACGTTCCACATAGTTGTTTTGACATCTTGGAACGCGCCGGCTCCTATGTCTCAGAGATATATGGAAGAAGTACTATGGATGTAATATTAGCATTAGAAAATATTTAATGCGATTGCATAGATATCATAATAATTTTTATAATATATCATCAGAAGCATAAACTGCATAACCGTTAATAATAAAATTTTTTAGCACTACTGTTTTTATTAAAAGACGCACAATTTTAAAATAATTATAATATTATATTTACAACTGAATCATAAGAAAATAAGATTTTATATTATAAATAAATAGATTACGATAATGTTTTTCAGTCAATATATAACTACTTTATAGCCTCTTCTATTACTTTGACAATGTTGGCAATCTTGTGGCCCTCAGACGTAAGCTGAAGCTCTGATGTATAAATATCTGCATGTTGAAGTTGGATATAGCCCAAATCTGATAATCTCTTAACCCTGGACTCAAGTTTTTCTTTTGATGGACGCAGACAATCGCTGTAAAAATCTGCTGGCAAGTTAGGCCTCCTATCGATTTGGCGAATAAATCTGTAATCATTGCCGGAAAATTTCAAAGTTTCTGGTCCAATAATCATTCCTTCTGGTGTATTAATTGGTGGTTTTATCATTATATAGAAAACACATCCTATTAATAATATTAGACTAATTACCATTCCTAAAGATATTATCATTTTAGTTTGCTGATCACTGCCAGGAATAATAGCAAGCATAACGGCTTCATTTATCAATACTGTTAGAACAAAGAATGCCAAAGGCGTTTTAACTTTTTCCAAAGCCATGCCTCGGATATTCAATTTTTTATCGATATTTTTGTCTTGGCTTCGAGCTGTTGACATGGCTGGCACCTCAATAATTGGAATGACTTACGTTGGTTTTTATTTCACGTTTGACAAGAATGTAAAGTCGATCTCGCGAGTCACAGTTGTCACGGTCCAGTTAGTTCGGCAGCCACCGGTGTGCTCGTAGCGGACCGGTCAAAGGTAGGATTAGCCTCAGCCTTTCCGGTAGTGTCCTAGCAGTCACGCGGCTGGTAGCGCCTCGGAGTCACCACGCTGGAAGGTGCAGCGACACAGCCGCACCGTGTTCTCCCGCATCCCAGACGCTGCGGAGATGCCGGGGCAAGTCCAACCCGACCGCGTGATCGCTCGCGCCCGGTCCGTCTGCGGACGGTCCAGCCCGCTCGCCAAGACGACCAACTTCTCGCGCTGCTCAGCTGCCGCCGTCAATCTGGATCCTTCTGCCATGATCCGACTTGCCTCCATTCAGAGGAGAGCGAAGCACATGGCCTATTGGTTGAGAAACCCAAACCAACCTGCATCGAGCACGGCGAGCCTGGATTGCTTGTCGCTCTTCCTGTCCGTAGGGGTGCCCCGTCGGACGCTTTCGCTTACTTTGTGGGCGGCTGCCACCCAATCCGCTCAAGCGTATCGAGCAGCGTCGAGCGAGGCACCTTGAACGACCGGCAGACTGAGGCCTTGCTGGCGCCGCCGTCGAGCGCCGCCGTGATCTGCTCGAGCTGCTCCTTGTTGATCGCCGGCGGTCGCCCACCGTGGCGCCCCCGTCGCCTAGCCGCCGCGAGACCGGCGATTACGCGCTCCCGGGTGAGCTGGCGCTCGAATTGGGCCAGCGCCCCGAACAGCGAGAACAGCAGCTCGCCGTGCGGTGTCCCAGTGTCCATCGCCTCAGTGAGCGAGCGGAAGGCGACGCCGCGCTTCCGCAGGTCGCCCATGACCTCCAGGAGGTGTGGGAGGCTGCGGCCGAGCCGGTCGAGCTTCCACACCACGAGGGTGTCGCCCGCCTTGAGATAGGTGAGGCAGGCCTTCAGCCCGGGCCGGTCGTCCCGGGATCCGGAGGCGTGGTCCTGGTAGAGGTGCCGGTCGTCGACGCCGGCGGCCATGAGCGCGTCGCGCTGCAGGTCGACCGATTGGCGCTCGTCGGCCGTCGACACCCGCATGTACCCGACCAGCATGTACGGAAAACCCTTCAAACCCCATTTCCGCACATAACATCAATCCGATAGGGTTTGTCGTATATTTTCCCCTTCGAGGGCTGGCGCGCCGCCAGGTCGGCGCAGCCCCTGTCGGCAAACACATGTTTGCCGACAGGGGCCTCAGTCGAGGGCGGCTCGGCTCACACGGAGGGTCGACGGTGCGGTGAACGAGTAGATGCAGCATAATAGTGTAATTTGGCTGGCTTGACGGCCTTGCGAACTAGTTGTTTGATAGCGGTTCTCGAACTTAGGTGGCAGATTCATGTTTAAATGGTTCGATCCCGCAATGGCCCGACGTGTTGACGAATTAACGCGCGATCATTGCGAGCCAAAAAGAGGTTTGGGAGAATTAAAACAGCTTGGAAATCTGTTTAATGAAGTCTATCTATTGAGTCTTTATCAAGAAATGGCGGCAGGAATAATCCGGAACACCAGATATGGCGCGGTATTGCAGATTAAACTAGCATGGATTGACAAAATACCACTCGCTAAAACATCAGCAAAACCAATAAAGACGGAACTGGGCGATGCAGTCCTCTTTGCCATTGAAGAAAGGAGGATTGTTGGTCAAACTGTTCCGATAGCGCGGAGCGCCAAGGCCGTTATCTTGCAGGCAAAAATTACAGAAAGATATCAACAAATTAAAAAGCCCACCGTTCCTATTGCTCCGATGACAGGAAGCACTAAGGACGAATACGATCTACTCTCTGCTTGGCCGCCCTTCGATTTATATAAAACTTCTGGAAGCGGGGCGGCCAGGGCAACCGGAATTGTACTCAATGCAACGGGTACAAAGCCGCAGCCGTTTGGCTGGTATATGGCGGCGCCGAAGGCCAAACACATTCCTTCGAATGTCGACACAACTTGGCCATCTTGGTGGATGCTGGGACCGCCGGTTCAGGGCCATGACTGCGTCTTTAGCTTCGGAAGTTTTTTAAGATACTTTCTTAATGGAATGCCCATTCCAACAAAAAGCGGCCCTCTGACAGCAGGGGCATCTTTCAGTTGTCCAAGCTACCCACCCGATACAGCGAGCGCATCTGGATGGGATCGTGTTTGTGCTGAGATTATCAACATTGTAGAGGATCCAGATATGCACGCACCACAGTCTGTATTCGGCGTTAATACAAGTCGTATGGCATCCGTAGATGAGATATATCTAGATTTTATATATCCTATAGAGTTATATAATACCTTTTTGTCGCCTTATTTAATAAATAAATATAGATTATGGTCATTCAATCCAAGTCAGCCGTTCGATTGGTATGCTCATCGACCTGGAAAAAAATGAGAGAAAAGGGCGAAATATGCATAAGAAGACGCCAGTTTTAATATTCAGAACTGCAATTTATGGAGAAGATTAAAAGGAAGTTGTTATATTGCATCAGAAATATGTCATCTAGCTACGATCATGATGTCGGAAAACACCTGTTTTCCGTATACCCGGCTCTGAAATGCCGAATGACCGAATGGGGTCGGATGCAGACCCATGAAGCGCCCCGTCAGGATCCGGCCGGCATACTTTCTTCGCGATGCAAAGCCGCCCTCCGGGCGGCGGCGGAAAATCGTCGGACTGGGCCGTTGCGCCCAAGGTCCCCCGACCCGGCATCCGTCGCCCTCTCAAGAAGGCCGTGGACGCCAAGGCTCTCTCGGCCCGGACCGGTCTTCGGTTCGATCCTCAACCCGGAGTGTGATGGATCAGGCGGCCATCGCTTCCTCGAATTGGAGGTGGGCCACCGCGTCGTTCGGGTCGAGCTGGGGCGCGAGATACAGGGCGAGATCCCGCGGGCCGATGTGGCGCAGGTCGGTGTTGAAGTCGTCCTCGCGGGGATCCAGGTCCGTCACCAGGATGCCCTCGGCCTCGGCGCGCCGGCGCAGGGTCGCGGCACCGCTCTCACCGGCTGGATCGGCGTCGCGGGCGATGTAGAGGTGGCGCAAGCCGGGAGGAAGGATCAGGGCGGCGAGGTGAGCCCCCGACAGGGCGGCGACGTGCGGCACGGCTGGCAGGACGCGCTGGACCGACAGCACCGTCTCCACGCCTTCGCCGGCCACCATTAGCTCGGGCACCGTGCCGGCGAACCGCACCCCGTGGCCGAGCTGGTTGCCCAGGGTCCGCCGCGTGTCGCGCACAGCCGCCTTGTCCCGCCCGTCCGGAGCGAGCCAGGTCCGGCCGACCGCCATGACGGCGCCCGACAGGTCGGTGACGCTGGCCAGCAGAGCCGGGTGATAGGTGTCCGGGCCCGCCGGCTCCTTGCGCGAGGGCCGGTAGAGGCAGCGCGGATGGAATTGCAGGGCAGGCTGGTCGACCGCGTGATCGAGCCCGCGCGAGCGCAGGTAGGCCGCCGCGACGGTGCCGGGCACCGGCCGCCCGTAGCGCAGCATGCGGCGGGCCGGCTCGACCGTGTCGCGGGCCTTCGGGAGCGGGCGGGCCCGTTCAGGCACCGGCGGCTGGGGCAGGCTCAGGAACGCCCGTGCCTCGTCGAGGGCGTCCTTCCACCGGTCGCCGCACTGCATCCGGATCACGTCGAGCAGGTCGCCGTGCTCGCCGGTCGCTCCATCGGTCCACTTGCCGCGGGCCCCCTTGCCTGAGTTCGGCCCGGTGAGCCGCACGTACATCGATCCCCCCTCGCTGTTGAAGGCGTCGCCGACGCACCACCAGCGGCCGGAGCGGTAGCCGTTCGAGAGGTAGCGCCGGCAGAACGCCTCGACGTTGTCGGCGAGCTGGCGGGAGAGGTCCGCGGCGGTGGGATGGGTCGGCATGGTCGGCCTCCGGCGGGTTCGTGCATTAAGCGTGAGCGTGAGCGGAGACGCAACGTAAGAGAGCGTAGCGTTCGAGGACGGCGGCCAGGATGGTGGCTCCACTCTCGCCGACCGGGATGAACAGGCGGGTGCGGAACGAGACGACTTCGGAGAACAGGCCGATCGTCTTCAAGGCAGCCCGTGCGCTCTCGCTCACCCCGATCAATTCGATGCGGTGCTCCCCCATCACTCTCACTCGTTTGACCTGAAGGCCGCCGGCGAGCTGGAGGCTGGCCCGTCCCCCGAGCACGGCCGCGTAGGCGTCGGACGGGGCCATGGCGGTGCCGGCGCCCAGGTTGAGCTTCTCGCGGGTGACGTGCAAGTCCTGCGGGTCGACGACGCGCCCGACGATGCGCTCACCGGCGTCGGTCACGAGGCGGAACACCCGCATGTCGATGCCGGGCAGCCGGTCCCAGATCGGCAGCAGCAGGCCGGTGACGACGTAGAGCGTGCGCTCGTCGAATTCCGGCAGGCTGGCGAGCTCGGCTGCCCAAGCCGCCGCGAAGGCCTCGGCCGGCACCTCCTCGAACGAGGAGCGGGCGTACTGGTCGCGGTCGAGGAGCTGGCGCTGGAGCGGGCGCACCAGGCGGACACGTGCCACCACGGAGCCGTCCTCGCGGGTCTCGCTCGCCGCCTTGCCCATCAGCGCCGGCCGGCCGGAGCGCGCGTTGACCACGGGGCGAAAGCCCTCGGCGATCATGTCGAGAGCGGCAGGGAGGTCGAGCGGCCGCAGCCGGCGACGCTCGGAGATGGTCAGGAGGTGAGTATGCGCGCCGCTCGCCGGGTGGGTGTAGGCTACCTCGCGGACGGTGACCGTGAAGCTCTCGGCGGTCAACACTTCGACCCCGACATCGTAGACCCCAGCCGAGATCGCGCCCTCGATCATCTGGGCCAGGCGCTCCTCGAACGCCTCGAAGAGGCGGTTCTGCATGTCGATGCGAAGCGCGAGCACGCGGTTGAGGAAGCGGCCGATCGGCGGCAGCTCCTCGAGCATGGACCCGGCTTCGGAGAGAAGCACGAGCCCGGTCATCGCCTCGAATTCCTTGACCGAGCACCCTTCGATCTCGCCGCGTACGATCGCCCAATAGAGCTGGCGCAGCGCGGTTGCCGCGTAGGGGCCCTCCAGATTGTCCTCGGGCCGGAACAGCCCCTGGCCGCCGGTCTGGCGCTGGCCCCGGGTGATCGCGCCGAGCGTGTCGAGGCGCCGGGCGATGGTCGAGAGGAAGCGCTTCTCGCCCTTCACGCTGGTCGTCACCGGCCGGAACCGCGGCGGTTGGGCCTGGTTCGTGCGGTTGGTGCGACCAAGCCCCTGCACGGCCGCTTCAGCCCTCCAGCCGGCTTCGAGCAGGTAGTGGACGCGCAGGCGCTGGTTCTTCGCGCCGCGATCGGCGTGATAGCTCCGCCCGGTCCCGCCGGCATCGGAGAACACGAGGATCCGCTTCTCGTCGTCCTGGAAGGCCTGGGTCTCCGAGAGGTTGGCGGTGGCAGGGCGGTTCTGGAGCACTAGGCGGTCGACGCCGTCGCGCCCGGTCTGGCGCACGATCCGGCGCGAGCGCCCGGTCACCTCGGCCACCACCTCGGTGCCGAAGTGATGGAGGATCTGGTCGAGCGCCGATTGCACGGGGGTCAGCCCGCACAGGTGCTCGATCAGGGCGTCGCGGGTCTCGACGGCCTCGCGGCACAGGATGGGCTGGCCGTCGGCATCGATTGCCGGCCGGGACAAGATGTTGCCATCGTCGTCGCTGTAGGGCTCGTAGAGCTGGGTCGGGAAGGCGTGGGCCAGATAATCGATCACGTACTCGCGCGGCGTGACGTCGACCTGGAGGTCGCCCCACTCTTCCGAGGGGATCTCGGCCAGGCGCCGCTCCATCAGCGCCTCGCCGGTCGAGACGATCTGCACGACCGCGGCGTGGCCGGCCTCGATCCCCGCCTCGATCGCAGCGATCAGGCTCGGGCATTTCATTGCCGTGAGCAGGTGGTTGAAGAAGCGCTGCTTGCTCGACTCGAAGGCCGAGCGCGCCGCCGACTTCGCCGCCCGGTTCAGCGTGCCGCTCTCCCCCGTCACGCCCGAGGCCTTTAGCGCCGCGTCGAGGTTGGTGTGGATGACCTGGAAGGCGTCGGCATAGGCGTCGTAGATCGCCGTCTGCTCACGCGTCAGCGCATGCTCCAGCATCTCGACCTCGACGCCGGCGTAGGAGAGCGAGCGAGCGGTGTAGAGGCCGAGCGCCTTGAGATCGCGGGCCAGCACCTCCATCGCCGCAAGCCCGCCCTGGTCCATCGCCGTGATGAAATCCGAGCGGGTGGGGAAGGGGAAGGCGCCGCCGCCCCAGAGGCCGAGCCGGTGGGCGTAGGCGAGCTTCTCGACCGTGACCGCGCCGGTGGCCGAGACGTAGAGCACCCGGGCATCGGGGAGGCGGTACTGGAGCGCGAGGCCGGCGCGTCCCTGCTGCGAGGCCTCGACCACGCCGCGGTCGCCGGAGCCGGCCGCCGCGTTGGCGAGCGCGTGGGCCTCGTCGAGGGCGATCACGCCGTCGAAGTCCGGCCCGAGCCAGGCGAGGATCTGGTCGAGGCGCGAGCCGGACCCGTTCCGCCCGGCGCCGCGCAGGGTCGCGAAGGTCGTGAACAGGATGCCCTCGGCCAGCGTCACCGGCTTGCCGGGCGCGAAGCGCGACAGCGGGACGATCTGGAGCGGCTCCTGGCCGAGATGGCGCCAATCCCGCTGGGCGTCCTCCAGCAGCGCCTCGTTCTTCGAGATCCAGAGCGCCTTCTTCCGCCCCTGCATCCAGTTGTCGAGGATGATCCCGGCGACCTGCCGGCCCTTGCCGGCGCCGGTGCCGTCGCCGAGGAAGAAGCCCTGGCGGAAGCGCACGGCGCCGTCCGCGCCCTTGGCCGCGGCCGAGAGGAGGGTACCGGTCTCGTCGACGGTCCAGTGACCGGGCAGGTGCTGGGCGTGGGCGGCGCCGGCATAGATCACGGTCTCGAGCTGGCATTCGGAGAGCAGGCCGGCCGAGACGACGGGCCCCGGCAGGCGCGGGGCGTAGCCCGGCCGGGGCAGGCGCACCGAGGCCATCGCGGTCGACTGCACCAGCGGGGTCGGATGCGGATGGGCGCCCTCGATCCGCAGGGTCTCCAGGGCATAGGGCTCGTACAGGGCCGCCTCCGCGGCGAGCGTCGCGGGCAACTCCTCGATCACGGTGTAGGCGACTTCCGGGGCGGTCTCGCTGGCAGGAGCCGGGGCGGCATCCGGAGCGCGGAAGCGCGGGGCCGGGATGGGCCTACGGCCGAAGCCCGGGATCGCGCTGCGTCCAGCCGGAGAGGACGGCTCCAGTCGGGCCGGAAGGCTCGCCAGGACCGCGGCCAGCAGCCCGGCCACGTCCTCGATCAACCCAAGCGGGGCGACGTGCGTGCCCGTCTCGCCGGCCGGCAGGCGGTCGAAGACGTGGAGGCGCACGTCGACGGAGGTGCCATGCTTGGCATAGGCCCGCCCCGACAGGCCGGCCGAGAATACCAGCCGCCCGCCGCGTTCGGCCAGGCCTGCGAAGGCATCGGCGGACGAGGGGCGATCGGGGCGGAAGTTCTCGCCGGTGATAGCGACCAGGCGCCCGCCGCGTGCCAGGCGCGTGAGGGCGGAGCGCAGGTGCGCGGCGGTCGCATCGCGATAGCGGCCCTCGACATGGGCCGCGACCGAGAACGGCGGGTTCATCAGGATCACGGTCGGGGTCACGCCCGGATCGAGCCTGTCGTGGATCTGCGCGGCGTCGAGCTGCGTGACCGAACCGGCCGGGTAGAGCGCCCGGAGCAGCCCGGCGCGGGTCGCGGCCAGCTCGTTGAGGTGGAGCTGGGCGCCGGCGAGCTCGGCGTGGATCGCGAGGAGGCCGGTCCCGGCCGACGGCTCCAGCACCACATCGCCCGGGCGCAGGCCGCAGGCGAGCGCCGCGACATAGCCGAGGGGCAGGGAGGTCGAGAACTGCTGGAGCGCCTCGCTCTCCTCGCTGCGCCGGGTGTGGGTCGGCAGGAGGCCGGCGATCCGGCCGAGCATCGCGAGGCGGGCGGCCGGGGCCGCGGCCTTGGCGCGGATCGCCGGCCAGAACCGGCGCAGGAACAGGATCTGGGCGACCTCGCCGGCCTCGTAGGCGTCCTTCCACAACCAGAAGCCCTCGGCGTCGCTGCCGCCGCAGGCGGCCTCCATCGCCGCGCGCAAGGCGCCGGTCTCGATCGTGCGGCCCTTGGCCAGGGTGTCCGCAAGGCATTTTCCGGCCTCAAGGATCGCGTCCGGGCGCGGGCCCGCGCTGAGGGCGGCGCTGGCCTCCAAATGCTTGGCAATGATTGGAAAGTTCATGGTCGCAGCTCCTGTCGGATCAGGCCGGGCCGCGGGTCTCTCTTACCCTCGCGCCGGCTTAATCCCCCGGAGGGCTCCTCTTCCTCTCAGATCACGGAGTTTTATACGGCGGTGAAGCTTCAAGGACACACCGCGACTCCTTGCGCACGGGTGATTCCCTTACGGTCCACTAAGACTATTGACCGAAAGGCGAGTCATGGGCTTGCTTGAACAATTGGACACAGCGGAGGGATTCGTCGGTTGAACCGGCCGCAATCGAGCGAAGACGCCGATATCGTGCGCTGCACGGCTCGGATCGTGATGGGATACGTGGCCGGCCACAGGTTGCCGCCCACTGCTCCTCTCCACGCTCATCATGACGGTGTCGCAGGCGCTCAGGTCCGGGCCCGACATTGTGATCGCCCCGGCCGCTCCCGAACTCGCCTACGTCGCGTCGGACCATCCCCGCGAGCAGGCACCGGCGCGGCGCCTCTCGCGCAAGGAGATCGCAGACTCGATCCAGGAGACGTACCTCGTCTGCTTCGAGGACGGCATGCACTACCGGATGCTCAGCCGGCATCTGCGTCTGTTCGGCCTGACACCGCACGCATACCGCGTGAAGTGGGGCCTGCCGGCAGACTACCCGATGATGCCGGCGGCCGACCTCCAGCATCGCGCCGTGCTCGCCCGCCAGAGGTAGCTCGGGAAGTATGATCGCAGCACGGCCAAGCCGCGCAAGACCTATGTCTTCAACGCTAATGCCAAGGTGCAGAGTGAAGCGGCGCCGCACAAACCGAAGGCCTACAGCACTGATCTCACCCGAGGCGGGTGGCGCCGGCCGGGTGAAACAGGGCAGGCCGCGAGTCCGGGCTGACGCCCGGAACCGGAGCCGCTCATGTGGTCGATCAAGCGGCTGCCTTCACCCCGCGCCACCACGCAACGCGCTCGTTGCGGTTGGCGGCCGCGAGGTACTTCAGCAGATCGCCATGGCAGGCCAGTGGGGCGCACCAGCACAGCAGGTCGCGCCCTCGCAGCTCATCCAGCGCTCGCAGCAGGTGGTGCTGGTCGGCCAGCCACACCACGTACTTCGCGATGACCTCGGCGCGGGTCCCGTCCCTGCCGATCACGAACAGGTTGCCCCACTTGCTGCCGCGGCCGATGTAGACGGCTCCATCGTGGGCATCGGTCCGCTTGTTCAGAACTCGACACATCGTCCTGCTCCCGATCGCTGATGCGTCGTCGCGACCGCGGGCAAGGGGGCGGGGTCACGCGAGCTTGCAGGCGAGCGGGAACGGCTTGCCCGTTGACCCCGACCTCGCCGCGGTCATGCAGGACGCATCAGCGACCGGGGATCGGGACGGGTCCGAGCGCACGGCCCTCACCCGTCCATGGCCGCTCACTCGGCGGCGATGGCATACCCCATGTCGGGATCCGCGTCGGCCGGGCCGTCCTCGCCGTCGAGGAAGGGCGGCAGCGGCTCGCTCGCCCCACCCTCTGCCTCCTGGGCAGCACCGAGGAACGCCGGTAGTTCGGCATCCCCAGTCTTCGGCGGCTCGATGTAATCAACGGTCTCGGCCGGGACGGTCACCGCCTCGGCGCTCAGGCCGGGCGTGCGCAAGATCTCGGGCAGCCAGCCGCTGTCAGCCATCAGGCGCTCGGCCTCGCGCGCCATGTCGCCCTTCTTCAAGCCCTCGAGCAGCCGGGCGGTGTCCTCCCCCTTGGCCTCGCGCACCGCCTCCAGGATCCGGCCCTTGGTCACGCGGCCGAAGTAGTTGGTGGCCGTCGGCTTCCAATCCCGGGTCATGTCGAGCCCGACGAGCGTCGCGAGCTGGTCGGCATGCGGCATCGCCTCGGGCCGGCGGTCGTAGGGCGAGTGCGAGGCGTTGACCGAGAGGCCGGCGCAGAGCGCGAACAGCTCGGTGCGCTCCTCAGGCGCCAGGTCGACCAGGAAGTCCCAGATCGCCTGGTGCTCGGTCGGCAGGCGCCGCGCCCACGCCTCGCGCCGCGTATCGAGGGCGCTCGCCGGCCGGTAGGCCTCGAGGCCCTGGACGGAATGATCGGGCCGGGCCGAGGAGGCCGAGATTTCCAGGCAGGACCCGGTGCGGTACGCGGTGACGATGACCCGGAGCACCATGGCGTGCAGGACCGCGATGAAGGCGGCGACCGGATCGTCGGCCAGCGCCTCGCGCAGCGCGATCGTGCGATAGGTGGTCAGCTCGATCCGGTGCTGCTCGGAGAGCGGGCGCTCGGCCTCTTCCGGCTCCGCCACGGGGACGACCGGACCAGCGCCACCGCCGATCGTGATGACCGTGCGCATCACAGCCGGCGCCGGTGCGGTGACGTCGCCCGAGGACGACGCGACCGGCTCGCCGATCGGTGCCTGCGCCGCGGCCGCCGGGGCCGAGCCTTGCTCCGTTCCCGCCATGGTCTCCGCCTCTCCCCGAGGCTCGTCCTCCGGTCGGACGTAGCCGCGCCGGACGCACGGCTGACCGTTGAAATCGAGGGTGACGAAGGCACCGCCGATCGCGATGTCGGCCGGGTCATAGATGGCGGCGCGTGCCTCGAACGCGGCGATGGCCTTCTCCAGCTCTGCCATTCGATGCACAGCCTCGGCGGGCCATTCCTCGTCGCTATAGCCGTATTCGTTGTCGAGCTGCTCGCGCTCGGCCAGGGCCGCCTCCAAGGCCTCGTCCTCGGCTTCGCTCAGGTCGGAGCGGGTCGGCAGGACGCGCAGGCCGTAGACGCGGCTGCTCATGAGGGACAGCGACACCTCGATCCACTTCCAGCCCTCCGCCGCCACGGTGGTGCTGAATTCCGCCAGCTTCGCCTCGGCCAGGCGATCGAGCAGCGCGGCATCCTCGAACCAGCCGTCGCCGTGCTCCATGAACAGGTCGCGCAGGACCACGCCGCCGGCGGCCACGTAGGCCTCCTCGCCGACGAACTTGGCGCGGGGCTCACCCTTGCTCACCGTGCGGTCGGTCAGGGCCTGCCGGATCAACCAGTTGCTCATGACGCCACGCTTCTTCAGCGCGTCCCAGACCTGCATCTGGCGAGCGTGATCCTCCGTCACCGAGAACGCCATGAGGCATTCCAGCGTCATCCCGCCGGCGCCGTAGGCCTCGAGCAGCGCCGGGCTGACCCCGGCGAGCCGCAGGCGCTGGGTGACGATCCGCTCGGTCACGAAGAAGCGCGCGGCGATGTCGGCGGTCGACATGCCGGTGTCGGCGAGCGCCTTGAACGCCCGGTACTGATCGAGCGGGTGCAGGGCCTCGCGCATGGCGTTCTCGGCGATCGAGTCCTCGGTCGCGCTGATCGCGCTGCCGGCCGCGCGCACGATGCACGGGACCTTGACGGTCTTGGCCATGCGGCCGGTCGTCACCAGGTGCTCGAGCGCGCGGAAGCGGCGCCCGCCGGCCGGCACCTCATAGCGGCCGGTCTCCTGGCCTGCCGCATCGAGGACCGGGCGCACGTTCAGGCTCTGGAGCAGGCCGCGATGGGCGATGTCGGCGGCGAGGTCCTCGATGCTCATGCCGTCGGCGATCCGGCGCACGTTGGCCTGCGACAGGCTCAGCTTCTCGAACGGGATCCCCACCGCCTCGGTCAGAACGATCTTGCCCGTGTTGCTGGCGGCGGTCTTCGCGGTGGTCTTGGACCGGGTCATGGCTCATCATCCCTGCGTCGGGCGGCCGGCTCTCTGTCGACCTCGAAACCCTCACGCAGGCGAAGCCCCTCTCTGACTCCAGAAGGGGCACCCGGGACTGTGACGGTGCCGGATCAGTCAGCAACCTGCCGGACGGCGCCGGTGTCCTCGGTGAGGCGGTGCGTGCGCAGAGGCAGAGGCTGGCTGATCACAGCCCGGACATCGCCGGCAGGCGGCGGGCGAGCCATACCAGACCAACAAGCAGGACTGATACGACGCCGATTTCTGAGCATGCCCTTTGGCAGTTTCGATATTTTCTACAAGAAACATCACTCCACATGATATATCATCTCGCATGATTCCTTTGATGACATCACTATTTTTGAGAAGAAGCCTCTGCAAGTGCGGTTTTTACGACATTGGCGGCCCGCTCCATGTGATCCACGGTCTGTTGAAGCTTCGAAACTGCATCAATCAAGCTCCGGGGCACGACACCAGCCTTAGAGCGTGTTATGAACCTATGACGTGGCGTGAGCGTTGAGGGGCATGAGTGCTGATCGCCCCGCCTATCCGTCCGACGTGTCCGATGAAGAATGGGCGCTGGTTGCCCCCTATCTGGCGCTGCTGCGCGAGGACTCGGGTCAACGCGACCACGAGTTGCGCGAGGTGTTAACGGGCTGCGCTACATCGTGAAGACCGGTGCGCCGTGGCGGTTCATGCCCCACGACCTGCCGCCGTGGGCGGCGGTCTACCAGCAGACCCAACGCTGGCTTTCCGCCGATTGCTTTGGCGCGGTGGCGGGCGACCTGCGTGCTGTGTTGCGGGAAGCGGCGGGGCGCGAGCCGGAGCCGTCTGCGGTGATCCTGGACAGCCGGACCCAACGCTCCTCGCCCGAGAGCGGTGAGCGGGCGGGCTACGACGGGGCCAAGCGCAAGCGCGGCTCGAAGGTGCACCTGGCGGTGGACACGCCCGGGCATGTGGTGGCGCTGCACGTCACGCCGGCGAACGTGGACGACCGCAGCCAGGTTGGGGCGCTGACGTGTGCGGTGCAAGCGGAGACGGACGGGAGCGTGGAGACGGCGTTCGTCGATCAAGGCTACACGGGCGAGAAGCCGGCGAAGGCCGCCGACGCGAACGGCATCGCGTTGGAGGTAGTCAAGGCGCCCGAGGCCAAGCGCGGCTTCGTGCTGCTGCCACGCCGGTGGGTGGTGGAGCGCTCGCTGGCCTGGGCGGCGCGCTGCCGCCGGCTGGTCAAGGACTACGAGCGCTATGCCACCACGTTGGCAGGCATCTACATGATCGCCTTCGTCTGCGACATGCTCAGCAAGCTTGGACGCATCGTAAACAGTTCATAACACGCTCTTAGACGCAGAAGCCGAACCGCTCGGATTTTCGTCAAAAAAGTCCTCGATACTCCGACCAAAAAGTGATGCAAGTATCGGAAGAACATTGGCTTTAAGGCAATTTATTCCCAGCTCATACTTCCCTAACTGCGCTTGCGTAACCCCCAGCGCCTTTGCTACTGAGCCACGACTGATATTTGCCTCCGTTCTAAATTGCGAAATGCGCTCTCCGAGTCTTTTATCAAAATCATTTGCAGATTTCCCAGCCATTTTACCCCGCCACTTTCCTAGTAAATTTCTAACAAGATTATTGCGCATCTATTCAATTCTAATGGTACTTGAATGCAAAGTCGTGGCATCTTCTCGCAAGCGCGCATGATCCGAATGGTATATTCTGCCCGCTGCGAGAGCCACTGCACTGGCGGCTTTGAGCCCGGCCATTCTGGCCGTGCCAGCATTCTAACCAGAAGTCACCACCGCCGGCGGATCGCACGAACTCATGGGGCATCTCCTTCTACAATCGATCTTGTGACGGCCCAACTTACGGCTGTCGCCCTTAACTCTTACCCATCGTCACCGCTACGCCAATACGAGCAGCGTGGCGCATGCTTCACAGCGTCATGCCCGGATCACGCGACGACCGGATTCCCGACGCTGGCGTGCGAGCCGATGGTCAGCTCGGGATCGACCAGTGTCAGCGGCGGCACGGCGGCGGACACCGCTTCGTCGAGCCGCGCCAGGAGGTCGGTCAGGGTTTCACCAGCGGCGAGGGCATTGCGAAGCGCCGGCAGGGTCATCATCGGCTCGCCGCCGTCGTCCGCGGCCTCGGCCACCGGGCTCACCAGGCCTGGGCGCCAGTGGCGCAGGCCGGCTTCGAACACGCCCGGCCGGGCGGACCAGGCACGTTGGTAGGACAGCCCCTGGGCCTGGCAGAACCTATCGATGTCGGGAGTGAGCCCGTAATCCTGAATGTCCTCGAAGGTCACGCTCCTCCCTTCGGCCAGCGATTCACGCACTAGGCGCTCGCTCTCGTCGAAGTACCGGCCCGTCGCGGCGATCAGCCCGCTGAGGGCCTGCGAGCCCTTCAACGGGCCGCCGATGGTCACAGTGGTCATCACATACTCGCCCATGGTGCCGATCCTTCTCAACGGACCCGCCGGAGGCGGCGAACCCTGCACGGGCGAAGGGCCTCCCTCTGGCAGAGGGGGGCCGGCCTGGGGGAGGTCAGGAGTGGGCGGTCATGCGGGTCGTTCACCAGGAGGGGAGGGCCTGAGAGCCGCTCTCTCAGCTTGCTGATCCCTCGTCGAAGATGCCGGCCCCTCTGACTTTCTTGAGCTGAACCGCTGGATCGAAGCGGCCCGAGCGCCTATGATTGCCGTGGGGTGGTACGCGCCGCCCTGGGGCGTGGAAACCCCTCGATAGACGGCTTTGGGGTCCGGCTGGACAGGGCCCCACTTCCTGATCTCTCGGGTCGGGGAGCCTGCGACGTATGTCCAGGCGCTCCGGTGCTAAAGGTCGCGGGGACCGTTCTATCGCGGTTTTCCAACTCCCCGGCTGTGGGTGGGTCGAGGCTCGTTTGCGGGGGCGTACCGCGGACACGGGCCTTCCGGGGACGCAGCAAGTCGTGTCGTGCTCGACCAATCACAACGCCGACAGAGGCCACCGCCGTGCATTCCTGTCCGGCCCTGCCATGGCTCACGACATTCCTGCGCCGGCGCGCCCGGGTGCGGGCACGGGCCCGCGTGATGCGCGACCGCCATGCCGGCGATGCCTACCCTCGCGCCCGCGAGCGGGCGCGGCGCCCTGGCGGGCGGCGGGACTGGTTCTGGACTCAGGTCGCGATCGAACTCGCTCGCCTCGAGGGGCGGGAAATCGGCGTGCGCGCCAGCGACCGCTGGCGATAGCCGCGAGCCCTCGCCTGGCGAGCGTGAAGGCCAAGAAATGCCCAGCCATGGCGCAGATGAGCTGAACCGATGGGGAAGCTCATGGTCCACGACATCGAGGAGCTGCTGGGCCAGCTCTGGCGTCTGAACGGCAGGGATCGGATGCGGCAAGCCCGCGAGGAGGGGTTGGTCTCGGCAGAACGGATCGGCACCCTGGTTCCTGGGGTGACGCTGGCGATGAGCGCCATGCTGCGAGCCCGCTACGCCTGGGCGGACGCTTGGCACGGAGCGGCGTTCGGCCAGGATTGGCCGGCCTTGCGCAACGTCCCAGCCCTGTCCTCCCGGCTCCGGGAGCAGGCCTGGCACAGTGCGCACATGAAGGCTCTCGCCAGGGCGCTTCCGGACGGTGTCGATCCCGCACGGATGGCGCTGCTGGGGGTCGATGAGGCGAGAGGCCAGGCAACCTACCTGCGCTGGTGCAGAGAACAGGAACCTTTGGTTTGCGCCTTCTATGGCGGTGGAGTCGATTTATTCTTGGATCTCAGTCGGTACATCGAATTCCTGATCGGGGAGCGCGTTCACGATGATAGCGCGGAAATCCTGATTGACCCTGAAACAAGACGTTCGACCGAAAAGACCGAATTATTCTTTGTGATCGATCAAGAGTCGTGAACCCCTCCCGTTCTCACGACGCTCATGAATTTCATGCATCAATCTTCGAGAATGGCGCATCGTTATATGAGATATATCCGACAAAACATCTGCGGCCTCCTCAGACACATTCGTCGATTGACAATTAGCACTGACCAGCGTCTCGATCTGATCGACAAGCATTCTGGCCGCTTTTACGACCGGAAGCAGAACGTCCGCCACTTCATCGACCGTCAGCCCCACAACTTCAGTCTCGGCGCTCATTGCAAACCCTTGCCCATCACGAGAAGCGTTTTATGCTTATCATACAATATGTCGTATTATTTTTGTTTGGCCTCAAGTTCTCACCACAACGTCATGATGTGCCCATACCGCCCTCCAATTGTCCGATCAGAAGCTCGCCTGTTCCCATGACGTGGCGCTGCAACAGCGCACAGGCCTCCGACACAGCGCCCTTGCGGCACAAAGCGTAGATCTCCCAGTGCTCGCGTTGCGATTGGCCTTGATGCTCGGTCCGCGTCCAGGTGAAGCGCAGATATCGCTCGAAGCTCATTCGCAAGGAGCGAATGATGACCAGGGTGCGTTGCCGGCCACAGGGTGCGTACAGGGTGTCGTGAAAGTCGGAGTTGAGAGAGATCAGGTCGTCGACTGAGGTGGATGCGTCCAGCCGCTCGAGGATCGCACGCGCATCGTCGAGCACCCGGGACGACATCAGCGGGATGGCCCATGCCAGAGCCTGCGGCTCGAGGATGCTGCGCAGCTTGGTCGTCTCATAGGCTTCATCGGCAGTCAGAACCGGAATTCTGACGCCGCGCCGGGGCTCTGCAACCAGCAGCCCCTCTCCGACGAGTTGTTTGAACGCCTCGCGCACGATGGTTTGGCTGACGCCGAACTGCGAGGCCACGGCATCCTGGCGCAAATGCTCGCCTCCGGCGTAGGTGCCGTGCAGGATGGTGCTCCGCAGAGCGTCGGCCACGACTGCCACTGTCGATCGGGTTTCCGTAGAGGGTGGGGTCGGAACAATCAGGCTCATCTTTGGCGAGGCACCCCTGTGTGGTGGCAGGTCGGGGGCTCCGGTCATCGCTTGCTCCTTCAGGAGATCGCACGGACGGCCGACCGGCCGGTGTGGCTCAAGAGATATCCGAGCGCGGTGGATGCCAAGCATGAGAGCCCGAAGGCGACTAGGTAGGTCGGCACAATGCCCGCCACCTCGAAGCCGCGGGAGACCACCAGGTTGAAGATGATGATGCCGCACGAGCCGGCCGCCGTGCCCCGGATGGTCGACTGGGCCTCGGCACTTCCCCCTTGCAGATGAGCGAAGATCGCGAGGGGCCATGCGATCACCGGGATCGGCGAGACGAGCCCGCTCAGGGTCGGCCCGAGATGGGCCGCGCACCCGGTCACCGTGAGGACCAGCACGGTCGATGCCGCCATCCGCGCCGGCATGTCCCAGGCAGGCCGAGAGGCCGATGCCGTCACGGTCGGGATCTCCGGTCGCGGCCGCACGATCAGCAGGAAGGCCAGGACGCTGACGGCGACCGACGCGGCCTCGCTGCCGGCCCCGAACAGCGCGCAGGCGGCAATCCCGTAGGTCCCGAGCGCCGTGAGGATGCTCCCGCCGATGCCGCGCCTTCTCGACGCGTCGATATAGGCCGCATAGGAGGCCATCACGGCGCCGATCCCGATGAGGGCTCCGGACGCCGCCTGGTCCGCGAAGGCGGGCCCCTGCTCGATGGCCAGATAGATCGAGATCGGCCCCGAGGTGATCGGCATGCCCGCGAGGATGCCGCCGGCGAGGCCGCCCCACCGGCGACCGACCAGCGACACCAGCCACATGAGCAGCGGTGTGACCGTCAGCTTGAGCAGGTAGATCTCCACGACGCGCCTCGTCTCGATTGATCCGGAGCGATACCGCGCCCACGGACCGGCGGACATCGCCGGTCGTGGGCCGCGAGCGATTATCCGGCCACGAGGGCCGCCTCGGCGGCCTCGGGCCTCTCGTCCAGGCGTCGCAGATCGGCGACCACCCGATCCCAGAAGCCGAGACGCAGGACGTTGAACTCGGCGACCTCGGACAGCACGAGGGCGAGCGTCGCCGGCTTGAGCGTCTTCAGCATCCCGACCGCCTGAACCCTGGCGTCCTCGGCATGCCCCTCCTCGGCCGCGCCTTCCCAGCCGACGGCCTGCCCGGCGGCCTCGTCGTTGTGGGCCTCGGTCCAGGCCCGGGCGCGGGCATGCTGGTCCGGGGGGAATTGCGGGATGAGATGCTCGACGACTCGGCCCCAGGCTCCGATGTACGAGAGTCGGCCCGTGTCGTGCTCGTCGACCGAACTGGCTTCGCGCATGGCGAGTTCGAGGAGCCTCACGCCGAGCCAGGCCCTGTCATAGGGGTTCCGAGAAGCAGCCGCGCCCGGGACGTCGTTCATCCGGGACTCCGCCTCGATGATGCTCGAGTGAAGGTGTGTGATCGTTGGATCGCACCGGTCGGCGTAGTGGAGAGCGACACGGATGTCCGCGTCGGTGTAGGCTGGCACGTGCAGGTCGTTGACTGCGAAGTAGTCTTTGACGGCTTCGACCGTGTGCAGGACCGACTGCCCGAGCCGCTCACGCTCGATCATGACATGGCGCATGATGTGGTAGCTCGCGGGCGACAATGCAGGGATCCCGCGTGCCGCCCCGATGACCGTGAAGCCATCGTAGAGCAGGATCGGATGGGGTGTGTGAGCGCGGTCCCCGGTCTCGTTCTTGGCGTTCTCGTTGAGGATCGCTGCGTCCTGGTGTTCCCCGATCAGGGCGAGGTGGGCGACGACGCCCGGGATCGTACCGTAGGTCGACGAGGAGCGGGCGATGACCGCCAGCATCAGGATTTCGAGCTGGGCGTCGGAGAACGCCGGCATGTTGGCCTCATGGCTCAGCTTCTCGGCGACGTAACAGACGATAGCGGGCGGCATGCGACAAGTTTCATCGAAGCGCGTGAAGCTTTCGATAACCGGAGATTCATTCTGCAAGTCCGGTCGACTTTCGATCACGGCGCGAATGTCATTGGCCAGTTGCTCGGTCGCTCCGTTGATATAGTGCATATTCGCTTCGCCTCCGATCACGTCGCAACGCATTCCATCTGCTTGACACCACGTCGGTCCCGAGCGGAGGGGGGCCAGTGGAGCAGATCCAGCTTTATCGATTATCGATAATCGATAAGTGGTCCCTGTCAACGGCCATCGGATCGACCCTCGCCTCGCCCTCATAGACTCACGCTTCGAGACACGATCCTGGAGGAACCTTGCATCGGGAGACGTCGTGGTCGTCACATGGGGCTGCTCGATGAACCGACACGCGGCGGCTGTCCGCAGCCTGAGCGAGGCGATGAATTAGGGCCAGGTCGGCATCCGAGCAGATGCCTCGCACCTCGATATCAACCCAATGTCCGCTGCGACCAACATGGCCGTCGCGCAGGCGGTGGTTGGACGAGGTGTAGACGCTCTCGTTGGGCTCGATCAGCCGCACCCGAGAGGTCAGGAACAGGATCCCCGAGCCGAGATTGCCGCAGAACTGCCTCTCGTCGGCGCCGGTGGTCTTCGGCCCGCCGCCGACCGTTCGCTGGCCGATCTGGCGGAAGGCCTCGCCGAAGGTCGCCGGGTTCGGCGTCGTGCGGGGGGTGAGCGTATGCCGCCCGCCCCAGGGAGGCCGCGCTGGATCGATCCGGCCGGTCGCGATCTCGTGCAACAGGGTTGCGAGATAGCTCGGATCGGCCGGATACGGGCAGATCCGCCACAGCGCCCGGATCGCCCGGCGCCGGCCGGGTGCTTGAACAGGCGCTCGCGGGCCCGGCGCCAGCCGGCAGCCCGCTGCCGGCGGCTCTCGTGCTGCTGACGCTCCCACTGTCCGGTGCGCCGGACCATCTCCTCGTCGACGTCGAGCTGGCGCTCGGCGATCGCCGCGGCGAAGAGAGGGAGGGCCGCCTGCTCGCGGACCTGCTTGCGAAGGTACGCCGCGCGTTTGCGCGACGTATCCTCGAAGGCCGTCGGCCGGGGCCAGCGCTTGAAGCGCATCACGCCGCCTGAAGGGAGGCCGGGGCCTCACCCTCCTCGTCACCCTCGTCCGGCCCGCTGGCGCCGTCCAGGCCGAGCTCGGGCGGCAGGTGGCCGAGCAGCCACTCCGCGGAGCGGCTGGCAAGGCCGGCGGCCTGCACGATGGCGCGCGGATCCGAGCGCAGCACCTCGAGCCAGTTCGCGATGTAGTCGGCGTGGCGCACCGTCGGCACGATGCCGAGGCTGGCGCAGACGAAGGCCGCCGAGATCTCGGCTACCAGCTCCTCGCGCGCGTAACCCTCACTGCCGAAGCGGCCGGTGAAGTCGCGGGCAAGCCGGGAGGGGTGACCCGTCGCGTGGCTCATCTCATGCGCCGCGGTCCTGTGGAAGTTCACCGGCTCGAAGAACGACTGCGGCGGCGGCAGCACGATCACGTCGTCGGCCGAGCGGTAGAACGCCCGCTGTCCGCCGAGGTGGATGGTCAGGCCACTCGCTTCCATCAGCGCGCGGAAGCGTGGCTCGATCAGATCCTCGCGGGGCAGCGGGGGCGGTACATAGAGCCCCTCCGGCAGGCCGTCGCACTGCGCGGCGTTGAACACGGTGTACTGCTTCAGGAACGCGATCGAGCGCGCCTCATCGCCCGCCTGCGAGGCTCGCGCACGTTCCCGCTCGGGGGTGAAGCGGTTGGCGTAGACGACCGGCGTCCCCTTCTCGCCGCGGCGCACGTTGCCCCCGAGCTCGAGCGCCTGTTTGAAGGTGAGCCAGCGCTGGGTCGGGTAGCCCGCCGCCATGCCGCTCGCCCACAGCAGCATGACGTTGATGCCTGAATACGCCCGCTCGGTCAGGGCGTTGCGCGGCATCCCGACCGCGGCGGCGCCCGGCAGGTCGCCCCACGGCTGCACCCACGGTACCTGGCCTTCTTCGAGCTGGGCGATGATCGTCTCGGTGATGAGCTGGTACAGGTCGGGGCGCTGCTCTGGAGCGGCCTCGGTGCGGCGGGCGGCGGGTTTCCGGGAGGAGGAGGGGCGGCGGGCCATCGCAGTGCCTTCGCGACGGGCGCCGGAGCCTCTCTCCGGCCTGATCTCCCGTCATCGGCCTCCAGGCCTCCTCTCACTCCGGCGCGACGTCCCGACTCATCCGCGACGCAGACGAACGCGCATCTGTGCGGCCGACGGCACAGACCAATATTATGCCCGAATACGCTGCTGGTTTGAGGAAAAATTATCGCCTACGATTGCAGTAAGATCGCATATAACCCTGCAGCATGTTCGGATCGGAGAGCAACTCTTGCATTGCTCGAGTGGCGAGGGGGAGACCCTGGAGCAGCGCGTCCGCACGGCCCACTACCTCTACCTCACGGCGCTGATGCGGGTCGAGGCACTGGAAAGCGAGGCCCGCCCCGGGGCCGGAGTCAGCGAGTACGAGGCCACGAGGATCGACCACGAACTGCAATTCCGGCTCCTGCGGGCGCTGCTCGCACAGCTCGGTTACGTGCCGAGAGGCCTAACCAAGCGTTGCGAGATCCAACGCGAAATCACCGCCGAGGCGACGGTGGTGGCGAGCCGGGCAGAGTCGCGACAGGAGTGGTCGGCCCGTGCGACGATGCGAGCGGGAACGTCGATCAGGTCAGCTTGATGGTGGCGGCGAGACCGGCCCCGCCCGGAGGGTGGGGCCGTAAGGCCTTCGGTCAGTCCTGGCGGCGGCCGTTGGAGCGGCTCCAGATCAGCGAGTGGGTCTTGCCGTCCTCCTCGGCGAAGAGGCGGGCGTAGAGGGGAGCCGGCAGGCTCGGGTCGTCGATCTTGAGCGAGACGTAGTCCCGCCCCTCGCTGGACCGCTTGGCCCACCCGGCGCCGATCTCGGCCTTGCCGAGGTAGATGCGGTGGGTCGGCGCGGTCTCGCCGCCGCGCTCCGTCTCCGCCACGATCGCGACCTTCTTGGCCTGGATGGTGAGGGTGGTGATCTCGCCGGAGAAGCCGGTCTGGGTCTGGGTGAAGATGCCGATGGTCGCCATGGTCGTGATCCTCTCGTCCGGTTGCTCTCGGCCGCGTCCCTGCGGCCTCGATGGCGTTCGTCGAGCCGGAGGCGACCGGCGCCGCACCCGCGCAGCGGGCCGCAGCGTCAGCGGAGGACGGCGAGGGCAGGGTTTCTTGATCCGCGAGGAGCCGCCTTAACGGCGGGGAAGAAACCCGGCATCCGCCGTTGCGGTGATCCCGGTCGACCCGGATAGAACCGCCCATCACCGAGGTCACTGGATTGCGGCCCGGCCCACCGGATCGCGGGAACGCCTCCTGGCCAGTTCGGGTGAACCTGCCTGACCTCGCCGGTTCCGCGTCCCGCTCCCCGCCCCTGGCTCAAGGATCGCGTCCGGGGGACGAACCGCGCTGCAGCTGTCCGCAGCCCCGGGCTCAGCCGCGAGGACCTGACGACGGGCCGGTCCGGTCGGCAACGAGGCGAGAGAGTGCTGCTCATTCAAGCACGCGAATGCCTAGAATGCTGCACTTGCTAAATTGCCTGCCGCATCGCAGCATGAGGCTGACACGACCCTTGCCATCGATCGGAAGGATCCCCTGCCATGATGCTCAAGGGCTTCTCGTACATGATGATCGGCGTCCTCGCCGGCGGGCTGGCCATGACCGCCTATGGCACGGCCAGTCATCTGCTCGGCCTATAGCCGATCGAGCAAGGAAACAGCCGACAGGTTATGCCGCTGAGACGTCGGTCAGCGCGAAATGGCTGCCCCTGAACAACAGCGGCATGCGATAGGCCTGGGCGCACGCGTAGGCGAAACAATCCGCGGAGGTGGGCCCGGCCGGGTGTCGGCCCTGGCCGTACCGCTCGAACGCCTCAAGCGCGCCGTCGGCCGTCTTGGGCGACATGGCAACGACCTGGATCCCTGCCAGCGCGAGGTAATCCCGCACGGCCTCCCGGGCGTCGAGCAACGGCAAGTCGAGGATGCGGGAGAGGGAGAGCGTGGTCTCGAAGACCGCGAGGGGCGAGGTCAGCCGCTGGCGAGCGCGCTGAAGGCGCGCGACGAGGGCGGCGGCGTCCGGCTCGCCGGCAAGGATCGCGACCAGGGCGGAGGTGTCGACGAACATCACGGATTTCCATACCGTTCGTCGCGCACGGCCTGGCCCACAGGCGTTGCGTTGGGACCGGCCCGCTCGCGCAGGTCGCGGGCGAAGGCCAGGGATTGGGCGACGAGGTCGAGCCGGTCCTTCTCGCGATCGATCTCGCCGCGCAGCGCCTGGCGTACCGCCTCGGTCTTGGTGGTACGCCTGAGGGACGCAAGTTCCTGGGCCAGGGCGTCGACCACCGGATCCTTGACGAACAGAGCTGCGGATATCCCATCTGAATATAGCTGATATCCGATCGAGGATATCCCGACTTGGGGGCGGGGCAAGCCCGCCCTGTGCAATGGGAGTGAGAGGGGCAGGGGGTGCACTGCCCCGGCGCGAGGATCACTCCTCCTCGTAGGGGTCGAACTCGGAGATCACGTCGGCGGAATCGCCCTCGAACTCGTCCGAGGTGACGACGCCGTAGCCGGCCTCGGAGAGGAAGACCGTGACCGGGACCATCAGGGAGGCCGCGAGGCTGTAGGCGTAGCGGTTTGCGAGGGTGAGATCGGTCGCCATCGGTTCTACTCCTGACGGAGCGGGGGCGATCCCCGCTCGACAGCGGCCCCAGGAGGCCGGGAGCGGCCGCGATCACCGCGGGAGGCGCAGCCGAGAGCGGCCGCCCGCTTGCGGAGCGGACCCCTTGCGGGTTGATCGTGGAAGGCCGCGACGGCCTATCGGGGTTGCGGCGAGAGAGCGGGGTCGATCAGGCCGGCCGGGGGCACGAACGGCATCGACATGATATCAATGCCATAGTGATATGCTGCCAAGATGCGCTTGCGTCGTGGGCCATTCCGAACCCCGCTGGTCCTGGCCGGGCTGACGCCGCTCTACGAGCGACCGTCGAGCTTTTCAGCGCAGGCCGCAGCGATGATCTCGCGAAGGACACCGGTGCGCTCCACCAGCCAAGCCAGTTCCTCGCCGGTGATCTCGTAATGCGGCGAGTTGCGGGCATCGACGTAGGCCCGGTCGAGCCGGGCAAAGCAGCGCCGGGCGAACCGTGTGTCGCGCGGCCACGCCTCGATCAGCCGGGCCTCGACGCCCTCGGCCAGCGGTCGCAGACGGTTCAGACGATGCAGCTTCGGGCTGTAGAGTGTCAGCACGAGCAGGGCGCAGTGATAAAGGCCTTCGGTGGTCTGGTGCAGCAGGAAGGCTGCATGTTTGAGATTGCCGCGATCGCGGTAGAACTTTGCACCGGCTCGAAGTTCATCCGCATCGCGAAATCAATGCTGGAAATGCCGCTCGGCCTCAGCATGCACCTCCGTCGCCGATAGCAGCTTCGGCGAGGCGAACGGAAAGCCCGCGACCTCGTAGAGCAAGATCCCGTCTCGGGCGATATCCACGAAAAAAGGACGACCGTAGGCGAGTTGGTTGTTCAGGTCGTGGATCGAGTGGACGATGAAGCTGACCTGCGTCCTCAGGCGGCGCGTCACGGTCAGTTCGCGCAACAGCCGCTCCTCAGCTCGCTCCCAGAAATCGTGCGGGTCGGTAAAACGCTCGGTCTCGACCACGACGAGCAGGTCGTAATCCGAGTGGTCGCCGGTCTTGTGGTCATCGACCCAGTCGCCACGGGCATGCGAGCCGAACAGGACCAGCTTGATGATGCGCCCGCCCTTGTATTTGTCGGAGAGCCGGCCCTTCTGGGCCGCCTCGAATTCCTCGAACAGGATCTGGGCCGCGAACTGGATTTCGCGGCGCTTGCGTTCGGGAAGATGATCGAGACGGTCCGAGAGCGTCATGGCTCCTCGCATAGGCGGGGCGTGGGCGGACGCCAAGGGAATGGCGACCCGAGCCTGCGCTCGAGCAGCAGAGACTGATCAACGTTCGCGCTGAACCATCCGGAGCTGACGTGCGCGGATCGCCTCGGCCATCGTCCGCAGCACGACGCGCATGAAGGCCGGGCTGAACCGGCCGTAGGCGTAGCGCAAGGGATGTGTCTCGAACGGGACCAGGTGGAACGACCCCGGCATGACGTCGCCGTTGGCCTCATCGAGCATGATCCAGCACGGCCGGTCGCCCGGAAGCTTGAGCCGGCGTCGCTCGGTCTCCGGGACGGCGACCGCGATCCGGCCGGGCAAGGGGTCCTGCGTGGTGATCGGGAACACCACCACGGCGCCTGGTGCGACATTGACCGGCACGACGAGGCAGACCGGCCGGTCCTTGCGGCCCTCGCGCTCGCCGCGACCGTGCTCGCGCGGCCATAGGAAGCTGTAGCGGACGACGAGCCCGGTCTCCGCCGTCTCAGTCGTCACCGCCATGCTCCCGCTCGTAGTCCTCGGCCGCCTGCAGGAGGCCATTGCGCAGGTCGTCGGGCATGGTGTCGAGCGTGAAGGCTCGGCGCGGATCCTCCGGGCCGCGCAGGGCTTCGTAGTGCTCCAGGCTCATCAGGACGAAGCGGGGCTTGCTGCGACGGGTGATGACGACGGGCGCGCGCTGGGCGGCGTCGGTAACCTCGCCGACCTGCTTGTTGAGGTCGGCGGTCGTGAACGAACGCATGGAAGGGTCTCCTGATCCACGAAATCCATATACCATGGATCTTACGGATGATGGCTGGCTCGGATACTCACAGGTTGAGATCCTGCTGCAGAAAGCGGGCGGGGATCTCCTCCTCCTGCCCCTGCCAGACGACGCGATCGTTCTGCCAGATCGTAATGAAGCCGCCGCCCTTCGCCATCAGCGGCAGAGGGGCGGCCTCGAAGTTCCGGCAGCCGAACTCACCCACCGTGGCCGAGAAGGCAGGCTTGGGGGTGTTGCCGATCAGGACGCGGTCGCAGGCGCCGGTCGGCCGGCGGACGCGGCGGCGCGACAAGCCGAGTTGGAACCACTCGTAGGCCCGCTGCTCCTCGTCGGACGGGGCCTTCCAGTGCCGGCAGTGCTTGCACCGGCCGGAGCGGGTGTCGGCCGGCTCGTCGAGGACGGGCCCACCGTTGTGCCCGAGGAGCCCGGTCACGGCCGGCCTCCGGCTAGCCCGCTCGCCTCGCACAGACAGGATCGCAGGTCCTGGCGCATCCGGCCGATTGGCCCATTGATGACGCTGACGCAGGCGTCGCGCCGCACGCAGCCCATCTCGACGAAGCCGCGCACGAGAGCGTGCATCACTTCCACGTAGAGCTGCCCGCCGACGAGCGCGACATCCGCGAAGGGCTCGGCGCCGTGCCGGGCCAGCCCGGCGAACTCGGCGCCGGCGTGGATCCCAGAGGTGTCAGGCCGCCGGGGCGACGGCGGCCTGGGCCAGCGTGCGGTGACGCCGCCGGCGATCATTCACTCGGCGAGATCCCGCGTCAGCCGTGCGTCGTAATCGGCGATCGGCGTCGCCGCGTCCCGGAAACCGTAGTGGGCCGAGAGGAAGGCGACCCGGGCGCGCCGGCCGTCCGGATCGGCGGAGCGCAGGGTGCGCCAGAGCGGGCCGTCGTAGCGCGCGAATGCCGGGATGCGATCGAGCTCGGGGCTCTTGGTCGCCGAGCAGGCGAGGATCAGGAGGCGGGGCATCGGCAGAGCTTTCGCGACGGGCGCCGGAGCCTCTCTCCGATCCAAAAGCCCGTCGCCTCCCCTGGGCGATCCTCTGACTCCCGCGCTGGGCCGGCCGCGAAGCCGGTGAGCGTGCCGATCCGGGGGCTCGGATCGTAGAGGCTACATCGCCATCGATGTGTCGAAGGGGGGATTCGCCGTTCAACGGGCCATGCTAGCGTGGCCGCATCGTGCCGATCCGTCCCGAACACCGCCACTTCTACCCGATCGACTGGCCGCAGTTCTCGGCGGTGATCCGCTTCGGCCGGGCCGGCGGGCGCTGCGAGGCCTGCGGGCGGCCGCACAGGCAGGTGATCGTCTGCCTCGACGAGGGGACGTGGTACGATGCCAAAGCAGGGTGCTGGCGCTCCGCCCGGGGGCGACCGCTTCGGCACCCACCCGGGCTCGCGGCCCTGGCCGAGGCCCGGCAGACGCTGCCGATCCTGGCGACGTGCCACCGGGCGCACGACACCAGCCTGAACGGCGACCGGGATCTCGCGGCGTGGTGCCAGCGCTGCCATCTCATCCACGATCGACCCGGGCACCTGCGCCGCCGACGGCTGACACATCTGCAGCGGCGGGCGCTCGGGGACCTATTCCTCGGCCCCTATCCGCTCCCGTAGGTCGAGTGGCGCGCTTGAGTTCCGGGCGTGCTGCTGCGCGATGGGATCGTCAGGTCATCGCACCGCACGAAGTGCTAGTCTGCGACTTTGTCGAAAATAAGGTTCGACCCTCCGCCGGCGATGAGCTGGCGTCTTCAGCGGTATTTCTATAACGCAGCCCGCAGGAGAATTGTTTTCTACCGTGTTTCGCCTTATACGAGGAATATAGGGTGGAGGTGGAAGTGGGAACGAAAGCGCCGACGGCGACCGACCGACTCGTTGGCACTCGGATCCGGCAGCGGCGAATAGCCATTGGGATGAGTCAGGAGACATTGGCCGAAGCCTTAGGCATCAGCATCACGCAGGTCCAGAAGTATGAGCGGGGCGCCGATCGGATTGGGGCGGCCCGGCTCTACGAAGTCACCACCATTCTCAAGACCTATTTGATGTTCTTCTTCGCAACTCCAGATGGTGATGACAACGAGGGAGACCCCGGCGAGATGAGTCAGGATATGCTGACCGACCATGAGACCATGCAGGTGGCGCTCGCCTTCAGCCGTATCCACGAGCCCGAGATGCGCCAAGCGATACTCGCCCTCGTACTAGCTGCGGCCGGACGAGGGCGAGTCTCCTAAGCTTCAAGGGGCACTCGCGACCGAGTGACGGAGCGTGAGCGTCGCCAAGCCATCTGGATCGATCACGAGGTCGACGTCCAAGACCGGCTTCGAACTGGCGATGTAAAGAAAGGCGTTCAGCTTGGCCTTCGCATCTGGCGACAGCTGGCTCACGAACGTGATCAGGGTGATTCGCAAATCGTTGGTGAGTTCCCGCGGCGTCAGCTCCGGCTCGCCCGGCTCTTCAGGATGCAGTTGCATAGGGCACCCAGTGGATGGCGGGGCGCTGTGGTCCTCTGCGAACAAGAGACGCACCGCGCAAGCCCGCGAGACAACGGACGGCTGCCAAGCTCTCCTCGGAGATGTCGATGAGCACCGCGATCGTCGGCTGCCCCTCGACGTCCACCGGCAGGCCCAGGGGGCGCACCTTGAACCTCGATTGCTGCCAGCGCGGCAGCCACCACATCTCGACCACGGCAGTGACTTGGCTGATGCCCTCTTCCAGACAGAACTCCTGGACAGCCGCGAGCATCCGGCAATCCGTCCGTCCGGTCCGACGCTCCTTCACGACGAAATAGCGGGTCCACTCGAAGATGTCCGGCGCCTTTGGGACGCTTCTCATTGAGACGAGATGCGGGAACACGTCACTAATCATGTGCGGTAGGACTGTCGGATACAGTCTCTGGCCGCCAACAACCCGATCATTGTCGATAGCAAGCAGGTAAGTAGTGTTATCATTGTCGTAAGCGTCGATGTCACGGCAATCCGAACGGGTGAGCGAACGCCAGGATCGCTCCCCGACAAAGATGTCGTGACGGAGTTGGTGGTGGTGCCGTATGGCCTCGTCATAGAGCGTGCGATTGTGCCGGGTAACGACATGAATCTTCGTCACGCAACCCCTCCTCAATCCATAGACCGAGGGGGATTATTATTGGCTCCGGCTTATCAGGATATCGTAGGAATCTACAGGTCAGATCGATTTAAATATGGATCAGGCGCCGCTGGATAGCATAGGCAACAGCCTGAGTTTTATTAATCGCGCCAAGCTTCCGCATGGCATTGACCGTGTGGCAGGTCACCGTGCGCTCGGTGATATCGAGGAGATCGGCAATATTAGCCGCTGATCTGCCGGCTGCCGCCCACCGAAGGACTTCCTGCTCTCTCTGGGTAAGGGGGTTCTTCTGTTCGCTACGTGGCGTTCGTCCGATCTGCCGAAGTCGATCAAAGGCATACATCGCCATGAGGTGGATGGCCGGCTTGGTGCGTTGATTGAGATCGAGGTGCGATCCACTCATTGAGAAGCAGCCGCCGTAACCCTCAGGACCATGGATTGGCAGGCTGAAGCCGCGTCGCATCCCAAAGTCACACGCGCGCTCCATCACCTCACGGGCGCGGGGCTCGTGCTGGGGATCGTAGTGCGCCTCGAACCACTTGAAAGGCTGGACCGTCTCCCGACAGCGCCGAATGACAGGATCGACGCGGACGTAATCTTCCCGCGTGTAAAGCTCGAACCAGCCGATCGGCCATTTCCGGCTGATGACGGTCTGCTCGAACCGCTCTTGAGGTCCCGGCAGTTGGGTGACGACGAAGTGCTCGAACCCGAACGTCCCGAGCGAGCGGGCCATGGCGTCGATTACCTGCCTGGGCGTCGCGACACGTTCGATCTCCTCAATGAAGGCGAACGCCTCTTTGCTATGGTCGGCCAACCTGGATGACATGAACGCGCTCCGGTTCGACATCCTTTTCAGCCCACGTAGGTGCACGGACACGCTTCGCACCTTCAGGCTGAGCCGCAAGGTTACACCACTAACGGCGAGCCTTGCGAGAAAACTTGAGATTGCCAAACCGACGACGGGCAGATATGAAGAGGGACTACGCTCAAGAGCGCACCGGCGCTGAAGATCGCCTCGCAACACTACTGGATATGTGCAGTGCCGTATCACGAGGGCGTGGTGACGATCCAGGCATCACACTTTCACAAGTGCGAGGCCTTATCCGGCCATTTACAAAGCTATCTCAGAGGCAGCCCAGAGGGGCAAACTCTTCGACAAGTGCAAGGGCAGGCGTATTCTTAAGAGGCGAAAGTATGACACGGACGCAAAGAAGCGCACGCTGACATACGTACGGAAAATTGCTGTTAGTCTGATAGGTATTAACTTCCAGGTGCGATTTCATCAATAAATCGCCACATGATAAAGAATCTAGTTTATATCAATCCGGCAGAGGCGAAACTGCTAGATCTGCTAAATGCTCTCACCAACAGCGGAGAAGCGCGTGCCCGAGGATTATTCTGCAACCTATCCAATTGATGCCGTCAATCGTATGAAGCGGTTGCACGAGCGCGGCTTCTACGATCGCAAGACCGTGTATCAGCTGCTCGATGCGGCCGCGCTCTGTCATGTCTCGTACATCATCGATGACCAGCCCTACTGCACGCCGACCCTTTTTTGGCGTGAGGGCCCGCGGCTCTACTGGCACGGATCGAGTGCCAGCCGGATGCTGCGTAACCTCTCGGACGGCGAGCCGGTTTGCCTCACCGTCACCCACCTCGATAGCCTCGTGCTCGCGCGCAGCGGCTTCAACCACTCCGCCGATTACCGCTCGGTGATGGCCTTTGGGCGCGCCCGTCTCGTCACGAACCCTGAGGAGAAGCGCCGGGCACTCGTGATGATGGTAGACCGCTTCTTCCCTGGCCGCACGGCGGGTCTGCGGCCGAGCACGGCGCAGGAGACCAAGGCCACGGCAGTGGTATTCATGGACATCGAGCGGGCCTCGGCGAAGATCCGCGCCAAAGGCGTCGGTGACGACGAGAATGACTACGCGCTGCCGATCTACGCCGAGCGCCTGCCGGTTCACCTGCTAATTGGTGAACCGGAAGCCTGCCCGCGGCTAATGCCCACCGTCACGAGGCCCCTTCAACTCGCGCCCTACAGGCAAGGGCGGCCGCTCGAAGCGGCGCTGCTCGACGCTCACGCCGACACCTTCCCGCGCGACAGCGAAGACGCTTCGAATGGTTCGTAAGCCTGTTCAGCGATGTAAAGCGTCAGACGGAGCGGGGCTCGACCTTGTAGGTATCGTAAGCGGCGCGCATGCGCTCCGCCTCGGTCCGCTCGGGGAACAGCGCGTAGCTTGGAGCCCGGATGCTGGCGATCCGCTCGATGCGGACGGAGATGATGGTGCGAACCGGAAAATCGGGGCCGGCCTTCTTCAGCAGGTCAGCCCCCGTCGTCTCGAAGGCCTCCGACCCGCGCGTGATGAGTGAAGCACGGCCATGAACCTTGAAGCCGCGCTGCCGGAACACGTCGACGAAGCTCACGCAGACGCTCGGATGCGCTGCGATGTTCCTGACGCTGGTCGGGGAAGCGATATCTGCCACCAAGATCCTGTCGTTGCCGTGAGAGACGAAGATCTCTTTCGGCGAAACATTGGGATTACCTGCTTCATCGACGGTCGCTAACCAGCACAGGACCGAGTTCTCGATCCCGATCCTGACGGCCTCGTTGAGGAGAGCGCCGCGTTTTGATGAGCACATGACCTTCTCCCTTCGACTTTGGCATCCACTCTATTAGATGATGCTCTAGCCCCGGACGCGCCTACCCATCATGAGGGGCCCGATCAGGCCCGGAACCGAGAGCAGGAGGAGCGCCGCAACCATCGCACCGTACCCTACATCGTTCAGCGCACCCGGGGCTCGATCGGCTCCGCCGCTCGCCCAGGTCATCGCGAAGCCGATCACTGGCTGCGTAGCCGCGGCGAATAGGCCCGCGGACGCGGTGTTGACGGACGCTCCGACGCCGATGAACTCGGCAGTGTACAGGCGCTTCGTGCATTTGAGGATCAGCGGGATCGTGCCTCCGGCAAGGAGGCCGAGGACCGCAAAGTTGGCTACAACGAGCGCGAACGGCGTGTGGCGCAGGACCGCAGGAAAGAGCAGGGCGATCAGTACGCTCCGCAGCAAGCAAACGACCACCAACGCGCGGTCCGAGTTCAAGACACGGTCGGCCAAATAGCCGAGCCCTCCGGAGCCAAACGCATTCCCGATCATGAAGGCGAGCAGCGCGGCACCCGCCTGCGAACCGTCGATTCCGAACACATGGGCGATCATCGGCAGCCCCCAAACGCCCGAGAGAGTCGTGACGACAACGAAGTGGGATCCGAACGTCAAGACATTGCCCCAGTTCGCTCTGCTCCTGAGTGCGTCGGCCATGTAGGTTAGGAGAGCATGCAAACTCCTGGCAGTGCCTGACGCGCGAGGCACGCTGGCGGACGCAGCGATCAAGATGAAGTTTAGGGCGCCGATCAGCGCCGCGAGGAGCAGGCAGGATCGCCAGCCAATATGCTCCACCCCGACAGCGAGCGGGACGGTGGCGAAGGCCCCACCCACGTATCCCGAGACCTGGGACAGGCCGGACATGACGCCAAACCGGCGGTCTGGGAAACGCAGGGCGACGAGTTTGAGGAGTGAGCTGAAGACAAGGGCATCGCCGCTCGCAAGCACCAAGCGCGCTAGCACGGCGACAGAGAGATTTGGGCTTAGCGCGAAGGCCGCGCTGCCGAGCGCCGACGTGGCCATGCTGCAGAGGACCACACGCCGCACGCCATACCGGTCGACCAACAGGCCAGCCGGCAACTGCATGAGGGTGTAGCCCCAGAAATAGGCCGAGGCGAGCGCGGCGATCCCAGCAGCATCGGCACCGAAGTCGCGGGTTAGACCGAAGTTCAGCGATTGCAGGGACACGCGGTGGAAGAAGGCGAGCGCGTAGGCGGTCGCCATCAACGCCCAAGCGAAGTAGCCGCCAGCCCGCGCCCATGGGGCCGGGCCGCCGCGGAGCGGCGTGGGGGCCGCGTCTCCGGACGGTCTATCAGGGGTCTGCATTTCGGTCACGCTCCTTGAGGATCACGGGGCGCAACGATCATCCGCGGCCTCTCGGAAGCAGCAGCGCGCGCTTTCCGGATCGGTTGCAGGCGGTCGCGCCGAAGCTGTCGCAGACCAACACCAGCCACTCCCGACCCGATACAGAACGCGGAATGTGTATTAGTCGTTTTCGGGCCCAATATCGGACGGATAGGCGGGCTTGAACACGGCGACTGCTGTACTTCCTTTATTTAGCAGCCAGGATGCATTCCTTCACGAGCTTACTCTCGACATAGGAGGTGACAGAGAGCCACAACCCCGGCTGCGCATCAACCCGCTGATCGAATTTTCTCAAGGAGATGAGGCTTTTTTTTCCTCGCTTCAATCGAAGCTGGGCCGCAATTTTTCCTTGACACGATGGTACTCAGGGTACCTGTTAAGAGAAACCCAGGGTGGTTGCCGTGGGAGCTTCGGCCAGCCCACGCCGCTAGCGGCGTGGGCTGGCGAAAACACAGGTCGAATAGAGGAGGACGCGATGCGCATAGCTCGCGCCAAAGATGCGACGTCGTCTTACGAGTACGGCTGCGATCTTAGACGCCTCTATCCTTGGGCTGATGTCGCGGATCCGCTATGGGGCAGCGCAATTGCCTCAGTACGTCCCAGCGAGTCGACTACACCGCACTCGCACGACGAGGAAGAGACCTTCCTGATACTGGATGGCGCCGGCATCATCACAGTTGACGACGAGAGTTCACCGATTGAAGCAGGTGACGTCATCTACCTGCCCAGGTTCAGCCACCACACCGTCCGGAACACGTCGTCATTAGTGCCACTTCGCTTCCTGACGATCTTCTGGGGAAGTCCAGAAGCGAACGCGAGGCTGATGCACATCGCGGACCAGTTGAAAGCGTCGACGCAGCCAGAAGCCTAGAAACTCCATGAAGTGATTGGCTGAGCAGATGACATATCCTCAGACAGAGCTCTTCGCGATCGTCGCGCCACCTCCGACTCCTAACGGCGACCTCCATGTCGGTCACCTGTCGGGCCCATATTTCGGGGCCGACGTGCTGCGCCGATACCTGTCGTTGCGTGGCCACAAGGCGGTTGCAGCGCTCGGGGTAGACACCCATCAAAGCTACGTCGTCACCACTGCAGAGCGCCTGGGTCTGGATCCGCGCACCCTCGCGACGCGGAGCCATGCTGAAATCTCCTCCACGCTAAGATCAGCCGAGATTGCCTTCGACGTTGTGGGACTGCCGGATGCGAGTTACGCCCACTATGTCGTGGAATGGTTCCGCCATCTAGACGGGCACGGCGTATTTAGCAGGCGGCAGCGACCGGTTCCGTATGATGTCGCTCGTGACCGCTTCCTGTTCGAGGCCTACGCCTCGGGACGATGCCCAACTTGCCTTTGCGAGACGAAAGGCAACATCTGCGAGACCTGCGGACACCCGAACGATGCTGAGGCCTTGTTCGGGCTCCATCCGACGGGCGGCAGACCAGGCGACCGGATCGAGCCGAGAACCGTTTCAGAGGTGGTCTTCGATCTGGAGACATGGCGACCTCGGCTCCGATCGCACCTGCTCGACACCCTCCCTGAACGGAGGCCCACGCTCGCTCGGCTGATAGACGAACTCTTCGACAGTCGCCTACCGACGTTCCCGATCACCTTCCCGTCGATGTGGGGCGTTGCCTCGCCACTGGGCGATGAACGCGGGATGGTTCTGAACGTCTGGGCAGAGATGGTGCCGGGACACTACTACTGGCTCGACAAGGCTCACCGGACGAAGTATGGGTCCGGATTGTTTCCTGCGCCAAGCCGGGTCCGGTACATACAGTATCTCGGCTTCGACAACTCGTTCTTCTATTGCGTCGCTCAATTATGCCTAGCATTCGCTGCCGCAGAATGTGGTGCCGACGCGTTGCTTCCCGCCGCCTTTGTGACAAACGAGTTCTACCTACTAGATCAGTTCAAGTTCTCCACAAGCCAAGGACACCTCATATGGGGCCGGGACTTTCTGGCGAAAGTCGATGCCGACGAGGCGCGCTTCTACCTCGCATACTCAAATCCTGAGTACAATCAGGCGAACTTTTCGCAGGACGACTTCGAACTAATCGTCGCCCGAAAGTTCCGGAAGCCGCTCGAGGCACTGGAGGAGGCTCTTCTGGCGCTGAATCCGCCGGCTTCAGCGCGACCTGAGACACCGGAAGCGCGAGCGCTGCGTCGTAGGTTCGAGGCTGCCTACGGGCACGAGAGGCCCAGCCTGCGGATCGCTGCACTAGCAGTCGCCACCGGCCTAGAACTTGCCCTGGCGCTTGTTGCGCATGATGGGGATCCGGACGTCGTTCGGGGCGTCGTACGAGCCCTTTGCGCCGGTATGGCTCCTATTGTGCCAGCAGCTTCGGAGCGCCTCTGGCTTGCCTGCGGAGAGACAGGTCCAGTCACATGGCCCACTCCGTTAGCATCGATTGCAGCAAGCGAGATCATTTAAATTTGCAATATTGGATACCGGTTTTCATTTATTCAGATCAAACACTAAATACAATAATGTAGATAAGTCATCATGTGAATTCTTTAAATCATAGTTTTTACAAGGCGATGTGAGCGAAATCCTGGAGATTGATCTGCCAATGTCGACGTTCGAGAAAAATTGTCTCATCCACGACGTGCTCGGCGTCGGATTTGGGCCTTCGAACCTAGCCTTCGCCATCGCACATGAGGAGGCGGACTCGCAGCTCGACGTGAGGTTCTTGGAGCAGGCAGACGGTCCGAACTGGCAACCCGGAATGCTGCTCGACGGATCGGACATCCAGAACAATCCACTGCGCGACCTCGTGACGCCTCGCAACCCGAAGAGTCACTACACCTTCATCAACTATCTCAAGTCGGAGGGACGACTCTACGATTATCTCAATTTGGGCATCCTGTATCCACTCAGGAAGGATTATGCTAAGTACATCACTTGGGCGGCACAGTTCTTCAGCGAGCGTGTCACCTATGGCACACGCGTTTCTAGTGTCGAATACGATCGAGACTTGCACTGTTGGACGGCACGATCCGACAAAGACAGGTTTCTGGCGCGAAGCTTGTTGGTCGGAACTGGTCGGAGCCGGAATGTTCCGGAAGTGTTCGCGCCTCATCTCGGAGGTCGCGTGTTCCACCTCTGCGACTACCGTCCAGCGATGAAGGCACTCGCACCCGGGCTGCACTCGATCGCCGTCGTCGGAAGCAGCCAATCCGCGGTCGAGATCCACCTCGATCTGCTCGCGAGTTACCCGCATGCGCATATCCACGCGATCCATCGCGGGTACGCCATGCGACAGAAGGACACCAGCCCGTTCTCAGATCACGTCTACTTTCCAGAATTTATCGACTACTTCTTCAGCGTCTCAGATACGTCTCGGCTTGAACTTGAGCGCCAGCTTCGCCCAACAAATTATGGAACAGCTGACATTGATGTCCTGCATAAACTCTATCTGACCCTGTACGAAGAGCGGCTTGAGGGCCGCAACCGGTTCCGGATTAGCAACAACACCGAGGTGGTGTCGGTCCGTCCATCCGCCGACGGCGTTGCATTGGAACTCCGCGAGCGCTTTCTCGACCGTACATCCGAGCTTTACGTCGACGCGGTCGTGCTGGCGACGGGATTCAAGGATCTGGGTAGTGGCGAGGGCAAGGAGCACTTCCCAGCTCTGCTCGCTGGCGTGGCGGACGGTCTCGGCCGCCGAGCGGACGGTGCTCTCTGCGTTGAGCGCGACTACAGCGTCGCCTCGGAGAGCGGATTGCGGATTTACCTGAATGGCCTGTGCGAAAGCAGTCACGGGCTCGGCGATGCTGGATCCTTCAGTCTGCTGTCGCTCAGATCGTCCGAGATTCTGGCCAGTATGGAGCGGGACGTCGCCGGTTTCGCGTCTCGAGCGTTGCGCCGAGCCTCAGCCTGACGGCGTGAGCCTGCCGAACTCGGTCAGGCCTGATCCATCGGGCGGCTCCGCCGAGTATTGTGAGGGGAGAGAACGATGAACGCCCACGTGTTTGACCGCTTCGAGTCCGAAGTTCGCAGCTACTGCCGCAGCTTTCCGACGATCTTCGCTCGTGGCGAGGGCGTGTGGATGACCGATGTGGGTGGGCGGCGCTATCTTGATCTTCTCTCTGGCGCCGGCACTTTGAACTATGGCCACAACAACCCGGCGATCGTCGGGCGCGTGATCGATTACCTCACGAGTGGCGGCATAGTTCATTCTCTCGACCTCCACACGGAAGCAAAAGCGAATTTCATCGACGTGTTCCAGCGCCACATCCTATCGCGGCGCCAGTTGAACTACAAAATGCAGTTCCCAGGCCCGACAGGAACCAACGCTATCGAAGCTGCCCTAAAGCTTGCCCGGAAGGTGACGGGGCGCACTAACGTGGTCGCGTTCACGAACGGCTTCCATGGCATGACGCTCGGCGCCCTGGCGGCGACGGCCAACCCAGCCAAGCGAGCCGGGGCGAGCGCGCCGCTCGCGAACACCACCTTCATGCCCTACGATGGCTTCCTCGGCGACGAGGTCGATACGCTCGACTTTATCACCCCGATGCTGCTGGAGGGCGGATCCGGCGTCGATCGCCCTGCTGCGATCCTCGTTGAGATGGTCCAGGGCGAGGGTGGCTTGAATACGGCATCCGCGTCTTGGGTGCGGCGGATTGCCGTCCTGGCGCGGGAGCTGGGCGCCATCCTGATCATCGACGACATCCAAGCCGGGAACGGCAGGACCGGAAGCTTCTTCTCCTTCGAGCCCTTCGGCATCGAGCCGGACATCGTGGTGTTGTCGAAATCCCTGTCCGGCTTCGGGACGCCATTCTCGCTAGTCCTGATCCGGCCTGACCTCGACCGCTGGCAGCCGGGCGAGCACAACGGGACGTTCCGCGGCAACAATTTGGCTTTCGTGGGCGCGGCAGCGGCCATCGAGACTTACTGGACGGACGATCGCTTCGTGGGAGAGGTGGCCGGGACGGCAGCGCTCCTGCGGGAGGGTCTGCTGCGCATCACCGCGAACCTGCCGGGCGGTACCGCTCAAGTGAAAGGCCGCGGCCTCTTCATCGGATTGTCGTTCGCGGAGGCTCAAGTCGCGACAGCGCTCTCGCGGCGCCTGTTCGCTGGCGGCGTAATCGCCGAGACCTGCGGCCGCCGGGACGAGGTGCTGAAGCTGCTGCCGCCGCTGACAATCGGCAGGACGGAGGTGGAGGATGCCCTCGCCCTTCTTGGAGAGGCTGTCAGCCACGAAGCGGTCCAGCCTCGGCTCGCGAGTTGAGCAGGAGATCGTCCTCTGACCGTGATGCCGGCCGACCTCACCCGGTTAGCCCCATTGCACTTGGTCCCGCCGCGTTGCTCGGGAGCGGAGCCAGTCCAAACTCTTCACGAGCGGACGTGCGAGAACGAATCCATGAACTTTCCTTCGACCACGACGCGGCTTGAGCTCTGGCAGGTGGACGTCTTTGCCGAGAGGCCGCTATCCGGAAACCCGGCGGCGGTGATATTCGGCGCTGCCGATCTGCCAGATGACATGCTGCAGGCAATCGCGCGCGAGACCAATCTTTCCGAGACCGTGTTCCTGGCCCCTCCAGAGGAGGGCGGCGATTTCAGAGTTCGCATCTTCACGACCAAGCGTGAGCTCCGGTTCGCCGGTCATCCGACGTTGGCGGCGGCGCACGCCTTCACGGAGGCGACGGGATCAACGGCCATCGGACTGCGACAGGAATGTGGAATCGGTCTCGTGACCGTCCAGCGCGCCAATCCCGGAGCGACATGGTTCGTCCAGATGCCAGAGGCCAGCCTAACCCAGACCGACATCGTTCCCGAGAAGGTGGCGGCGGCGCTCGGGATCGCACTGGAGAGTGTGCTAGACCGGCCGGTGGTGCGCGCAGCGACGGGCGTACCCTGGCTCCTGGTTGAGCTCGACGGCCCCGCGGCGCTGGCAGCGCTCACACCTGATTTCTCCGCGATCACCCGGATCACACGGGCCCACGACGCTGTGGGTCTCACCGTCTTCGTCCGCGCACCCTGTCCAGGCGTCGCCGCTCGGCTACGGAGCTTCGCACCGGCCGAGGGCATCTACGAGGATCCGGTCTGCGGCTCCTGCGCCGGAGCGCTCGCGGCCTTCCTCCTGTCTGGCAGCCCGCCACCGCCCGGCGAACTCGTGTTCGAACAAGGAGCCGAGATCAGCCGGCCCGGGCGGGTCCTGATCTCGGCAGCGGACGAGGGCGCCGCCCGGCGCCATGCCGTCGGCGGTCGGTGCGTCACGGTCCTGCGGGGCCAGCTCAAGCTCTGAGGAAGCCCATGTCTCGACTCGCCTTCACGACCTTCGCGATAATGCTGAAGCCCTACGGGAGCGAGGTCGTCCGCGGCTTCGAAGCCATTACCCCGGCCGTCTTTCGGCACGCCGAGAAGGCGCCAGGTTTCATCACGAGAGCGCGGGAGTTGGACGAGGACAACGAGGCCCTGACCAATTTCGAACGCGACTGGGGTCCATGGGGCCCCTTCGCCGTCCCGCGCTTCTACGACGGCGGTCGTCAAACGAAGACCGATACACGCGCCTCGACCCTCAGCCTCTGGACCGACATCGAGGCCGTGCGCGCGTTCGCGTACGGCGGCCTGCACGCACGAGCCCTGGCGCAGCGGGAGAAGTGGTTCCGCAAGCCTGTCTGGCCAACCTACGCGATGTGGTGGGTCGGTGACGAATATATCCCGACCTGGGTCGAGGCCGCACGCAACCTCGAATTCCTGCACGACAACGGTCCGAGCCCCCGTGTCTTCGACTTCGCGCAGCCCTTCGATCCGGACGGCCATCGGCTCAGCCAGATTGACGGCCAGCGGATTGAGCCGCTCTCCGCAACGGCCTCTTAACGGCGGTGGCTAAACCCGGCCGCGCAGCGGGCCCGGGCCGCGTGTGGGCTCGTTGTCGGGGCAGACAGGTTGGGTAAAGGCAAGGAGTGAAGAGGCCATGCAGCGAGACGAAGGAGCCGTGCTGGAGGTGATTGGCGATGCGTCCGCGCTCTCCGATCCGGAGCGGTCACGCGTCCTGACCGACATCCTCGACGTCATGGAAACTTGCTGGGATTTCGACCGTGACGGCGTTGCGCAGGCCTTTGGCGCGGAGAACTTTCCGTTCCAGAGTGGCTACGGCGTCGTCTTCTGCCACCGCGGTCGCCGTGCCGTCGGATACAGCATCTTCTTTCGAGTTCCGCTCGGAACGGACCATGCCCTGTACAGGGCCGGGGCGGCCGTCAGGCCGGAGGAGCGCGGCCGCAGTTGCTACCGTCTCCTGACCGAGATCATGCTACGCGAAGGATTTCCTGCTGACGATACCGGAACCCGGTATTTGGCGTGGCGGACTCGGAATCCCTTCGTATGGCAATTCAACGCGCGCCTGTGCCGAGAGGTGGCGCCAGCCCCGTTGAGCCTTGGTAGCGCCCACCTACGCGAGGCGTGCGAGCGGATCGCGCGGATCGTTTATCCCCGGCAACTCCTGCTGGTGCCAAAGATGATCATGCGGGACGTCTACCTCCACCTGTCGGAAAAACGACCGGGCACAGCGCTCGACCCCACAATCGACGCGTGGCTCTCCCGGACCATTCCTAACCCGCGCGACGCCATCTTCGCCGTGGGGATGCTCAGATGATGTCGCCGGACGCGTCATGAAGACCTTCGACTTCGCCGTCGTCGGAAAGGGCATGATGGGTGCTGCTGCGGCGCGCCACTTGGCGCGGTTCGGCGCCCGCGTCGTTCTGGTCGGTCCCGACGAGCCAGCCAATCGACGCACGCATGGCGGCGTCTTCGCCAGCCACTACGACAGCGGCCGCATCACCCGGACCATAGACGCCGATCCCGACTGGGCGCTGCTCGCGCAGCGCTCGATCGCACGCTACGCCGAGATCGAGGCCGAGAGCGGCATCAGCTTCCACACTGAAGTCGGCTGCGTCATCGCGGCTCCGAAGGCCGGCGAGGCCATAATGCGGTTCATCGCGACACGCGACCGAGTCGGCGTCGACGTGGCGGAACTCGATCCGGCCGAGTTGCGCTCCGCTTTTCCAGCGCTGCGCTTCCCTGAGGAATACACCGGACTGCTCGAGATGCGAGCGGCCGGGATAATTGATCCACGAGCGTTGGTTGCCGCACAGGTGAGGCTAGCCAAGGCCGCTGGTGCGACAGTCATCACCGCGGAAGTAGCGGCGGTGCATGACAGAGGGAGACACGTCGAGGTAAGCACGGTCAACGGGGAGCGGTACGCTGCCGCACGGACGCTCGTGGCCGTCGGTGGTTTCTCGATCAGATCGGAGCTGTTGCCGCGCCCCCTTGACCTAAAGGTCAAGGCGCGCACGGTGCTTCTCGCCGAGGTCCAACCCGAGGATGTGGGGCGCTACGCAGCCATGCCTTGCGTTATCTGCTCCGGGACTGGGGATGCAGACAGCTTCTACGTCCTTCCACCCGTCCGCTATCCGGACGGTGGCCTAAAGATCAAAATCGGGGGTGATCCTTCAGACCGCCTTCTCGCCAACGAGTCAGTAATCCGCGCTTGGTTCTCGGGGGACGGGGACACCGCAGCGGCCGCCCATATGCGCCGTCACTTAGAAGCACTTCTTCCCGATTTACGTCCCGGCGCCTTCTCAACAATGCCTTGTGTGACGACATGCACGCGGCACGGACACCCGTATATCGGCTTCGCGGAGTCGCACCGGATCATCGTTCTTACCGGCGGCAACGGCGCAGCCGCTAAAAGCTCAGATGAAATCGGACGACTGGGCGCATTGTTAGCTGCAGACGGCAGAATTTGCACCGACGAATATATGACAAACTTTGAAGTTTGCTTCCTATAGATGAATATTAATATTACATAATGATGCTAATATCAAATATATCATGCTCACATCTGATGAAACAGACCGTAGAAATGATCACCCTGCCCCGTAAATTCATTTTGCCACACAATGGAGGTTAAGATGAACGCTGATCGCCGCCTTTTTATGCATCATTTTCAGCAGCTTTCGTCAGAATTTTCTAGATCAAGCGATGTTTTGCATCTTACAGCAAATGAAAATGTTTTGTCTGATGCCGCCAAATCGATGCTAACCTGTCCTGTACATGGCAGATATCATCTGGGCCATGTCAATAAACGGGAATATCGCCGCTCTGGGGTGAGCGCTCTTGGACTAACGAGCATTGCACTTCCGGCCATGCATGATTTTGAGTTGGAAGCGAGTCGTGCAGCAATGAAATTGTTTAGCGCAAGCCACGTTGACCTAAGGCCTATTTCCGGATTGCATGCTATGATTGTGACTATTTCCGCGCTTACAAATAAAAATGATACCGTTTACTGTATTAATCCTTCGCAAGGGGGGCATTTTGCCACCACTCCAATCGTTGAAAGGCTCGGACGGCAGGCAGCATACCTTGAGTGGGATGATAATAAATTGGATTTTGATTTAATCGGTATCCAAAATTCCTTTCGATCAAGGGCTCCAGATCTTATCTATGTCGATCATTCATGTTGTTTATTTTCGCTAAATTTGATAGAACTTCGTCAGATTGCAGGAGATAGCGTCCCAATCGTTTACGATGCTTCTCACCCACTCGGGTTAATAGCTGGCGGCGCCTTCCCCAACCCACTTCAGTATGGTTGCGACGTCCTCCAAGGGAATACGCACAAGACGTTCCCTGGTCCGCAAAAGGCAGCCGTATTTTCAAATAATGAAGAAATTTTTCAACGTATTGCAAGCGCAATGGACGTAATGGTCTCAAGTCAACATTCTGGCGACACTCTGGCTTTGTATGTCACGATGCTTGAAATGGAGTCTTTTGGTGTAGAATATAGCAAACAAATACTGAGCAACTCAAGGACGCTGGCTAAATGTTTGCAAGATGAAGGTCTCAACGTTACCAACATTGATGGAAGGCATACGGACACGCATCAGCTATATCTGCAGGATTTCTCGGACAATCAGCATCTGTCGGGGACCGAAAGGCTGCTTCGATGCGGCCTGAGCGTGAACGCCAAACGCTCCCTAAACACAAATGTCATAAGGATTGGCGTTCAAGAAATCACGCGGAGGGGTCTTATTGAAGAGCATATGACAACCATCGGCAAGATAATATCTTCATGTCTTTTCGAAAAAGAGGAAACGCCGTCATTACGCGCCGCTGTCAAGGAAATCGTTGATCAAGCTCATTTGATTAAGTACTCTTTTGATAAAAATAAAATTAATTATATTTAGTATTAAATTGAGCCAATGCTGTCATTACAGCAGTCAGATTGAGGTTTAAGTTAATGAACATCAAAAGAACATCTCGAGGCCACGCGAGATCGGATCATGCTCATCTTAACCGGCATTACTATTTCGCACGGCAGGAATATGAGCGTGCTGTGGACGAAGTCGGTTTTCAACCCGGCTGGTCTGTCCTCGATGCAGGTTGCGGAATAGGCAGTTATCATCACGCAATCTCACGATCTATTGGCGTTGACGGGTCAATTTTGGCTTTGGACCTAGCGGAAGAAAATATTCGTTTTACAAACTGCCTTGCAACAAGTGCTGCTCGCAATACGATTGTGAGATCATTAGTTGGAAAAATCAATCAAATACCAATAAAGACGGGAGCGTTTGATTGCATTTGGACCGCAAATGTACTTCAATACCTGACGGCAGAGGGCTTTTCAGAAGCAATTGAGGAGTTCAAGCGCGTCCTTAGGCGAGGCGGCACTCTCGCAATCAAAGAGGCTGACACCTCATTGTACCAAATTGACCCGATAGATCCATTCCTTATCAGTAGATTGCAAGAGGCTCGCAGAAAATATTCCGCTCCAGAAGAGCTTCTCGGGCCTTGGAGTGGCACTTCTATCTCTAGAAGATTACGAGAGAAAGGGATTAATCCTATAAAGCGGAAAGGTCAACTCGTGGAGAGATGGGCTCCCCTCGATCAATCATCATTGAATCATATTGAAGATATGATTTTATACTTCTCTTCTTTGTCCGAACAATTGCCAATTTCAACCACTGATAGAGATAAATGGCGAGATATTTGCAATCATCGCCATAAAATACTTTCAGATCCCGATCTTTGCACGAGGGAATTTTTCGTAATCACAATTGCTGTCCTGTAGATTATTTATAAGTATTGTGCGCAGTCACAGAAGTCTCGATCGTTTGCGTAACCTCTTCATGGCATAGGTGGTGCCCTCGCTTCAGCTCGCCGGGTTTAAACCGGCCCAGGGGCGATCCTATACCGTCCCCACCCACGGTCTTTTGCCGCGCCATTCTTTCGTTGAATTGGCGCATGGTCGAGGCTGGACTGAAAATTGTAAGTCAAGAGCGGGCTGCACGTAGCTGAGCAGCGCACGCGCCTCCACGGCGTGGTAGATGTAATCGGCGTAAGAGAGCCCCAACTTCACTGTAAAGTCCTGTTGTGGGATGACAACGATGTTGTGGTGAGCACGATGAATTGGGGATCGCAATCGGGTCGAGCTGACGACCCACTGGACGAGATCGGCATCCATCTCGAAGGCCCTGGCTTGGCGGCCGCACTTCTTGAACAGATTGAAAATATGCTGCCAGAGGCAAATGATCCATAGTGTTTACTCCTAAGGCGCACCCGGAAAAGGTCGGACCTTTATCCCTCACGCTCGCAGATTACGGTACGAACTACGTTCTATTCTGGATCGTTGCCAGCTTCCGGGCGGCGCCTCGCTGCGCGCGCAAGCGCTCGCCATAGCGCGCGGGCATGGCCGGCGTCTTCCATGAGCCGGCCTGCATCACCTCAAGCAGCTCGAACCCGGCCGCGAACATGTCCTGCGTCGCCCCGACCCGGGTCGAGTGCCCGGAGGGGAGGCGAGAGAGCTTCAGCCCGGCCGCCGCGGCGAGGGTGCGGAATACCCGCGCCACGTCCCGGTCCCCGAGCGCACTCGCCCCGACCTTGCCGCCCTTGGTCAGCGGCCGGAACAGCGGACCATTCTCCAGCTTGGCCGCGGCGAGCCAAGCATCGAGGTGCGCCATGGTATCGGGGGCGAGATACTTGATCGCGCCTTCGCCCTCCTGGTCGGCCTTGGATCGCCGCACTAGCACGGTGCCAGAACCGTCGGCGCCCCGCTCCAGATCCCCTATCTCTAAAGAGACGAGTTCGGAGCGACGCAGCAGGGTGTCGTAGGCGACCGCAATCAGCGCGGCGTTGCGGAGCGCGATCAGCGGGGCGCCGTGCTCACCCTCCGACACGCGCCGATGCAGGCGCTCGGGCGTCATCACGGTGAGCATGCGGTCGATGCTGGGACGGTTGAGCGGCTCGGCCTGCTTCTGGCGCCGGCCCTTGGCCCGGTTCATCCGCTTCACCGCCAACCGGACGATCTCGTCGGCGCAAGGGTTCGGCAGGCCCGCGGCCCGGTGCAGCGCGGCGATCGAGGAGCGGTAACGCTCGACCGTCGCGCGAGACTTCGTCTCGGCCTGCGCATCAATGAAGGCGGCGATCGTCTCGGGCGTTGCCGGCAGCATCGTCCGGCTGGTCTCCCGACACCAGGCGGCGAAGATCCGACTGTCGGCGGCGAAGGCCCGGACCGTGTTGTCGGCGAAGGCGCCGTATGCGGCGCGGGCGTGCGCCTCGACGCGCTCGATCAGGATCTCGTCGGTCGGCGGCAACGCTGCGGCGAGCGGGACCGGCAAGGCCGGTGCCTCGCGGGCGGAATCAGGGGTCGGGTCGGCGCGGTCGAGGTCCATGGGCCGAGCCTAACCGATCGCGCCCTAACGATCCATTAATTGTGTCCGATAGTGCCTATTATCGGACACAATTTAGACCGCCAAATCGGCCGTGACACGAACGCGGCTTGCTGCGAGTATGCGATTTGAGGAGTGACACAAGTTTTTTCCCTTTGAGAGCTACGGGGCATAGTGGCATGGCTGAACCGTTACGCCGCACGGTACAGGTTGCGGAAAATGGGAGAATGAACCTTCCTGCGGATATGCGCCGCGGCTTGGGCCTGAACGGCGCAGGCCGTGTGATCCTGACTCAGGATGAGGATGGCATCCGCATCTCGACGGTCGATCAAGCCCTCAAGCGCATCCGGGCCCTAGCCGCGCCTTTTGCCCAAGGACGGGAGTCCGTGGTCGATGAATTCCTTGCGGAGCGTCGGGCCGAAGCTGCGCGAGAAGATGGTGAGGATTCGGATGCCGGACGCGACTGATCCCGTTCTCGATGCCTCGGCCGTGCTGGCCGTCATCTTCAGCGAGGCGGGCGCCGATCGCGTTGCGGGCCACCTGCCCGGCGCGCGGATCTCCGCGGTCAACGCGGCGGAGGTGATGACCAAGCTGGTCGACCTCGGGATGCCGGAAGACACAGTCGACGCGATTGTCGAGGGCTTGCAGCTCACAATCGTTCCCTTCGACATTGCGCATGCGCGTGCGAGTGCGCGCCTTCGGACGCTCACCCGGCCGGCTGGTCTGTCGCTCGGTGATCGTGCCTGCCTGGCCGTGGCGGGGCAACTCGGCGCCCCGGCGCTCACCACCGATCGGGCTTGGTCGCGGCTGGACGGCACCGCCATCGGCGTCACGATCAAGTTGCTGCGCTGAACCGATGGCGAGCGCCGCAGCCCTCATGGGGATCTCGGCCGAGTTGAACGATCGGCAGCGCGCCTACCGGCTGGACGGGTAAGGGCGCGATCCACCCTTGCCCGAGCAGCCGGCATCTGGACCATCGCAGAAGATCGATTTTTACCTATTCACGATGCGAATGGTTGAAAAATAATCGGTACAAAATATTCAGAAAAATTCGAGGCCGTCCATGAATACCGCTTTCGCAGCTAGCGGAATAGTCCTGATGGGCTTAGGTGGGTTCACCATGGGAGCCCAATTGATAGCGTCGATGAGCACCTCAGTTCTGACATCTCCAGAAGTTGCGATGCTCGCGGTGGCCGGGCTTCTGGTTGATGGTGTGGGCTTTGTGACGTTCATGAAGGGTTTCAAAAACTACTCCCTGTAAGCGGCCTCCGATCGACGTGGGACCGACCTGGTTCTAGTGATGAGCAAAAGGCGTTTCCGCCCGATCACTCGGGAGGCCTCGTGCGCCTCGAGGGCTGCGGCTTCTCCGGGCGTTGCGGCACGGGTGTAGGCGTAGCAGCAGGGCTGGCCCTCCTGCCCGTGGAGGTGCGAGCCCAAGGCCCTCGCGGTCTTCACATCGAGGGGGAAAGGCCCGTCCAAATCCCTCGATCACACGGGGCTCGGATCCGACTCGGACCAACGTGCCGACGACTGGCCGGAGGGCGATCAGCATCAGGACTCGGCCGGCCCGGCGGGCCTGCGCGGCGGCTTCTTGGTCCGCCTCATCGACGCCCTGCTCGCGTGTCGCCGCCGCGGCCGCCGACGCCCTAGCAAGGGATTCCTCCATTCGGTCGATCACGTCGTAGAGCCCGCGGACGCTCGCGAACGGGACGGACCAGGCCCTCAGATCCGGTAGGAAGCGAGCACCTGGGACCATGCGGACGCCTGTAGCGAGCGAGATTAAAGCGCCCACAAAAAGGCCCATACAGTTTGCAGTGACGCAATCTTATGTCATTACTTTGATTACGCTTCTTGCCGGCGAAATGGATTTCGACGCCCTTATGCAATCGTCATCGAAAAAAATAGCGCAGATATTCGCTAGGCCCTATCGCACGTTGACGAATGGACGGACGGGACACGTAACGCAGCAAACATCATCATCACCGATCCAAGAAAAAAGAAAATTCAATGTATACGCATGACCAATCTGAGCAAAACTGGTGGAGCGTCTTCTCCCGCTCGGTTCTGGCCGGACCGGAGACCATGACATCAAAGGACTATGATGTTGCCCAAGCGCGCGACCTGCGGCGTTATCCTGATACCAGGCATCTGCTTCGCTCAGCGAAAATCGTAGAGCCTGGCGGTGGCTGAGCGCATCAACCCGGCGAAGGGTGCGATCCACCCCATGCCCCTCCCCTTCATCATGCCGTCCCGGCCGGTGGCGTAGTGAGGAGATCGGCACGCATCACGCCGTTGCTGACCCCCTGGGCAATCCGATCGAGGGCTGCGGCCTCGGTCAAATCGGCGTCCCAGGTGTAGATGTCCCGGTGAGCACCGACTTCGCGTCCGATCTCCGGCGGCCAGCGCCCAAGAGTGATCCAGGGCCAGCCCGGCGCCGGGGGCTCGTAGAGCGCCAGCACCGTGTCGCCGGAGCTCTGCCTTCTCACGGCGGCGTCCGGCCCTGCGGCGAAGTCCAGGGCCCCTCCCCGGCGCGGCACAGGCCGGGCTAGGGCTGCGAGCAGCGCCTCGCGTTCCGCCGCGGTCTCGACGGCCCAGAGCTTCCAGGGTGTCTCGACGGAGATACCAGGCGGCCACCGGCCGACGCACAGGTCCGGCAGCCCAGGGAGGAAGCCGCCGTACCAGACGATCGGCATCCAGGAGGTGATGGGGGCAGCGAGATCGATCAACGCGCGCTCCTACGGGACGCGGGGGGCGTAGCCGCCCTGGGATAAGGCGAGTTCGAGGATTTTGTCGACCGCAACGGGGACGTGCCGGGCGTTCTGCATCAACACGGTGCGGGCTTTATCGATCATCTCGTAGCGCGGATCCGGCTCGTGGAGTCTCGACGGCATGTATTCGCCCGCGAGTGCGTGGGCGACCACTCCCGCCAGAAGCGATATCAGATCAAGGGCGTCGTCAGATATTGACGTAGCAGGGTTTGTGCTCATGCAGGCAATCTACCACAAGGCAATATCGATCCGCGAGAATATTACTGATGTAGCATTTGAAAAAATTACAGCTCCGCTGGACAGAGGCACAGCGGGGCGATGACGTGTTCAGACGGCAAGGGGGCTCAAGAACGCAACACGCCCCTGGGTAAGATGTCCCAGACTGGTTAGCGGATCCTCAAGTCCTATTCTCGGAGTGATGGAGAAGGCGGAACACCAGTCCGCGAGGCCGCAGCTTGGCGCGACTCGATGGGGTCGAGGTCGCACAGTTCGACGAACACCACCTTCTCAGACCGCTCGGCGCCTATCAGGTCCAGATTGACGTAGACGTGGTCGGCGAAGACGGCGCCGCACAGGCGCCAGATGACGCCGGTGCGGCCGACGCGGCGTTCGTCGCTGCCATCCAGGCTCAGGGGCGACCCGATGATCCGAACGTCCTGCCCGATGCGCAGCCAGTTGGCGGCGGAGGCGACGAGGGCGGCGATCTCCTCGGCGGTGAGGGTCGGCCTCGTGGTGCGGGCGAACGGTGTCTGGGGATCGACCGAGAGGCGCCGGGCCTGCTCCTCGGACGCCAGGTCGTGAAACCACTCGATCTCGTAGTCCGGCGTCCAGGCTGGCGGCGCCGGCATCTTGGGCGAGGCGCGAAACACCTCGACGGCCGGGCCGCCGAGGAGGTCGGCCTGGATGCCGATCAGGGCGCGCTCGTACTGCGCCTGTCGGAAACCGGCGCGCCACCGGGCATCGCTGCCGGCGGGCAGGCGCGTGACGTCCTGGCGGACGTGGCGGGATTTCCTGGCTCTCGGCATGAAGGCAGTTCTCACACGAGGCCGAGGCGACGGGCCGTTTCGATCTCGCCCGTGTCGACGTCGTCGCCAAGGCCGATCCGCGTGGCGAGGGCAGCCAGCAGCAGTTCCTCCCAGATCGGGAGCCTGCCCGGGCTACGCCGGCCTTGCAGTTCGAGGAAGGTCTCCGCGGTGAAGCCGGCCGCGGCGCGCACGCGGATCTCGGCGATCCCGGATATGAGCGCCGCGGGGTCGATGTCGTCCTGCCCGTGGAAGGCGCGGGCGGCGATCAGGAACACCTCGAAGCTCGCCACGAACCAGGGTAGCCCGGAACGCTCGGCCTCCTCACGCTGGGCCTGGGATGTCGCGGTGGTGATGATGGGCTGGATGGTCATCGGATGGTCTCCCGAGAGGTTGGAAGGTTCCTTGCCGGCCCGGATCGGAGTCTCTCTCCAAACCTTTGACCGTCATCCGGTCCCGACCCTCTCTGGCTCCACTGTCTGTCGTAGCGTTACCTATGTGCGCAGGATCCATGCTATTTACCATGCATCCGATTCATCCATAAGCTATCCTGATGCCGACATTATCCGATCGCCAGCGGGTCGAACTCGCGATCCCGGCCTACCTCCTGTTTGCGCTGACCTCCGCGCCAAGCGCGTTCGTCCCGGCCGACCCGAACCAGGCGGAGAGAGCCGAGGCCGACATCGCGGCGATGCGCGTCGACCTGAGGGCGGCCTGCTACGAGCCGATCGAGGATCTATCCGAGAAGAAGAAGGGCGCGCTGCTGCGGCGGGTCGAGCGGACCGCGCGGGGCGTGATCGCCGGGTGGAAGGATCGGGCGACGCTGAGTGTGATGCTGACGCTCTGGTACTTCCTGAAGGATCTGACGGATCGCGAGGTGTTGATCCTATGGGAGGGCTCGGCGATGGCGCGCGCGACGAGCCGGCTCCTGCCGATGTTCGCGCACGGGTTCGACGAGCAGAAGCGGGACTCGACGGCCCAGGAACAGGCACGCCAGCTTCTCCGCGAGCTTCAGGCGGAAGGGCTGTATGGCTGAAGCCCTCCTTCCGGTCACACGTTGCCTGGCGGTGGAGGCTATGCACTGCCGTTGCCGGCGAGCCGCGCGATGAGATCGTTACCCGAAGGGCCGAAACCGCGGAGCGGGTTCGGGGAGCCGCCGACGGCGGCGAGTAGAGCCCGGTCCCGAAGGGACGCGCCCATCTCTGCTACCGCATCAGGCAACATCATCTCACATAGATCGCAACTCGCCATTTAATATAACTATCATTCAGACTTATTTACAACAAATCTGTCGATTTTCAGAATTTCCTGATCAATACTTTCTTGTTCTGCTTCAAAAGATTTGTTTAATCGTCTAACAAGAAGATGAAACCCGATTGTCATAATTCCCGGAAGATATACAAGATATGCCATAAATTTAATAAAACCAGGAGCATGATTGGTGTATTTGTATGACGTCATAAATAGATAGTACAAAGCGATAAAAGCCGTTATTCCTGTCGCAACTGTTGAATATCTAATAAATTCACCCCAACTCTCATTAAATTTTTTTGATTTTGCCCACCTGTCTACAATTTTTTCATTAATCATAGAAAGCAAATCATCATACTCTTTGCGTTCAGGACTGCTTTCGATTCGCTTCAGTTTTGCGGCCCGAACGTCAATAGATAATCTTACGTAATTATAATCCTTACTTGCCATAGAAGTGGTAGAGAAGCTAATATCTTTTAGGGCATAAACGCCAATATTCAACCCTACAGCCAATTGAAAGACAGCCTGGAGTTCACCATAAGTCATTACAAATCTCCTCAAGGGTTGACACACAAGTTATATAGACTTTTCGCTCACAAGCACCCAAGCAGATGCTTGGAATGAGCGCGACCGATCCTTGATGATTATAGAATTATCATCATCAGTCATTCTAAAGCCGGCTACGTCCTACCGCACCGGCTGTTCAGGTTCAGTTAAAAGGCATTTTTTAGAAGCGCCGGCCTCGCGTCGGGCCTGCCAACCGGCGGCCCAGGTACAGGCGCTACGATCACCATCACCTTGGGGACGTGATCCATGAAGCTGCTCACGTCGCGTCCCATCGTCCGGCCACCGGGCTCGCTCCAGAGGCGGTTGATCCTGGGGGCGGCTGTCGGCACGGCAGTGGCGCTGGTTGGCGCGAGCCTGTCGATCGGCGTGGTGCTGCATCGGTTCGTAAGGGGGCAGCTCGACGGGCGCCTCGACGAGCGGATCATATCGCTGGTGTCGGAGGTGCGGGAAGATCCGGAGGGCGATCTGTCTCTGCGGCGCAACCGGGAGGTCCCGCCTTTCGATCATCTACGCTCGGGCTGGTACTGGGAGGTACGCCGCGGCGACGCGGTGCTCGGGTCTGCGTCGCTGGGCGGAGCGCAGCTCGGCATGCCGGATGTGCCGGTGCGCCCGGCCGAGGCTGACCGGCCCATCCCAGCCGACGGCGTAGGTCCCTATGGCGACAGGCTGATCCTTCGGGTCCTGACGGTCCCCGGACGGCCTGGCGTACCTGCAACGGTGTTCGTGGCGTCGGCGCCGGCCGCGGCGCTGTATCGGCCCGTTCTCGAGGTGCTGCGCTCGGTCGGCATCTGCATGGCCCTGATCGGCGTGTTCCTGGTCGCGGGTGTGCTGGTGCAGGTCCGCGTCGGGCTACGACCGCTTCGGCGGTTGCTCGAGCAGCTCGGCGAGGTCCGGGCGGGTCTGCGCGAGCGTGTGCCGGCGGACCAGCCGGTCGAGGTTCGGCCGTTGGTCGGGGAGATCAACGCGCTTCTCGACCAGAACGCGGCCAACCTAACGCATGCGCGCGGGCACGTCGCGAACCTCGCGCACGGGCTGAAGACACCGCTGGCGACGCTGGCGATGGCGTTCGGCGAGGCTGGATCGAGCCGGGATGCGAGGTTGGCCGGGTTGGTTGACGGCATGGACCGGCGGATCCGGCATCATCTCCGCCGTGCTCGTGCGGCCGCGACTGGCGGAACGACGCGGGAGCGTGTCGATCTCTCCGGCGTCGTCGGCGACTTGGTGATGGTGCTGGGGCGCGTGAATGCCGAGAAGGCGATCAGCTTCGGCACCGATGTCCCGGCCGGGCTGGCCGTGGCGTGCGACCGGGAGGATGTCGAGGAGATCCTGGGGAACCTGATTGAGAATGCGTGCCGGTGGTGCTCCGGCCGGGTGCGGGTATCGGCAGCGCGAGAGAATTCCTCGGTTGTCGTCCTGGTCGAGGATGACGGTCCGGGTCTGGAGCCGGGCGACCGGGAAGCGGTGCTTCAGCGCGGCCGTCGGCTGGACGAGAGCGAGCCGGGTCACGGCTTCGGGCTGCCGATCGCGCAGGAATTGGCGGAGCTGTACGGCGGCGCGCTCGAACTTGAGGCGTCGCGGCTCGGCGGTCTTGCGGTGCGGCTGTCCTTGCCGAGCTGATTGCCTGGCCTGGGGAGATTGAAACCTGTGTCTCTCGATTTACAGGGATGTGGGAGGGCAGGAACAGATCCAGAAAGCACGCTCGAGGGCCAACCTGCGGGGTTACATAGCGTCATGATGGCTGTACCCGAGAACGTGCTTTCGAGTTTGCCTTTCCCCGGACTGGTTCTGGTCGGCGTCATCGGCATCCTCGCCGCGCTGCTGGGGGCTTTGCGCCGAGGCGGGGGCCCCAGGATCGAGCGCAAGGCGTTCCTGACGCGGGCCGAGGTCGAGGTTCTCGGCTACCTGCGGCAGGTGCTGCCCGGGTACCATGTGTCCTGCCAGGTCTCGATGGGGGCGCTTCTGAAGCCGCAGCGTGGTCTGAGCCGCAAGGAATTCTGGCAGACCCGCAACCGGTTCGGCCAGAAGATCGTGGACTTCGTGGTGATCAACGCGGAGACGGGCAGCGTCGAAGCGGTGATCGAGCTCGACGACGCGAGCCATGATCCTGTGAAGGATCATGCGCGTGATGCACTGCTGGCGCTGGGGCAGTACCGGGTGATCCGGATCCCGTCGAAGCCGCGGCCGACGGAGGCGATCGTGTGGGAGGCGACGGCGTCGCTTCGGGCTCCGCAGCGCCGGGGCGTCTCCATGGGCCACCGAGCCTGATCCACCGCGCGTGCGGGAGCTTGGCTGATCGGCGCGGGGCTGACCAGAGAGGCGTCCAAGCGGATCGGGGGAGCGGTGCGGGACATGCCAATCCGCATCAATATTCTACTCTATCGCTTAAACCATAGCATATCATCGCATTGTTATTTTCGTTCCGAACAACATATGCGCCATTCGCAACAAACTCCAGCATATGCCCGGCTAGAAATCGAGACTCATATTTTCGATTTTCCCAAAATTGATCGCGCTGTTCCTTACGAAATTTTCCGATCTTTTTGCCAAGATCAGCGGCTTGGATGAGAATATCTGATATATTTCCATTGGCTGCTGCTGCTAAGGCAGCAATCTTCCTAAAATCATTCAAGATTGTCGCGATTTTCTTTGCATCACCAAATTTGTCGTATTCTTTCATCACGTCGCAGGCTGCCCTGAATGTATCGGCCATTCTTTCACCGAGCTCGCCTTCAACAACAATTGTACTGCCTGCCCCAAATTTCGCCTGGCGAAAATCTAAGCGGAATTTCTCAATATCATCCTCAGTCTTAGCGACCTCGTGGCGTGGCTTCGGCAAGGATTTCTGCCATTTATCGACAGCCTTTTCATGCTTCCGGCAACGTTCTTGGTGAGTCGAAAGCACACGGTACCCGTGCCGAACCCCCGAAGTTCCGAGAACAAGCCCTACGCCGATAGCAAATTGTGGCATAAAGCCAGCAAAAGCAGGCACACCGTAGGCAGACGCCCCTACCCCCGCAAGCTTTCTGGACACTAAAGCTATTCCGCCATTAAACACTAATTCAAATTCTACGCTTTCTCGTTTCGGCGGAGGCGGGGGCAGTCGCCAAGACACGGTACGTAGGGTATTTAACATTACACCCCCCTGCGGTCGGCTAATCCGGTGGATATGACATGGTGACCGCCGTTTGGATCGCAAGGGTTCCTGCTGGCCTAATACGGACCGAGTAGGGGCAATCGATCGCGGTAGGGACGCTCATTTCTGAGCGCCCCCCGCACAGAACCGAGCGGGCCCCATTCGGGCACTCGGCTCCCACCTCGGGTGTTTGACGGCGAAGCGTTCACTGGGCCATGGATGGAGGATACGTGGTCTCGGCAGCCAGTCGCTGGCGAGCTTCCTCATCCGCTCCCAGGTGGTGAAGTCGCGCTGGGAGCGCCGCCGGAGCGAGCGCCTCCAGAGGTCCACCACCCTGTCGCGGAACGCGCTGAGTGCACGCGCGTTGGTCGGCACCGCGTGGTAGTTGAAGAAGCCGCTCATCATCTGGGCCAGCCACGCACCCTGGACAGGGATCGGCTGGTGTCTCTGTCGCCGCAACTCCACCTTCACGGCCTTGAGCTTCGCCACCATGCGGTCGCGGCGCGTCAGCCGCAGGAGCAGGAACCTGCCCCTCAGTGACCTGCCGCACACGAAGGTGAAGCCGAGGAAGGCGAAGGTTTCCGGCTTGCCGAGGCCGCACCGGGCCCGCGCGGCCGCCGAACTGGATCAGGCGCGTCTTCTCCGGATGGAGCGTGAGCGAGAAGGAGGCGAGCCGCGCCGTCAGCGCCTCGCGGAACCGGACGGCGTCGGCCTCGTGCTCGAACCCGACGACGATGTCGTCGGCGTAGCGCACGACCACGACGTTGCCCGTGGCTTCCCGTCGTCGCCAGCGGTCGGCCCACAGATCGAAGACGTAGTGCAGGTACACGTTGGCGAGCAACGGGGAGATGACCGCGCCCTGGGGCGTGCCCCTGTCGCTCACTTCGACCTTTCCGTCATCGAGGATGCCCGCCTTGAGCCACTTCTGGATCAGGCGGAGCAGGCGCGAGTCGGCGATCCGGTGTTGCAGGAACTTGAGCAGCCACTGCTGGCAGACCTCGTCGAAGAACGACCGGATGTCCGCATCCAGGATGTGGTTCACCTTCGTGCCGGAGATCCCGACGCAGAGCGCGTCCAGCGCATCGTGCTGGCCGCGCCCAGGCCGGAACCCGTACGAGAACCCGAGGAAGTCCTCCTCGTAGATCCCGTTCAGTACCGCCACCGTGGCTCTTTGGACGATCTTGTCTTCCAGGGCCGTGATCGCGAGGGGACGCTGTCGCCCGTCCGGCTTCGGGATGAACCGTCGCCGGGCCGGCTGCGCCCGGTAGGCCCCTCGCTGGACCCGTCCATGCAGGTCGGCGATCCTGCCATCGAGATCGGCCTCGTAGGCCCGCCACGTCAGCCCGTCGACGCCGACGGCCGCGTCCCGCCTGAGGGCGAAGAACGCCGTCCGCAACATGGCCGGGTCGAGGTGGTGGAGGAGCGAGGTGAACCGGTCCGTCTTCCGGCTTCGTGCCGCTGTCCGTACACGCGCCAGCACCCGTGACACGCTTTCCCGGTCCTGAGCCCGGCGCGTGCGCTGCTGGTGCGTGTTTCCCTTGGCCCCTTCCCTTGGCTCCACCGGCTCCGCCGCCGGTATCCCAGCTTTGTTCGTCGGTTTCGCAGCTACTATGGAAGGGTCTGACTTCTCCGGCCCGTACATCATCGGCTTCGGCTCCTCGCCTTCCCGATGCGGGCCAAGCGGCCGAAGCCGCCGGCCAAGCCGGAGATCTCCCGGTTCCCGCGCAAGGAGCGTCCACACATGCCAGGGTCTCCGACCGCGCCGGACCGCCGGGGCGCTCGCGCTGGCGCACCCCTTCGTGTTGCCTTCCGCCTAATTAACAGCGTCGGCGTCCGGGACTCCGTGATTTCGCGGCTCAATGGCTGGCCTATGTGCTCCCCTATCGACGCTTCGCCCCTGCCCTCGCGAGCAGACACGCACGGCTCGGGGCCGATGTGGGTCGCTACTCCTTCATCGTAGTGGACTTGCACCACATACTCCTTGCCGGTCTCCCGGCGCACTAATTACCCAGGGGTTGCCGGGACGGGCGGCTCCATCGCGGCTTAGGCGTCAGGCCGTTCTACCCCCTCTTGCCGTCTGACGGTTTGGCTGCTTCCCTGTCGGGACGAGCCGCAGCGACCTGGAGCGCCTGAGCAAAGGAGGAGCTGATCGAGTTGGTGCTGAAACTGCACCGGCCCGAGAAGACCTCGCGCACCTCGTCCAAGCCGCCGGCCACGGATCGCAAGTAACGGCGGGAGAAGGCCCGTCCCGGCGGTGCCAAGCCCGGGCATGAGGGGCACAAGCGGGCGCTGACCCCGGATCCGGATCAGGTGGTGGAGCATCGGCCCTCCGCCTGCTCATCGTGCGGCGAACCACTGCCTGCCGATCTTCCAGCCTAGGTCGTCAGCGTGCACGAGCGGATCGATCTGCCGCTGGTTCGTCCGGTGGTGGAGCAGCACCGGCGCCTGTGCGTGACCTGCCCGGCCTGCCGGACCCGGGTCGCCGCCCCAAGCCCGGCGGGAGCCGACGCGACACCGTTCGGGCCGCGGTTGCACGCGGAGACGACCTATCTGAAGACCTTCCAGGCGCTGTCCTACGAGCGGTTGCAGGCGGCGTTGTCGGACCTATTCGGGTTGAGGCTCAGCCAAGGCGGGCTGATGAACGTGCTGCGCCGCGCCCAGGACTGCTTTGCCGAGGGCCGGGACGCGGCACTGGCATGGTTGCGGCAGGACCCTGTCGTGGCCTCGGACGAGACCGAGGTGCGCATCGAGGGCACCAACAGCTGGCACTGGGTGCTCCGCTGCCAGGACGCGGTGGTGCATCAAGCCGCCCCGAGCCGGGCGGCGGCTGTGGTCGGCGAGGTGATGGCCGGACACCGGCTGGCGGTGTGGCTCTCCGACCGCTACTCGGCCCAGCAGGGCCATGGCGAGCGCCAGCAGACCTGCCTGGCGCACCTCGCGCGCGACGTGGCCTACGCGGTCGAGGCGGGCGACGACCTGCTCGCCCTGCGGCTCCAGTGATGGCTCGACAAGGCCTTCGGGCTGGCCCGGCGCCTGACGGAACTGGCGGCCTCGACCCTGGCGCGCAAACGGCGCGAATTGGAGCAGGACCTCGACGACATCCTGAAGGCCCCGGCTCGTTGCGATCTGGCCCGGGCGCTCCAGACCCGGCTGCAACGGGCGCGCGACCAACTCCTGACCTTCGTGGCCTTCCCCGGGAAGGTCGACGTGACCAACAACGCCTGTGAGCGAGACCTGCGGCCGGCGGTGATCCAGCGCAAGATGACGAACGGCTACCGGGCGATGTGGGCGGCCAAGGGCGAGGCAGACGTGCGCACCGTCGTCGCCACCGCGGCACTCCGAACCAAGGCGACCCCCTTCGCCACTCTGCTCGCCACCATCACCGCCTGATCACCCCCTCGCCATCCCGGATGTGACGGGCCGACGAACGCGCGTTCCCAAAAATACCCCGTGGGTAATTACGGGCAGTCAATGGCCATGCCCTCCAGCACGAGAAGCAGCGATGTCTCCGCGACTTGGATTCAAACCGGCTCGAGCCTGCTCCCCATCATATTGGTATTATTGAGATGTCATATTGAAACTACGCTGATATTATTTTGATATATTAGAACACCAATGGAGCTCACGTCGCTTGTAGGCCTCACGCCCCGGCTCATAGCGAACCGCAAGACTCTCCTGGATCAGAATTACGACCACGTTACCCTTGGGCCCCGTGAGGGACGCCAGAGTCCGTCCATAGCGATCGGTACGGCCGGACCGTCCAATCGTAACCGGGCCATCAAGAAGCTGGCGCAGCCGGCCGGAGGCGATCAGGCCCTTGGCGAGTTCCGCGTTGTAGCGAGGACGGGAGATCTCGGGCGCGTCCGGCTCAATAAGGCGGAGCTGTACGGCGGCGCGCTCGAATTAGAAGCGTCGCGGCTTGGCGGCCTGGCGGTGCGGTTGTCCTTGCCGAGATGAGATTTGGGCTCGAGACATGGCCGATGGTAGGTCCGGCGACTTGTCGGGAGACTGGCACACGGGGCCCGAGGGCTACGCGAGGCTGATCGTCACCCGAAGGGCTGCCACCGCGTCAGCGGGTTCGGGGAGCTGCCGCGGGCGGCGAATAGAGCCCGGGCCCGAAGGGAAGCGCCCGCAGATCATCGCGGGTTCGCCCTTCTGGATGCGTGGGTCAGTCCTCTGCGCCGCCGTCCTGCACGTACCTGGGAAGGCTGAGAACCCGGATCTGGTTGCCTTTGGAACCGGACGGCTCGCTGAGGGTAGCGTCGTCCAAGGCGTCGACGACCAAGCACAGCAGCGCGAAGGCGATCAGCATCGCGCTGCCGATGGCCTCGAAGGCCCGCCCAGTGACACCGAAGGTCTGGGGTTGTTCGACGTCGAAACCGTGCTCGGGCCGGGGAAGATCCTCAGGCGGGTGGCGAGCAACGCGCGTGGTGCGCCGTTTGAAGGCTACGAGATACACATGGGCGAGACATGGGGGTCGACCCCCGGCGCCCGGTCGACCAGAAGGGGCGACGAGTGCCGACGGCCGCATCGCTGGCACCTACGTCCATGGTCTTTTCGGCCTCGCCGCACAACGCGCGGCCTGGCTTGCGCCGTTCGGAGTGGCGGGCGGCGGCATCGATCATGGCGCTTCGGTCGAGGCGGCCCTCGACGAGATCGCCACCGCGCTTGAGAGGCACCTCGCCGTGAGCGCGCTGCTGGATGTGGCGGTCGCGGGAAGAACGCATCGGCAAGCCGTTAGGCCTACCACCAGTTGATCCCCAAGGCCTGGGCAGCGGCATCCATGGTTTAGTGACCCATCATGCGCCGCCTGTAACATCTCGACCCGGTGCACCTCATGCTCGCTCATCACGACCAACTTCATGGCAAACTCCCGCACTTCGCCAAATAGGGGAATGCGCTTTTCATGCTTGACTCAAGTTGGGCAATCAAAATTTGCGACCAAACATGCAAGTCGCGTAAGATTAGTTATGGAACTTATTACTCATTCTAGGCGCGATTCACATCATTAATGAGTCATGGATTGCATGCACCAGCGGGCGCGACCTGAATTTCAGAGTGCCGCGGCATCGCCGGAAACTCGGTGTCCCGAACAAGGAAGTGCCCTCGCCCAGCAGAGCCACGGAGCCTATCGTCGACGATCTTCGGGCGCGCGAACCTCGCACTGAAAGGCAGGCAGGCTCATGGCGTCCCCAGCCACTGACGAAGCGAACGCACGCTCCGCATTATAGGCTGACAGGTCGAGCGCGAGACGGCCAAGTTCGGCGACTACCTTTGGATCCTTGGCGTCGAGCATCTCGACGAGTTCCTGCTGTCTGGGCTGGCCGAGCGCGAGCCTGTACAGCGAGCGCTGACGGCAGAGCCGCGCATAGCGATGGATGTCGCGGCTGCGTTTCAGTGCGAACAGGTGGCGTTCGATCTCCGCGCCGGGAAGCGTCCACCAGGGTCTGAGGCCGGACGCGTCCGCGAATCGGCGCTCGGCCTCTGCGGCGATCGCTGTCCACGGTGACTTTCCAGCGGCTCCGCCCCGTCGTCCCTCCGCCGCGAGTTGCGCTCCCAGCCGTTTGCGTACGACCAGACCCGAAAGCGTTGGATGCGGCCCTCGCGCTGCTCCAGGTCCACGGGGCTGGAGCACAGGTCCCAGTGGCCGATCCGCTCGCACCACGTATGGAAGTCCAGCCCCTCCTGGCCGACGGAGGTGGTGGCGAGCACGTGCGGCCAGAAGGGCGTGTTGAATGCTGCCCGTATGCCCTCGCTCCGGGGAGGACGCTCGTTGGGGGCAGGTTCGCCGGCGGCCGGCTCGGCCTCGACTCCACCGAAGGGCACTGCAGCATGGCATCGGACGCGGACACCGTCATCGCGATTGCTCAGGCTGCGGAAGGTGAACCAGCCGATCTGGGCCGCGAACGTCGCCCCGAGGTCGTCGGCGAGCTCCTCTCCGGCCTTTTTGGCGCTGCGCGTCCAGAAATGCTCGTCCATCACGCTTTCGAAGCAACCGTCGAGAACGGCCCGCTGCAGCGTCTCCGTCGGCTTTCCCTCGCCGAGGCGCGCCCAGAACACGGGGTTGTCGAGGTAGGTCCGCAGCCCGGACCAGCACAGCTTCGTCAACGCGGGCAGGCCCCGGCCAAGTGCGTCCGGATAGTGGCGAAGCAAGGCGCGGCCGAGGGCGACGGCCGGTCCGGACATCGCCATCGCGACCAGGTCGTCGAGTTCGCGGCGACTGACCCAGGTGAGAGGCCGGGCGCGCGAGCGCTCGGCAAGGAGTTCCTTGAGCGCCCTGTCGCAGCCGGCCAGGGGGCTCCATGCCTTGCCGACGGCCACGTCGTGACCGGCCAGGCGTTCGATCGCCGCAAGAATCTCCCATCCCGGCCGGTGGCGTCCGGCACCGCGACGTCCCCCGCCATCGATCGTGATCTTCAACCCGCTGAGGGCGCGAACGAGTTGGCGCCGCACGGCGGCACGGACCCGACCGGGCGTCGTCGCGTCAGGCGCGACGAGAACGTCGGTCGCGCCGATCAGGAACGGAGAGGGATGGAACAGCGCGACGGTGGCGCCCTGTCCACGCTTGGGCTGGAGCCGGCGCGTTCTCCAGGCCTTCCGGTAGCTCGCCGCGGACCGGCCGAATTGTCGCCGCTCCACCTCGAGGCTGGTAAGCGACGCCAGCGCCGGCGGCGTCGCGCGAAAACGGCTGAAGATGAGCAGCTTGCGCGCGGCGAGCCCGGTCCAGGGCCCGGCAGGCCTCCACCAGGGCAGAGAGGGCCGGACCCACGGCAGCGCGAGGTCGTCCGGATTGGCGATCTCGTGGAGGCGGCGCAGCTTGGCGCTCCCCCAGCCACCGGCCGACGGCGAGTAGAGGCGACCGGAGACCACCTTCGGCACCCCGGCTCGGACGCCGAAGTGCACGTTGCAGGAGATCTGGTAACTCTGCCCCAGGGCCTGCGCCGGCAGCGGGACCGACAGCCAGTAGGCCATGGCGCTCGTCTTGAACCGGTTGCCGACCCGGTCGGCAAAATGGCGGTAGACGTCGAGATCGGGTCCGTCGAGGGCAACGCCCGTGGAGTCCTGCGGGCCCTCTGCCCCATCGTCGTGCACGGCCCGTTCCGTTCGCGACATGTACGGCCGCAGCAGCGCTTCGATCCCGACCTTGGTGTTCCTCGCCTCGGCGAGCGGCCTTGCATGGTCCGCGCCCGCAGGCAGGCGCCCCAGCGCGTTCAGTTGCCCACCGAACCGCTCGAAGGCCGCGGCAGTCGCGCGCCCCGCCTCGTCTCCGCCCAGGAACGAGACGACGTCGAAGAGTTCTCGGTGCGGCTGCGCCTGCGGACCCACCTCCCAGCGTTCGGCATAGGAGCGGTAGGGCGTCGCTGACAGCAGCAGCGCGGCAGGCCTGCGGTTCGGCGCCGTCGCGTCTCCGAGCAGCCGCGCCGCGATTCGATCCTCCTTCGCCGGCCACAGCAGCCGGGAGTAGCGCTGGAATTCATCGAGGATGACGAGGTCGGGCGGGTTGGCCGCGAGGCTCGCCTCGGCGAGCGCGCGACGGAACCGCGCGATCAGCGCGTGGGGCTTGCCCTTCGCGGCGACCACCGCCTCCCGGACGTCGAGCGGCGCGAACTCCGCCTCGAGGGCCTTGCGGAAGGCCTGCGGGAGCCGGCCGACACCCGCGCGCATCGTAGCCTTCGCCATCTTGAGCGCGGACGGCCAGCTCCGGGTCGCAGCCAGCTGGAAGAACGCAGTCCCCAGCGAGCGGTGGACCTGCGGCAGAGCGGCCTTGAGCAGCTTGGACACGAAGGCGCGCTCGACGGCACGCCCCGGGCTGCTGCGGGAGCCCGCAGCGGGGAATGACGTCTCCGGCGCGAAGGCATAGAGATGGACTTTGCCCTCGGGGCGCTTCGTGAACGGGATCAGCCCCAGACGATCGGCCCCGGAGAGGGCGGCCCTGCGCTCGTCGGAGGGAAGAAAGGTGAGCAGGTCGCGCTTGTTCTGGTCGCCGACCCTGCTGCCGCTCGTCACGTAGAAGACGATCAGCGGTCGACGGCGACGCGAGGAGAGGGCGGCCACGACGTCGCGGGCAACCAGCGTCTTGCCCAGCCCCACCTCGTCGGCGATCAGGAACCGGCGCGTCCCGTCCTCTCGCCGCAGGGCCGCGACAGCGGCGCGTACCGTGGCGGCCTGGAACGCCTTGGCGGTCGCGCTCATGCCGGCAGGCGCTCCCGGGCCAATCGCCAGATCGCCCGCAATTCGCCGAGCGCTCCGAGTTCCTCGTCGCTGAGTAAGCCATCCTGTGCGGACAGTGCGTCGCAGTACCGATCGAACTGAGCATCTGCACGGCGGAACCGGGCCTTGTCCGCCCCCCATGCCCCGACGATGTCCTCAAGGGTCAGCAGTTCGAGGTCGCCGAGGCGATCGGCGGGTTCGTCGGCATGCCCGTCATGCCGGTCCCACCGTCTGCCGCCGTCCCGCACGAGGTCGCCTGACAGGAGCTGGCGCATCCAGGCCTGGAACGCGCCGAAGCCCATCAGGCTGGAAAGCGCCACGACGTCGCGGTCCGAGTCCAGCGGAGGCGAGACGGGCGCCCGCTGCATCCAGCCGACGGCGGCGGCGTCGGTGCGCAACTCGCACCGCAGCAGGTCGGTATGTCGGCTTGCCGGGACGTCACCCAGCGGGAGGCGCGTCGCGCCCTCCGGCCAAGGCGACAGGTCCGTCGTGGCGAGACCGGCCAGCAGGCGTGCGCCGTCCGGCAGCCGCGGGATCGGAGCGTCGGTCTCGACGGCGAATGCCGGGCCGTCGCGAACGAGCCTCGGCGACCACGCGCCGACGAGCCGCCGACGGAGGAGTTCGAGCGCCTCGCGGGGGCCCGGCTCCGCGGGCGGGGCCTCTTTCAGGTCCGCGAACGCGACGGGCGACGCCGATCCGGTGAGATGGCCGAGCCCCTCGGTGAGGGCCGCTCCACCCGTCAGTTCCGCGAGCAGCTCGGCATTGCGTCCCTCCCAGGCCCGCGAGGTCGCGTTGGCACTGCCGACAAGGAGCGTGGCCTTGCCGTTCCGCTCGAAACAGAAGAGCTTGGCGTGAAGCGACGGTGTCTGAGGATCCGCATCGTCGAGGGGAGCGGGCGATGCAGCGTCGTCGGCGACGTCCAACGGCGGAATCGGCGCGTCGAGGGCGAGGATGCGATCGAACCGGTGGAGCGGCGAACTCCGCGCCTGCGCGGCGGCGGTCAGCGCCTGCCGGGTTGACACCAGCGTCCGTCGCGTCCCCTCATCGCCCCACGCGCCGACCCGTCGCAGGAACGTCGCGTCGAGGAAGGGCGACACCACGGTGATCGCGTCGAAGGACCCTTGCGCAGGCGCCTGCCGCATCCCGGCGCCCTCGTCGGCGACGTCGATCCGGGTTACCTCCACGCCTTCCGGCGAGAGCCAGCGCGCGGCCTCGAGTTCCACGACGACCGCATCGACGTTCAGGTCGGGGAGGCCGGATCGTCCCGCGAGCAATTGCCCAACCGTGCCGATGCCCGCGACGCGGCGCCCGCCCTTGCGCCGCCCCGTCGTGCTCTCCAGGAGCAGCCCCACATCAAGGTCGGCCGAACGCGTCAGGTTGCGGCTGCCGAGCCAGAGACGCCACATCGTGCCCCGATCGCAGGCGTAGCGAACGAGCGCCGCCTTCGGATGCCAGCTCCGACGCTCCTCGTCGTAAGGGATCTCGACGACGAACTGGTCGAGGATGCCGGCGAGCACGGGCAGCCTCGACGGGCGGGCGATCCTGCCGCGCTGAACCATGAATCGGGCCCGGCCGCGGAGCGCCTCGACGGCTTGTGCGAAATCCGCGATGGATCCGCTGCCGTTGCCGTCATTGCGTCCGCAGAGCGCCAGCAGCGCCGCGCCGAGCGCCGAAAGATCGAGCGAGTAAGTCGCGAACAGCGCGAGGTCGACGTCCCACCCCGGTGCTGGCCTCAGCTCGTCCAGATAGGGCTGTCCCCTCCACGGGCGGGACGTGCTCATGCGGCCTCGAGGTCCCGCATCATCAGCCGCACGCGATCCCATCGATAATGGAGCGGCTCAGGCGACGGGTGCTTGGCGGCGTCCCATTCGATGCGCCGGTCGACGCCCCGCTGCTCCTCGGCCAGCCGCGCCCTCGGGCCCTTGCGCTGGATCTCCGCCCGGCGATAGGCCCCGAGCAGGTGCGAGACCTGCGTCCCGCCGCCGCGGATCCAGGCCATCGTTCGACGCAGCACCTCCTCGACCCGGCCGGGCAGGTCGGGTTGCAGATCGGCGACGAGATCGTCCGGGTCGAGCCCCGAGGCCCAATCGGCATGACGCGTCAGGACCTCCGCGAGAGCGTCGCGGTGGCGATGACCCGCGGTGCGACCGTCGCGCTCCTTCTGGACCTCCACCAGGGCGGCGTAAGCCCCTCGCCCGATCGCGGCGAGCGAGGCGGCCCGCCCGGCCCGCAGGAGGGCGGGACGGTGTTCGCCGGCGAGGTCGAGGATCACCTGATCCCAGCACGAACCGGCATCAGAGACGGAATGCCCGACCAGCCTCGCGAGCAGGGAAGGTGCTTCGGTCCTCGGGCAGCGAACCGCGCGGAGCAGCTTGGCGAGGTGGTGTTTCTCGCGCGGTAGCAGATCGAACCCAAGGGGCGCGCCGGAATCCCAGTTGTCGGGAGCCGGCGGAAGTTCGGCCACAGGCCACACCGCTTCCGCGAGCGGCCTGCCGTCGTCGTCCTTCAGGGCACGCCCGCGAGCCGCGGCGGCGAGCGCGCCGAGCTCGACACGGCTCCAGACGCGGCCGCTCGGCTTGAGGTCGATGAGCCCCCAGGTCGAGAGTGCCGTCCAATAGCTGTAGGAGGGCGGCTGGCTGCTGGCCTCCGGGAGCGTCAGACGGCCGATCACCCCGTATTTCTCAGCCTTCAGCCGTTCGGCCAAAGCGATTTCCTCCCGGCGCAATGCATCCGTGAACGTGGCGCCCCCCTCGCCGCGTACCTTCAAGCGTTCGAGGATCCACGGAATGAACAGGGAGTAGCGCAGTCGCGTATGGAGCACCGAGGTGCCCGGAAAGAAGCGATCCGCATAGCGCTGGTGGACAACGAGAAAGCCTACCTCATCCCGTACGCCGGCGGTCTCGCCGAGCATCAGTTGTTCGGCTTCGCGCAGGGCTGAACGAGAGAGGAAGGTCAATCCGAACGATGGCAATTGCGCAAAACTCCGATCGTCAAAATTCTTACTTTCTACAAAAGATATCACTTGGACGCGAAAATGCGAGAGTTAATCTTTCGAGATAGGGCGCTTCATGCAATTATTTTCTCTGTGAGCGAATCAAACGTAATGTCATGCTGCATTACGAGCGCGAGGCAAGCCCTTGCTAGTATCAGTGCTGCATCGAATTGAAAAGATGAGATGTGGCGAAATCGTATCATCACCGCTTCGAATGGAGCCCGCGCGTCCGAAACCGCTCCGGTGGATGAAGTCGGCCGACGCCATCTTCGCCAGCGTCAAACGCTTCTGCCTGAGAGCACGCGAAGCTGAGCCAGAGACGACGCCTTTGCTACGAACTTCAGACGCAGGATACTATCGCGATCACGGCTTGCGGGAGGTGTTCAACGGGCTGCGGTACGTCGTTCGCAATAGTGTGGGATGCTGCGCTATGTCTCCTAACCTGCCGCCCTCGCATAGTGCATACGATTAATCTCAATGCTGGCTGCGGGTTGGCTGCTTTGAGAGCGTGGTCTACGATCTGCGGGCCGTGTTGCGCCTGGTCTTGGGTCGGGCTGACGGGGCCTCGGCCGTCATGCTCGACCGCCGCATCTCGCGCTTGAAGTTCGAGAGCGGGACTTGCGCCTCTTGGGATGGCCACAAACGCACCCGCGGCTCGAAGCTGCACGCGGCCGTCGATATACTCGGACGGATCCAAGGCGCTACACGTCACACCCGCCGACATCGGTGACCGCTCCGCCGTCGCGGCGCTGGCTGAAGCCATGCACGAGACCACCCGTGGCCGCATGGACCTTGCCTATGTCGATCAGGGATATAAGAGCGACGGCGCGAGTGGTATGGCTCGTTCATGAGCGACACGGAAATCTCCGCCGAAGTGCTGGATGCGATCAATGCGATCGTTCTCGAAGAATTAGGCCGCTTCGGTATCAAGACGGTCGAGGTCGTGGACGCCGAAGATTCGGACGGTGACGCTTCAATCCTCGTCCTCGTTCATTACGAAAGACCTGACGCCGAACCCGATCCGCAAGTGGCATCTAGCCTCATCATGAAGCTCAACGATCGGCTCTACACCCTGAAGG